>CAJTQU010000009.1 GCA_910578665.1 uncultured Muribaculaceae bacterium
GCAGACATAAGAAAAAGCACACAACTTCACGACCATATTTCAAAGCCTGCAAAAATACCCATCCCCGACTAAGCATAAGTAAGCAACGTCATTTTTCCGAAACCAAGAATCAGAAAATATGTTGTGAAACACAGAAAGATTTTAACTATAATAGTTGTAGCATTCTAAATAATTCCGTAATTTTGCAAAGTTTAAGTCGACGCGATGCAATATCGCTGCACAGACTACGTATTATAATCAAAAACAAAACGCACTAAATGACGGTAAACATCCTCGCCCTCTTCAAAGATGAAAGCAAGTCATAAAACCAAGTAACCTGAAAACAGCGCACGGCAAGTGCGTTACCGCCATCAGGCTGCATCATAAGAACTAATCAACAAAAAAATAATTTTAACATTAACATCAACTAATTTTCAAAACTGATTATGGAAGCTACAACTCCCAAGCCGGCAGCCCCCAAGGCTGCTCCTAAAAAGCAAGAAAAAATTAGCAACGTCAAGGGTATCGGCAGCGCTTTCTTAGTGATCTTAGTATGCGCTATCTTCGCTGTAATCCTGTTCCTTTTCGTAATGGGCAGCCCCTCTAACTTCTCTGACAATGATCCTGTAAACGGACACCCCCTCAACTACCTCGGTACAGTCTACAAAGGCGGATTTATCGTACCTATCCTCATCACACTCCTCTTCACCGTGATCGTTCTCTCTATCGAACGCTGGATCGCCCTCGGCTCTGCCAAAGGTAAAGGTTCAATTCCCAAATTTGTGCTCAACATCAAACAGGATCTTGCCGCCGGCAAAATCGACCAGGCTCTCAACCGTTGCAAACAGCAGCGTGGTTCTGTAGCTTCTGTTGTACACGCAGTACTCGTAAAATACAAAGAGCTCGATGCCAATACAGTTCTTTCTAAAGAGCAGAAACTGACTATCCTCCGCAACGAAGTAGAAGAAGCCACAGCTCTCGAGATGCCTTCGCTGCAGCAGAACCTGCCCATCGTGGCTACACTCACCACTCTCGGTACTCTCGTCGGTCTGCTCGGTACAGTGCTCGGTATGATCAAATCATTCCAGGCTCTCGCAAACTCAGGTGCACCTGACGCAACCCAGCTGTCTACCGGTATCTCTGAGGCACTTATCAATACAGCTACCGGTATCGCCACTGGTGCCCTGGCCGTTATCTCTTACAACTTCTACACAAACAAAATCGACAACCTCACCTACGCTATCGACGAAGTTGGTTTCTCTATCGTAGCTACTTTCTCTGCCACTCACTAATTTGTGTCAGGCATCACAAGTAAACACTACACCCAAATAAACCAAATTAAGTTAATAGCAATATGGGAAGAGTAAAACAAAACAAAAAGAGCACATTCATCGACATGACCGCGATGAGTGACGTGACTGTGCTCCTGCTGACCTTCTTCATGTTGACTTCCACATTCTTGGCAAAAGCCCCCTACCAGGCACAGACACCGCCGTCTGTATCTACAGAGGAAATGCCGATGAATAATGTCGTGGAAATCCTTGTCAATCCCCAGGGAAAGGTTTGGATGACCATGAACAACGACACTGCAGTCAGCGCTTCTAACGAAAGTATGCGCAAGGAGCTTCTCCAGAACATGCAGGCCGAATACAAGGAACAGACTGGTAAAGAGGTCAAATTTACCGCCGAACAGATGGAAGCCTTTGCCAAGCAAGGTGCTTTTGGTGTCCCCTTTGAGCAACTGCCCACTTTCCTCAGCGCCGACAGCGAACAACAGGACGCATGGCTCTCCGGCAAAGAAGAAGCTCGCGGCATGAAATCCGGTATACCTATCAAAGCTCAGACAGAAGCTGAGAAAGAGCGTATCCGCTCCTCGAAGAAAGGCTATACCGAATACCAGATGTGGATTAACGCCATATCCAAGACATCAAACGACGGTCTGAAGCAAGCTATCTCTAAAGGTACCGGCTTCTCCCTTAAGGCAGACCAGAACACATCGTTCGAAGTAGTACACATGGTTATGGACAACATGCAGACAGTGGGTAAGAATAAATTTACCCTTGTCACGGCATTGAAAACAGATGAATAAGAAACATGGCACAGATTGAATCAGGAGGTGGCAACGGCAAAGGCAAGAACCACCAGAAAAAAATGACCATCCGTGTGGACTTCACCCCGATGGTGGACATGAACATGTTGCTTATCACATTCTTCATGCTTTGTACAACGATGATTAAGACCCAGACTCTTAACATCGCGCTCCCCTCCAATAAGGAGAACCTGAATACAGAACAGATGAACCAGGCCAGCGCCAAAGACGCTGTGACTATAATTCTGGATGCAAAACGTCTGGCTAACGGCCAGGTCGATACTACCTCAGGCGCTATTATTCCCGAAATATACTATTATGAGGGCAAGCCCAACGAGGTAGACGGCCAGATCATTCTGGATGAAGCCAACCCTGAAAATATTGTGGTCAACCTGCCGGCCGGCAAGGAGAAAATCCAAAAGTCTTCTTTCGACATGGCATCTAAAGATGGCATCCGCCACTTTATCATAGACCGCAATAAAAGCGTGCTCGAAAAAATCGAGCCTCTCCGCAAGGAATTCAGAGAAGGCAAGATGAAACAGGCCGAATTTGACAGCCTCGCCAAGATTGTACGTGGAGACGAAACCCTTGAAAAACCTGTAATCATCATCAAGGCAACAGACGCAGCATCATACGGCAGCGTGGTAGCCCTGCTTGACGAAATGCAGATCAATCAGATTGCAAAATATCAGATTGACAACCTCACAGCTCAGGACAAGGCTCTTCTCGAGAACTATCAAAGCAGACATAAGTAATTTGATGTTAGATTTATTAACCCGACTAAAAACTAATTAAATATGGCAAAAGGAGTAGATCTAACCTCGAAAGAATGGTGCGACCTCGTTTTCGAAGGCAAAAATAAGGAGTTCGGCGCATACCAGCTCCGTAAGAAAAGCCCGAAACGCCACTGGGTAGCTATCGTCGGTGTACTCATACTGCTCGCTGCCGTGGCCGTAATATACGCCGGTGTCAAAAAATACAATGAGATAAAAGAAGCCGAGGCCCTGGCCAAAGGCGCACAGATGTCAGAAGTATTGTTTGAAACCGATACCAACGAGGCTCCAGAAGAAGAAGAGGAAGTAAAATACGAAGAACAGCCTGAACCTGAAGAACAGGTGGTGGAAGAGCAGGTTGCATCGCAGCAGGTTACAGCCATCGCCATCGTGGAGAAAGCCGACGCCGATAAAGAGGTGAAAAACATGGACCAGATCCAGGAAAACGAGGCACAGGTAGGCAACGTAAACCAAGAAGGCAAAATCGACATCTCTGAAGTAAATACAGCAACCAAGGCTGTGACCGTGGTTGAGGAAAAGCCCAAAGAAGAACCCAAGGTTGAAAAGCCGCAGCCCGAAAAGATTTTTGAAGCTGTGGAACAGCCGGCGGAATTCCCCGGCGGACGCTCAGCTCTCGCAAAATGGCTTAGCAACAACCTCCGCTATCCCGAGGTCGCACAAGCTAACAATATCCAGGGTCGCGTGGTAGTGAAATTTACTGTAGAGAAAGACGGCTCGATCTCCAACCCCACTGTTGTACGTGGTGTGGATAAGGACCTCGACCGTGAAGCGATCCGCGTAGTGAAAAAGATGCCCAGATGGAATGCAGGTAAGAATAACGGTGTAGCCGTTCGTTCATACTTCAACCTCCCGGTAAACTTCAAACTGCAGCAAAACTAAGCAATAGTTTCAATACAAATAAAAAGAGCGGCGGAAGTACCGTCGCTCTTTTTATTTGTATATACTGCCTATCGGCAATACAAATACATAGATCGTTCAGACACTTAGCTGTAACCCTCAAGTTGCCGATAACGTATATTGCGAAACATCCATATGGAATACCGTACAATCCAAAACAGAAATCATGAACAAACATGTACAGACAGCCTCAAACTGAATACGCTGTAAACCATGATAATAGGCACTATGGCGACCACAATAGACCCACACACTCCGCGCGCACACTTAAGCACGAAGTAATTGTTGCAGTATATTTTGCATAGGTCGAAATTTTAAAGTAATTTTGCATTGCAAGAAACCGGATATATCCCACATGTCCGGTTTGCAATGATAATAAGCTATAAGCATCTAATTAATAACCATATAAACACTTTTTTGCAATGCAAAGAGACAATCAAGTATTTGATATCATCGATCGCGAGCACCTGCGCCAGCGTCGCGGCGTCGAGCTTATCGCAAGTGAAAACTTCGTTAGCGATGAAGTAATGCGTGCCATGGGATCGTGCATGACTAATAAATATGCCGAAGGCTATCCTGCAAAACGCTACTATGGCGGTTGCCAGGTAGTCGACGAAGCTGAAAACCTTGCTATCGAACGCGCTAAAAAGCTCTTCGGCGCTGAATGGGCGAACGTACAGCCCCACAGCGGCGCTCAGGCAAATATGGCTGTATTTATGGCCTGCCTGCAGCCCGGAGACAAATTTATGGGCATGGACCTGAGCCACGGCGGACACCTGAGCCACGGTAGCCCGGTTAACTTCTCCGGTCTTATGTTCCAGCCCGTCAGCTATACTGTCGAGGCAGAAACCGGCCGTGTCAACTACGAAGAACTCGAGCAGAAAGCACGTGAGGAAAAACCAAAACTGATCATAGCCGGCGCGAGCGCATATTCACGTGAATGGGATTACGCCCGTATCCGCAAAATTGCCGATGAAATAGGAGCCATTTTCATGGTCGACATGGCGCATCCCGCCGGTCTCATTGCAGCCGGACTGCTTGAGAATCCTGTAAAGCACGCACACATCGTTACCACTACCACCCACAAAACACTTCGCGGTCCCCGTGGCGGTATGATCCTCATGGGCAAGGATTTCGACAATCCATGGGGCAAGAAAACTCCGAAGGGAGAAATCAAGAAAATGAGCGCCCTGCTTGATTCAGCTGTATTCCCCGGAGTACAGGGCGGACCTCTGGAGCATGTAATCGCTGCCAAAGCTGTCGCTTTCGGCGAAGCTCTCCAGCCGGAATGGCGTGAATACTGCATCCAGGTAAAGAAAAACGCCAACGCCCTGGCTACAGCACTTATAGAAAAGGGATACAAGATCATCTCTGACGGCACAGACAACCACTGCATGTTGGTAGACCTGCGTCCCAAATTCCCCGATATGAGCGGTAAGAAAGCCGAACGCGTACTGGTAGAGGCAGACATCACTGCCAACAAGAATATGGTACCCTACGACACTCGCAGCCCGTTCCTTACTTCTGGTCTCCGCTTCGGTACAGCAGCCATCACAACACGTGGAGCTAAAGAAGATCTCATGGTCAAAATAGTAGAACTCATTGACAAAGTTCTGTGCAATGCAGATGACGAAAAGGTTATTGCGGAAGTACGTAACGAAGTCAACGAAATGATGAACGAATATCCCATGTTCGCATGGTAATCTAATAAGGACAAAGCGAGGGTGGGCCTTTCGGTTCACCCTCGCTAATTTTATAACCTGGCTTACCGACAAATGGAAAACAATTTAGCACAACTCCCAGATACCCTATTCATAACAGGAATTGGTACCGATGTGGGTAAAAGCTACGCCACAGGCTGGCTGGCTCGAGAACTAGCAAAGTCCGGCAAAAGCGTTATAACGCAAAAATTTGTACAGACCGGCAACAAAGAGATGAGCGAGGATATAGAGATACACCGCCGCATTATGGGTATCGGCCTGCAACTCCGGGATATAGACCATACCACGGCGCCGCTGATACTTTCTTATCCCTGCTCCCCCGACCTAGCGCAGCGCATAGACGGCATAAACATCGACTGGAGCGTGGCAGAAAGAGCCACCGCCACACTACACGAAGAATTCGACCACGTATTAATCGAAGGAGCAGGAGGCGCCCTAGTGCCACTGACAGGGCAATATCTCACAGCGGACTACATAAGAGACCGCGGACTACATGCTGCAGTTGTCACCGGAGGTACCCTAGGCAGCATCAACCACACCCTGCTAACGATAGAGGCTCTTCTTAACCGTGGGATAAAACTCTCGGCCATAATATACAATCCCTATTTTGACACAGATACGACCATATGCGCAGACACACGCATGTATATCAAAAATTATATCACGGAAAAAATTCCCGAATGCATATATATAGAAATGCCGGATAAACTATAACTTCCGCAACGGCATACGGTCAATAAATTATCCAGGGCAAAATGCCGCAGTGTGCGTTTTTTTTCGTAAATTTGCATTCATAACCGACAGAATATTATTAGGATAACAAGATGCAACGATCTAATTTTCACATTACAATATCCAAAGAAGAATTGTCTAAACTACCATTGGCTGACTATCATGCAGGAGCACAAGTGATAGACTCAGAGAGTGATATGGAAGACGCTATAGCACATCTGTCGGCATCACGCATAATAGGATTCGACACCGAGACCCGACCGTCATTCCGGAAAGGCCAGTCTTATTCCGTATCATTACTACAGCTTGCATCGCCCGAACGGTGCTTCCTGTTCCGGCTGAACATCCTGGGACTGCACCCGAAACTGGTACAGCTGATCGAAGATCCCTCACTGCTCAAAGTCGGAGTTTCGCTAAGAGATGATTTCACCAGCCTCTCACGCATAGGCGAGCTCAATCCGCAAGGCTTTATAGACCTGCAGAAATATGTAAAGAAATTCTCAATCGAAGACAACAGTCTGGCACGTATATACGCTATCCTGTTCGGACACCGCATATCAAAAAACCAACGTCTCACCAACTGGGAAGCAGAAACACTAACACCGGCACAGATAAACTATGCGGCTTTTGATGCCGTAGCCTGCATACATATATACGACCATATTTCAGCCGGCAATTTTCACCCCGAAGAATCCTTATACCTACATCCGGTAGAAAACGTATGAAACAGCCCCAAAAACAAAGCAGTAAAAAGCCCTATATAATCACTGGCGCACTCTTCATCTACATGTGCATCATGGCATATGTAAACCGCGAAACTCTTACAGTACACCATCTATATGCCCGTTATTTTGGCACTCTAGCCGCAGAAATAGTCTTACTATGTCTGCTGTTTTTCTTCTTGCGCCGCCGCGAGCAACTACGTCGCGAACGTCAGGAAGATTTGAAAAAAGCTGAATCTGAAAAAAAGAACTAATCTATCCCTTCTTCGTTGCGGATATATAAATCGGCCTGAATGAAAGAGAGTAGCGACCTCTGGAATTAACCGGGTAAGCCTCGGCAAAGCGCCTCAACTCCCCTATCGCCGATTTGTGTCCGCTACTTGTAACTCCCGTAAGTTGCAAATGTCTCAGAGCCTCGAGCGGTGATGTGAAATCAAGTTCCACAACATCCTCTACCACTCTCACATCCTGAAAATATCGATCAAGAATCTCACGAATCACATCAACCGGCAAATAACGAAGATGATCAGGACGCAAAGCATGCAGTTCCGACAAATTACCTGGGGCAAACGTAGACATCGCTATCCTGCCGCCATGACGCAAGACGGAAGCACAACATGAGAAGAAATAATCCAGATTACTAAACCACTGTATGGCAGATGCCGACACAACCGCATCAACCGTGCCAAGTTCTGTAGCTGCCAGACGGGCCATAACAACCTCGGCATCCTCACAAAAATACCTCTCACTAGATGCCACTCCGTAATCTGCCATATCGCACAAATCAATAAATGTTGCAAAAGCCACCCTGTGCGAAGCGCCCCAACATCGCGTGAGCAGTCCTGTTCCGGGGCCAATTTCTACCAGATTATCCAAAACATCCGGAATCCCGGCCATAAATTCATCTGCCAGACGCTCTGCTATCACGCGTTGTGCATGAGCATGGGCATTATAAGTACCCATACTCCGTGAAAACCGGTGTCCCACACGCTCGACATTGACAATAGTACGGCGCACCACATCCTGTATATCTATATAGTGTGGTGCGTCAAGCATCTGCACAGGAGCCTTGCCAAGCCAGGCCCGTTCCTGGTTACCAACCGGAAAAATACGGTCATTACGACCTATGAAAACAGATGTCCAATCAATAGAGGCAGCAGACGGACGGCTACATTCCCCGGCCACATAATAAAGCTCGTCCCTCAGCCGGCCTATATCACTAGACGCCCCATATTCTGACGCATGCTCTTTATAATCCGCCACGCTGTCAAACATTCGCATCCTGAATTTTGACAAACCGCGCTCAGTCAATCCACGCGCGGTTCCATCAAACATATGTGTCGGTATGCCGCAATCATCACTATAAGGAAGTGTCGTACCATTAATAGCGAATGCAGAAGTAATATCTATGGCTCCTGCCAGAAGCCGGTCAGCCACAAATACTCCAAGCGACCACGCGTACAGATAAACCGTTCGATACTGTTTCAAACAAGATAAATCCGGCACTACCGCATCAATACCCCATAATACTGCCACATCCCAGCCCGGCATGTTCACATGCCGGTATGAGGCCGCGTCACTAGCCCATCCGGCCACTATCAATATAAGACGTGTTGTTCCTGCCGACTTCCTTAACAGCTCAAACTTCATATCACTGCATCTATTTCATTTAACACATGGTCTACATCCGATTCTGTCAGCAACGCATTCAGACTGAAACGCAACCGCTCCGTGCCCGGCGGCACAGTCGGACGCCGTATAGGAAGAGCCAGAATACCGCGTTTTCGCAAAACATCTGAAAGATGTAAGGCACGTTCGTTACTACCTGCCATAAGAGGTACAATCTGAGACTCAGACAAAACAGGCTGCCCCGTAATTGCTGATATTCCAGACTCAAAATGCTTAGATATAAAGGCCAGATAATCGCGTTGGTCACCCATATTAATCATCTTCTGCAATACGAAGTGAGTATATTCTATATTTATCGGAGGAAGAACCGTAGAGAAAATAAAACTCCTTGCCGAATTCAGCAAATACTCTTTCAGCACGGCACTCGATGCCACAAAGGCGCCTACTGACGCACAAGCTTTGCCGAATGTCCCTACAATGACATCAACAGAACCGATTAGACCATGCTCCTCGCACAAGCCCAATCCCATGCGCCCTCTCACCCCGAATGCATGAGCCTCGTCAACATACAGCATCATAGCCGGAAAATCCTTTTTCAAAGCAGTAATGTCTGCTAACGGAGCTATATCGCCATTCATGCTGTATACAGATTCCACTATGACTAATATACGTTCATAGTCCGCGGAATATTTCTCTAACACCTTACGCAGCGAGGCTACATCATTATGCCTGAATCTTACAAATGGAGCCCTACTGAGAGTGATTCCGTCTATCACACTGGCATGTACCAACTTGTCACACACTATAAGTGTACCGGGCACAGCCAGCGCCGAAACCGCGCCTACATTGGCATGATAGCCGGAATTAAATAGTAATGCCTCTTTACCGTACAGAACAGACAACGTATTTTCCAAAGCCGCATATGGTTTCTGTGCCGATAGCAATAAACGAGATGCTCCGGAAGAAAAACAGGATGTACGTCCGGCTTCTTTTAAAAACAACTCTGCCATACGACCCTTTGCACCGATACCCAGATAATCATTACCTGACAAATCAATCATACCTGCCGGAATATCTCCGTCTGGCATATGGCGCAAACGCCCTATACGGCTATATTCGGCTAAAATGTCTGAATATCGGTTCATCTGGCTATCTGTTCGGCTACAAGTTTTATAAGCGCATTGGCCAATTTCTCAACCTGAGCATCGCTTACAGCCAGATACGGAGGCATTATATAGGCATTATGGCCAAACGGGCGTATCCACACACCCTCTTCCACACAACGGCGTTGAAATGCACCGAGATCAACCTCTCGCTCCATCTCAATCACCCCTATACCGCCTAGCACCCTCACATCGCGCACACCTTTCATCTCACGCGCAGGGCTAAGCAGTTCCTTCATCAAAGCCTCTATATGGAGCACCCTGCCCTGCCAGTCCTGCTGGAGCAAAAGCTGCGTACTGCGCAAAGCAACGGCACATGCCAGTGGATTAGCCATAAACGTAGGGCCGTGCATCATCACTCCGGCATCACCAGAAGAAATCATGTCAGCAACGCGTTCTGTGGCAGCTACCGCGCTGAATGTCATATATCCACCTGTGATACTCTTGCCGATAGTCATTATATCAGGCTGCACACCGGCATGTTCGCAGGCAAACATCTTACCCGTACGTCCGAAACCTGTCGCTATTTCATCAAATATAAGCAAAATGCCGTATCTGTCGCATATTGAGCGCAACTCGCGCAGATACTGCGGATGATAAAACCTCATTCCTCCGGCTCCTTGTACCACAGGCTCCAGTATTACTCCGGCCAATTCATCTTTATGGTCTTCAATCAGACGGCGCATCGGTTCAAAATCTTCTGGCTTCCACTCCTGGCCGAATCTAACTTCAGGTGACGGAGCAAAATACCTTACGGGCAATGCGCCGCCAAACACTCCGTGCATACCGGTCACCGGGTCGCACACACTCATGGCATTCCAAGTATCACCGTGGTATCCTGTGCGTATAGTGGCAAAATTAGTGCGTTTCGGATCATTCTGCGCCTGGACAGCCATTTTCATTGCGACCTCCACCGCCACACTACCGCTGTCCGCATAAAAAATATGCTGCATGCGGTCCGGCAGGATCGACAGCAATAATTTTCCAAGCTCGATAGCAGGTTCATGCGTTAGTCCGCCAAACATGACATGGCTCATACGCCCTGCCTGCTCTATAAGGGCCTTGTTCAGTTCCGGATGGTTATAGCCGTGTATCACACACCACCACGACGACATGCCGTCTACCAATTGCGTACCGTCTGCCAGCGTCAGCACACAGCCATGCGCCTCGCGCACCTTATATGTAGGCAGAGGGTCATGTGTCGACGTATAGGGATGCCACAGATGCGCCCTGTCGAAATCACTATGGTTATCTGTCTTATTTTCTACAGGGAAACTCTTTTTATTCAATGAAAATACCATTTTTCAACCTTCAAATTTATGCAACGTCAACCGTCCGTTCTCAAACTTAGCATACGAACACATGTCGATCCATTCCCCGAGAATAACAGCATGCCGGCCGTCGGCAATAGTCTCGTCGACAAGTATATGCCTGTGTCCGAAAATATAATAGTCTATGCCTGGATTAAGTGCTGAATATTGCTCGGCAAACACCATAAGCGGCTCTTTGCCACGTCCTTCGTACGGCGATGCCACGGGATGCCCGTGGCGGTTCTTCGAACTCCATCCGCAGGCCAGAGGAATCGTCCAGCGCGGATTAAGCGCGGCATACATCTTCTGGCACAGCTTATTACGGAACAGTGAGCGCAAAAATTTAAACGAACGGGGTAATTTACCCACTCCGTCGCCATGTGTTATAAAAAAAAGCTTGCCGCCTATCTCCCGGGTAAGTACACCGTCCACCACCTCTATACCCAGTTCGGCTGGCAGATAATCAAATATCCATATATCATGGTTGCCTATCAGCCATGTAACCTTGACACCGGCATCCGACAGTTCGGCCAGTTTGCCGAAAAAGCGTACGAAGCCTCGAGGCACGACATAACGGTATTCATACCAATAGTCCAGCACATCACCCACCAGATACACCGCTTCGGCAGTATCTTTTACAGAATCCAGAAAACGCACTACGCGCATCTCCTTATCGCGCGGCGACTTAAAATATCTGGCACCAAGATGCAGATCTGACAGAAAATATGTGGCCTTACCCTTACCCATCAGGCTTGTCAGAGGAATCCCAGTTCAAGCTTTGCCTCTTCGCTCATCATGTCCTGTGTCCACACAGGTTCAAACACCAGACGCAGATCGACAGCTTTCGGCCCCTCTATACTGACCAGTTTCTGACGCACATCCTCCAATATAAAGTCCGCAGCCGGACAGTTAGGCGCCGTCAGGGTCATGTCCACATGCAGCGTCTCGTCCGAAGGGTCATAATCAATCTTATATATCAGTCCGAGGTCGTACACATTAACCGGAATCTCAGGGTCAAATACCGTACGCAGCAAGTCTATCGCCTTACGGGTGATACTCAATCCCATGTCGCCGCCGTCATGGCCCGCACATGTGCCGCCAGTCTGCGCCGGAGACTCTATATGTTTGTCATCTACAGTCATTACAGTCAAATTTAAAGGTCTTACCGACCATTATCACTATGCAAAATTAGCAAAAAAATCGCACACAAAAGAGCCTGTTCAATTTTTTTGACTAACTTTGTAACTCAAACTAATTTTGTTGTAAAACTTACTCAGTGCTCTTATGAAAATTTTCTGGAAAACTATCCTTGTGGCCATAATCGCAATGGCAGGCGTGGGGCAGGCCAGCGCCCAGTTTCGTTTCGGTATAAAGGCCGGCGTAAACCTCAACAGCCTGCACTTCTCCAATGTAAAAGAAAACCTCTCCAAAGACAACGGATGTGGATTTACGGGCGGTATCATGACCGAATTCCAGGTACCGATCATCGGATTATGCCTTGACGCCTCATTAATGTATACACACATGTCTGCATCTTCAGATATATATACAACTGACGAAAGCGGAACTATATCAGACAAACCCCTCGCCCAAAACAAAAACTTCCTTGAAGTACCCATCAACCTTAAATACAAACTGGGTCTGCCCGTGATCCATCCGTATATCTTCACCGGCCCCTCGTTCGCATTCAAACTCGGCGGTGACAACGATGTATTCAAGACAAAGACATTTCAGTGCGCCTGGAACGTAGGCCTCGGTGTCGAACTCTTTTCTCATTTGCAGCTCAGCGGCAGCTACGGATTCGGCATGAACAATATCATGAAGACTGCCGGAATTGTCTCAAACACTTCTAACGACATCAAACTTAAAAATAACTACTGGACCATTACGGCAGCCTATCTTTTTTAATATTTAAACAATAACGCTTCGCAACCGGGTGCATGCTATCCCCGGTTGCGAACTTCAATTTATACCAAATATGAAAAAATTGTTCTTAAGCCTGCTACTGGCCGTTACAGCCCTCAGTGCTTTTGCCGACTTCCGCTGGGGCGCGACAGCAGGCTTCAACTATGAAAAATACCATTTCAAACAGAAATTAATGCAGATAGACCCGTCACCAGGCTTCAGCGTGGGTGTGATAGGTGAAATGATGTTCCCCGGCATAGGTTTTGGTATCGACTTCGGTATGAACTACCAGATGCACGGATCAAAACTGCATTTTGGTGACAAACTAGTATGGTCCAGCGAGGGATACGGGACCGAGCAGAGCTACATGCACATCCTGCAAATCCCGATCAACCTGCGTTTCAAATACACACGCCTGAACGGTTTAGAACAGAAAATAGCTCCGTTCGTCTTCGCCGGACCTGTATTCAATATTAACCTAGGCCATAATTCGGTGCCTCCTCTTGAATATTCCGGTGGCTCGATAGGCGTACAATGCGCTGTCGGCGCCGAAATCATGCGCCGCTTCCAACTATCAGCCGGCTACTACTGGGGGCTTACTTACGAGGCACGCACACGCAAACTTGAGAATTTCAGCCAGCGTCCCGAAGGATGGCAGGTTAAGGCCACCTGTTTCTTCTAAACACACCGTATGCCGCGTTTTGCAGACATCATACTCCCGTTACCGCTGTATTCCTCTTTCACATATGCCGTACCTGATGAATTTTCAGATACGGTCAGAATCGGAAGCAGGGTGCTCGTGCAGTTTGGCAAACGTAAGTGTAACACCGGCATCGTAGAATCTCTCCACGACAACGCCCCTAAAAACTTCGCTCCTAAAGAGATACTCGCCCTTCTTGACACCGAGCCGGTCCTGCGCTCACCGCAGCTGAAATTCTGGAACTGGATAAGTTCTTATTACCTGTGTGCCCCGGGCGATGTGATGAAAGCGGCTCTCCCTGCCGCTCTAAAGGTAGAGAGCGAGACATGGGTGTCTGTAAACACGGACTTTACTCCCGGCGATACCGCGTTATCAGAACGGCAGGCCGCGCTCTATGCTTTCATTTCTCATGAGAAACGTGTCCGCATATCTGAGATTGAACGCAAAGTCAAAATACCCAATGTCAGGGCGCTCATAAGCCGAATGCTTGACAAAGAGATATTAGCAATAGCCGAACGGGTGATAGATAAATATGTATCCCGTAAGGTTACCATGCTGACCCTGCAATGCGAACGCGGCGACACAGCCGGTCTGCACTCACTGTTTGACAAAATAGGCCGAGCGCGAAAACAGGAAAAACTACTCATTGCCTATCTGGACGCATCAGGCTGGATGCACTCCCATCTTCCTCTACGTCCTGTGGACAAAGCCGGTCTCTTGCAACGTTCCGAATGCTCGGCATCTATACTAAATGCACTAATCGACAAAGGAGTGCTTATTGCCGAACAAGTTGAAATCAACAGATTCTCTGCCATAACACCGCAGAAAGACGTTATCCTGCCAGTATTATCCGAGGTGCAGGCTAAAGCGCTGCACGACATACGCACCTCTATGTCGGCCAGACAGGTCACATTGCTACGCGGTGTCACAGGAAGCGGCAAGACAGAAATATATTCACATCTCATAGCCGACAGTCTCGAACACGGCGACCAGGTATTGTTTCTTGTGCCTGAAATAAGCCTGACAACCCAGCTTACCACACGGCTGAGGCTCATATTCGGAGACAAACTGCTGGTATACCATTCCAAATTTTCCGATAATGAGCGTGTAGACATATGGCACAGATTGCTGCACTCACAGGAACCTATGGTTATACTCGGTGTCCGTTCATCGGTCTTCCTGCCGTTCGCGCGCCTCGGTCTTATAGTGATAGACGAAGAGCACGAGGCAAGCTACAAGCAATATGATCCGGCTCCTCGCTATAATGCCCGCGATGCGGCCATCATGCTCGCCACAATGCATGGCGCCAAGGTGCTGCTGGGCAGTGCCACACCGTCTGTAGAGACCTATTATAAAGCACAGAGTGGTAAATACGGACTGGTAGAATTATTGGAACGCTACGGATCGGTCAAGCTCCCCGAGGTAGAAATAGTGGATATGCGCAGCCAGCGCAAACAGAAACAAAACAACGGTATTTTTTCTGCTCCGCTGGTAAAAGCCCTGCGCGACACGCTGGAATCACGGCACCAGGCAATTATTTTTCAAAACAGACGGGGATACGCGCCGATGGTCATATGCCACGAATGTGGATGGACACCCAAATGTACCAACTGCGATGTGTCTCTCGTATATCACAAACACACCAACGAACTGCGGTGCCATTATTGTGGTTATTCCGTCACTCTGCCCGGCGTATGCCCGGCATGCGGCAGCAACGCGCTCGATGCGTTCGGCTACGGCACTGAGCGCATAGCCGGCGATATCAACGAGATTTTGCCGGATGCCAGGGTGACACGCATGGATATGGACACTACGCGCAATAAAGACAGCTACGAACAAATAATAGAGCGCTTTTCAGCTAAAGAGACCGATCTGCTGGTGGGCACGCAGATGGTGAGCAAAGGTCTGGACTTCGAGAACGTCAAACTGGTAGGAATCGTCAACGCCGAAACAATATTGAATTTCCCGGATTTCCGTAGCGACGAACGTGCATTTAATATGCTGGAACAGGTGTCCGGACGCGCCGGACGGCACGGAGAACCAGGCAAGGTAATCATACAGACCGTAGAGCCGGACAATGCCATATTGGCCCGTGTAGTAGCCCATGACTATGAGGGATACTATACACACGAACTACGTGAACGCGAAGAATACCTATATCCGCCGTTCACCAAAGTAATCAACATATACCTGCGTTCTAAAAATGAGAATACGCTCATCAAGATGGCTGTAGAATATACCAAGGCCTTGCAGGCTGTGTTCGGCCGCCGTGTACTTGGTCCGGAGAAGCCACACGTGGGAAGAATAAGCAATTACCATATCCGTTCTCTCATGCTCAAGATTGAAGCGGCAGCTTCAATGAACAAGGTAAAACAATTGCTTCGTGACATACATGTGAGCATGTGCTCGCATCCTGAAATGCGCGCAATACTGCTGCATTACGATGTCGATCCGGTATAGCAGCCTTCCACTGCTATGATACAGCGTGTGCCAACCACCAGAATTATTACGATGCACCACGCATAATACACACCACATAAATAATAATACAGTCTTTATCTCATACTCATACAAAAAAGTTATGGAAAATGACGGCTATCGTGCAGGAGGCAAAATAACATAATACAAATAAGCTGCCGCAAACATATTCACGACAGCCTATCATAAATATCTATCGACCTCCAGCCGTCGAACGGTCTGTGCTGGCATCAGAATTAATAAGTTTCTCTGCACCTCGCTTCTGGCGTCCCCATTGCAGGTTATAACTAATCTGCACATAAGGCACACGCATATCCAGACGCATGTGCTGCTCGTTACGGTTCCACTTGCTGAGAGACTTCGAACCCTGGTCATATTTGCCAAAAGGCATGATTATGCCGGTACTGAACTGCCATTCTTTCCAACTGTAGCTTAAATCTATTATATTGAGGTTCTCGCCCCAGGAAATTTTTTCGCCCCACAAATCCCGTTGCGACCGCATATACTTGCCGCTCAGCATAAAGCCCCAGTGCATCAGCCTGACAGAGGCGTTGCCACTCCACGCATTACTACGGCATTTATATCCAGTGCCGCGCATACGCTCCATACGGTATTGCACATAGCCGCTAACAGACAGCCAGCCTGGTATAATCTCAATTTGTGGCGCTAGAAAAAATGATAGATTCTGCAGTCCGTGGCTATTTTCATAAGTAGTCACCAGCTTGTCCCCCTCCCACTGTAATAGCGGTGTAATGGCATTAGAAGACGTAAATGCCCGTATGCCAAACGAACTGCTCACGCGAGGTATGTCGAAGCCGTAACGAAATGTGAGCATATACGAGTCGGCAGTTTTAAGGCTTTGGTTTCCGACACGCCACTGAAAGCCGTCGAGTTGCTGCGGCACAATATTGGTTTCCGCCAATGAAGGTGCCGATTGCCAAGATGTGAAACTCAGACGAAAATTATGGCTCTGGCTCAACGAATAAGTAATGGTAGCCTGCGGCCGCGGACTCCAGGAATGGTTGCCCTGGTTTGATTCTTTAAAAAGAAAATCGGTATACTGCGCCCCCATCCCCACAGTGGCAGACCACTTGTTAAAACGATAAAAATACTCGGCGAAGAAATACACCTTGTCTTGGCGCTGGTGAAATACGGCAGCGGCTAGATTTACATACTCCGAGCGGTTACGGTTAGCCGTATAAGAAAGACCGGCGGTAAATCGCGAGTTTTGCCAGTGCCTGACATAATCGGCCTCTACGGCATAGGCCTGGTTCCGGTCTTTAATATCTGTATGTATATCTGTCAGATAAGATGCCTGCCTGGGCAGCTGCTCCTGATAATCAGAGAATGTTCGGCCTGAATAGAACGAAGCGCTTAAATCAACCACCAGCATCTGCCTATTTTTAAAATGCTGCTGCCAATAAAGTGAGACAGACGGTGTAGTACCGTTATTTCCATGCGAATCGGTAAGCAGAATATCATCAGAACCATCACTCACTGATAGCAGGCCGTTGTAAATAAATTTATCCGAAATATTCCCGTGTAATCCAAATTCGGCCATAAACACCATGGTATCTGGCTTGATATAATTGTATGAGGCCCATGCGTTAAGCATGGAATTATCCATGTTACCACCACGCGAAGTCTCTCTGCGGACAAGCGAATGCCCGTCGGGATAGGTGAATGTCTCGGTATAGTCTCTGTAGATTTTAATTTTATCAGTAAGCTTGAAATTACCACCCACCTCCCATTGCGAACGGCCGGCATTAAATTTTACATCAGCCATATAGAAGCCCCAGGCCTGATTTAACGCCGGACGCGCACTGGACATAAACGAACCGCCGAGTGTAGGATTAGCCACGATAAAGTTCAGCACATAGTTGGCACCTCCGTAACGAAGACCTGGATTATCAATCCATTCTACACGCCTGACGGTCTCGGGAAGTAAAGCCCTGACCTGGTCAATCGTTGCCTCACGACCATTGATTCTAACTTGTACAGACTGGCCGGAAGCCTGTATGGAGCTGAGCGCGTCGCTGACAGTAAGTGAGGGAATCATCAAATTACCTAGCAACTGCATGCCATTTCGAGAGTTCTCAACCGCGCTTCTGGAGGGATGATACACATCCATATCAGCCTTGTGAATAACTTTTGGAGCCTCGACAACAATTTCCTGTAATTCCTGCTCCTTTAATTCCGGTGCAATTATGGTATCAGATGATGTGTCCTGTGCAGGAGCCACTAATGACACGAATGCCAATATGAGAAACATAAAATGCTTAATGTTCAGATAGATATGTGCTCTACTATACTAGACGCAGAATTTGTAATTATGTTATAAAATAACTCAAGAAATAATAAACATCTAACTGACCTGGCTATTGATACACTAAAATTAGGAACGCAGAAAACGATTATGCCGTATTTGCACTGTATTTATAATGGAATTATAAATACAGTGCAAATACGAATCAAACCTTTAGATAGCCTGGCCGCGCACGCGCAGCAGATACAACATATAAACACTCTGCGTACTTAGAAAAACAGGCTTTCTAATGTTACGCCCCAATTTAAAAAACTTATGCCCATAATCTAAAAGAAACCCTCCTAAACAAAAAAAATCTGGCATGCTTTAAAGCATGCCAGACAATATAGAATTTCAAAAACTTAAAGCAGATTCATAAAAAATCCATCGGCTGCAGCCTGGCTGCTAACACAGTATATATAACCATATATACAGCTTACAAGACCCAGGAGAATGATTCCGAATGTGCATATCCACAATGCTACACGCTCAAGGCACGAACTACGGAAAGAGGGAACAACCGGCGCATCAGGACTAATCCACATCGCTTTAACCACCAGCAAGTAGTAAAAGAGCGAAATAATGGTATTAATCAACGATACCAGAACGAGCACATACAATGCTACATCCCCTGATTCGGTAGCAGCTGTAAAGATAAGTATCTTCGAGAAAAATCCTGCAAACGGAGGTATACCGGCCAATGAGAAAACAGCCAGCGTCATGGCAAACGAAAGCCAGGGATTAGACTTATGTAAGCCCTTATAATCATCCATGCTCACCAGCCCTGTCTTATTCTCTATAGCCTGAATCACACCAAACACAGCAAGGTTGCTGAATACATATACCAATATGTAGAATATCATTGACGTCATGCCCAAAACATTGGCAGCAATAATACCCAGCATTATATAACCGGCCTGCGATACTGACGAGAACGCCATGAATCGTTTCATGTTACGCTGACGAATGGCAAAGAGGTTACCTATTGTAATTGTCAGAATAATCAAGGCATACATCATCCATTCCCAGACATCGCTATATACTGCTCCGAACACCTGGCAAAGCACTACGAGGAATGCAAATGCGGCAGAACCTTTAGAGATCACTGAGAGATATGATGTCACGGAAGTAGGCGCTCCCTGGTATACATCGGCTGTCCACAAGTGGAACGGAACCAATGACAGCTTAAAGCCGAAACCGGCTATTACAAACGCCACCGCAGTGATCAACAGCACACTGTTTGTATTGAAACGGATAGAGTCTGCTATGTCAGCGAAATAAAGCGAGCCGCCGGAAAGAGCGTAAACAAAACTCAGACCCATCATAAATATAGCTGACGAGAAAACAGCGGTAAAAATGTATTTCACTGCAGCCTCATGGCTCTCATACTTGTTCTTGTTGAATGCAACCATGGCGGCCAACGGCAGCGAGGCACTTTCAAGACCTATTATGAACAGTAAGAAATGACGGGCCGAAATCATAAGATACATGCCAAAAAGGGTGACGAATAGCAATTCGAAAAATTCACCACGTCTTATTGATGCATCTTCAGAGTCAATCCAGTTTACAGCCTGGAGAAGCACTATAAAGGCACCTACATTGAGTATGCACTTAACTGCCGAAATCACCGGCGAAGTCTCATACATACCGGCAAATGCCGTAACTGTCTCGCCACAACAGAAAAAACCTGCAATAGTCGCAATACCAAAACTGATGATCGCCAGCGGCGTGGTAGCCTTACGGGCCGAAGCCGAGGCAAATGTATCGAATAAGAATACGATTAGGAATACTGCCAATATAAGCAGTTCCATACGCATCGCAAAAAATTCAGAATAATTCATTGTCTTTTTCTTTTCTTGATAGTTATTCTAGTTCTTATTCTTTCAGAATCATATCACGCTCTGCAAGTTAGCGATAATCGGAGCAAAACTATGCTGGATAGTCTCATTGATCCAGTTGGGGAAGCAACCGATAGCCGCGATAAATACTATCAGCGTAATCGTAGACAGGCGCTCCCACCAGGTCGCATCTGTAAGAGTGCGGTGATGCTCGTCGTACACCTTG
The DNA here is from genome assembly GCA_910578665.1 of uncultured Muribaculaceae bacterium. Lineage (GTDB taxonomy): Bacteria > Bacteroidota > Bacteroidia > Bacteroidales > Muribaculaceae > Lepagella. The sequence continues at coordinate 20,489 of CAJTQU010000009.1, forward strand.
CCCAAAAGAAGCTTACCTACCACTCGCAGTATATATACCGCGGTAATAACGATTGAACATGTTGCCGCAATCACGAACACTCGGTGGAACATATCAGCATGCTGGAATGAGCCAAAGAAGATGGTCATCTCAGCTACAAAGCCAGACAGACCGGGCAGGCCGAGAGATGCGAAACCAGCTATCATATAGCAGACACCAAGGAAAGGCATAATCTGCATCAGACCTCCCATCTTACGGATGTCACGAGTATGTGTACGTCCGTATATCATACCGATAAGGGCAAAGAAGAGGGCTGTCATCAGACCGTGGGAAAGCATCTGGAGAATAGCGCCAGTCATGGCAGTTGTATTGAGCATAAGGATTGCAAACAGCACCATGCCGCAGTGAGACACTGAAGAGTATGCATTGATATACTTGAGGTCAGTCTGTACACAGGCTGAGAAAGCGCCGTACACAACACTTATACCTGTAAGCACTATGAAGATCCATGAAAGGTCATTGGCAGCCTGAGGCAACAGGTATATAGCGATACGGAAACATCCGTAGCCGCCAAGCTTCATCAGTACACCGGCATGCAACATTGACACAGCCGTAGGGGCACAGGCGTGACCGTCAGGACTCCATGTGTGGAACGGGAACATCGCGCCAAGAACGCCGAAGCCGACAAATGTCATGGGGAACAAGAAATACTGCCATCCGGTACCAATTGCATTGTTATGCGCAATTTCAAGGATATTCCATGTATGGGCAGCACCATCGGCAGAAGGACCGGAATGCCAGTATATACCAAGCAGGCCGAGCATCAAGAATGCAGAACCACCCATCAGCATAAGTGTAAGCTTCATCGCCGAATATTCCTTGCGACCGGTACCCCAGACACCGATCAGCAGGTACATGGGGATAAGTGCGACCTCATAGAACATAAACATTGTGAAGATGTCTATGGTGATGAAGAAACCGAACACACCCATTGAAAGAAGCGCAAACCACAAGAAGAAATTACGCGGCAGCGGATCTATCTTCCAAGAGGCAAAAGTACCGGCAAACACAATTATAGATGAGAGCATCAACATCAATACAGATATACCGTCGACACCGACAGAGAGTTTGATGTTAAGAGGCGCATACCATAACCAGTGTCCCTGGAAGAGCATTTCCTCAGTATTTCCGGCAGCACGCAGCGACAGGAATTCGTAGCAAAGATAGCCGGACATTACCAGCAGCACAGACGACAGTATAACCATCACTGCGCGAATTTGGCTCATTTTGCGGCAGACAGCCAACCCTGCCAGCATCAGCATGGGAATTATGACAAACCAAATCAATATATTAGAAAGTATCATAGGTCGTAAATGTCAATTTAGGTCATTAGCAAAATGTGATTAAAGTATTACCCATGCGGTGACAGCTGCCAGTGCGACGGCGCCGACGAAATACCACCATACATAAGTCTGGATACTACCACTCTGAAGACCACGTATAGCATAAGAGGTTTTCTGGGTAACTTTGGCAAACATATCCATTGTGCCATCAATAATCTGGCGGTCAAACCAAGCGATAAAGCTGCATATTCCGCCAAAAATGATCTTATGGGTAACAAACATATACATCTCATCCCAATAGAAGCGATGGTGAGCCGCAGTCCAAAGTCCGGGCCATACTGCCGCAAACTTATCTGGCAGACTGTTTTTCTTGCGATACATGACAGTGGCCAAAAGTATTGCGGCAATAGCAACGCAAAGGCTGGGAACCGCAATCTTAACCCACTCTATATGTATGTGGTAAGGCTCGCCATTCCATGTCACAAGTTCGCCGAATGGAATAAAACCGGCCACACAGCTTACAGCCGCAAGTATGATAAGCGGCAAGCTCATTTGCCAAGGCGCATCATGAGGGGTATGATGCTTATAGTTAGGATTCTCGTCCCACCAGAAAATGAGATAGTAAAGACGGAACATGTAGAACGCGGTAAGACCGGCTACAGCTGTCATCCACACACCCCAGAAAGTGCTATAACCATACATGGCAGACAGCATTTCATCTTTTGAGAAGAAACCAGAGAACGGATAGATACCGGCAATGGCAAGACATCCGATCAGGAATGTCCAATGGGTGATAGGCATATATTTGCGCAAACCGCCCATTGATGTATAATCATTAGAATGAACAGCATGAATCAGGGCACCGGCACCAAGGAAGAGCAATGCCTTGAACATGGCATGGGTGAACAGATGGAACATCGACGACATATAACCAAGTCCTTCGTGTATTTCAGGACGAGCCACGCCAAGCGAAACCATCATAAACGCGATCTGGGAAATAGTCGAGAATGCCAGCACTCGCTTAATGTCAACCTGCGCACATGCCACAATAGCAGCATACAGAGCTGTGATTGCTCCAATACCAGTGATAAAATCAAGTGAAGCAGTCTCCATCAGATAGAGAGGGAACATACGGGCTACCAGATACACGCCGGCAACAACCATGGTAGCGGCGTGTATCAACGCAGATACCGGGGTCGGACCCTCCATCGCGTCAGGAAGCCATATATGCAAAGGCATCATAGCGGACTTACCCATACCGCCGGTGAAAATAAGTATCAACGCCCAAGTAAGCACCGATCCGCCAAGGAAAGTGGCACCGCCGGTAGATGTAAGTGCAAGTTCGGGACCGCCGTTCTGGGTCAACTCTATAAAGTTGAAAGTCGGCATGTAGAATGAAAGTATCAAAATACCGATCAACATGCCAAGGTCGGCAAATCGGGTAACGATAAACGCTTTTTTAGAAGCTGACACGGCAGAACCAAGCTTATAGTAGAAACCGATAAGCAGATAAGAGCTGACGCCGACAAGCTCCCAAAAGATGTACATCTGGAAAATGTTAGTAGCCACTACAAGGCCTAACATTGAGAATGAGAAAAGCGACAGGAACGCATAAAAACGCTGGAAGCCTTTCTCTCCCTCCATATATCCCCATGAATACAGATGTACAAAGAAAGATATAGTTGTAATTACCACAAGCATCATGGCGCTTATGGGATCAAGCAGGAAGCCCAGGCTTACAACAAGCTTATCAGTGAAAGCGAGCCACGTAACGTCAAAAATCTCGACTTGCTGGCGAACGCCATCAATGATAAACGCAGCATCGCCACTAAAGAAATATGTGAATGCCACAGTATATGACAGAACCATCGCGGTACCCATACCAAGAATACCCAATACTCCAGCCAGCTTATGGCTCATCTTCATTCCGAAAAGTCCCAAGATAAAGAACATCGTAATCGGAATCGCAAGGATTAAAATTGGAAGTGTCTGATCCATATCTTAGAATTTCAGTTTTGTTATATCTTTTACATCAATATTTTTCACTGAACGGAAAATATTGATGATTATAGCTATCGCCAACGCTGTCTCTGCCGCCGCAATGCCTATTGAGAACAATGTGAAGAACATGCCTTCAAGCTCGCCGGGGAACAGAAAGCGATTGAAAATCACAAAATTCAGATCGACAGAGTTCAGCATAAGCTCAAGCGATATCAGGATAGCAATAAGATTTCTTCTGGTTATAAAACCAAATACACCACAAGCAAACATCAGTAAGCTCGGGATGAGGTACATCAGCATTGTAAGTTCCATAATTCAGATTATCTTTTGCGTGCTATTGTTATACCACCTATTATACATGCCAGCAGCAAGACACTTACTGCCTCAAATGGCAACAGATAGCCAAATTTGTCAGTACTGAGCAGCTTATGGCCTATCATCTGCATATTGACGTCCGAACTACCCAGCGCGTCGGATAACGAAATACCCTCGACGAACGGCATAGTATACAGAGCATATCCCAAAAACGCTGTGCCAAACACTGTGGCAAGCAGTCCCACAAAGCGGCGGTGGTTGGTCAGCGCCTGTGTATCGTCTGCCGGATTCTGGGTGAGCAGAATTGAGAATACAAACAAGACAAGAATGCCGCCGGCATATACAGCTATCTGTACTGCGCCGAGGAATTCATAGCCAAGCTGAAAATAAAATACGGCTGTACCTATAAGCACAAAAAGCAAATAGGTGGCAGCACGCAGTATCTTGCGTGTCTTGACCGCCATCACAGAAAAAACTATGATGATCAGGCTGACCGCAAAATACAATACGATATTTCCTAAAGATTCCATTATGTGAACTTATTATTTTTCAACAGTAGAAGATGTATCACTTTTAGCAGCAACGCCAGCCGGCTTGTCTACAGATGCCGGAGCAACCGGTTTGGGAGCGTCTTCAACCTCGGGTTTGTAGTTAAGCTGCTTCACAAGACTTTCTCTTGAGAAAACAGCCTGTTCGAAGTCATTTGAAAACTCCAACGCGTCTTGCGGACATGTAGTGACACAAAGCATACAGAATGTACAGCTGCCAAGATCATAGAAGTACATATCAAGTTTGCGTTTCTTCTTGCCGTCGGGAAGCTCGACCATCTTAGTGGTCAGTTTGATAGTTCCATTCGGACAATTCATCTGACAGATGCCGCAACCTATACATTTATGGCGACCCTCTGCGTCATATTTCAAAGTTAACTCGGCACGAAAACGGTCTGAAATCTGAAGTGTATCACGGTTCTCGGGATAACATTCAGTAATTTTGGGTGTGACAAGTTCCTTGCCGGTAACCTGCATACCTTTCACCAGACTTTTAATACCTTGTCCTACCGATGAAAAATATTCCTTTATGTTACTCATAAATATATTGGTTCTATTATTGTTCTACTTGGCCGCCCAAAATATCAAGCAGCTCAGTGGTAATACTTTGTTGTCTGAGTTTATTATATTCCAATTGCAGACTGTCGAGCAGCTTCTTAGCATTGTCATTAGCACTCTGCATAGCCATAATACGCGCGGCCTGCTCTGAAGCACGATTCTCTATTGTAATTTCCTGCATAGAGGAAAGGACAAACATTGGAAGCACCTCATTGAATATCCTATTGGCATCAGGCTCAAATATGTATGGCTTGTTAGATCCGGCAACACCGGCATTCTCACTCAGCGTAGAGGGTGAAATAGGGAATAAAATTTCCGATTTAACCCTCTGACGGCTCAGCGAAATGAAGTTCATGTATACGACATGCACTTCATCAAGAATACCGCGTGTAAATTCATCCTGGAGCGACAAAGTAAGGTCATTGACCTTTTTTCCCTCCATTTTAGAATCCACATAGTCTAAAACTACAACCTCTATATTGTCTGAAGCCAGCTTAGAGACCGCGCGTACCATCTTCTTACCAACAGGGAAAAGCTTAAGCCTGACCTGGCTGCCATGCTTCTCGCGAATAGAATTGAGGGTAAATACGAGATGTTTGAAAATGTTCATATTGTAGGCGCCACACAGACCGTCGTCGCTACCATAAACCACGACACCCACAGTATTTACCTCTCCTCTCTCTTCTAGCAGTGGCGATGTATACTGGCCATCGGCATCAAGGAGATGTCCCATTATAGACTTTATCTGCGTCTTGAACGGGAGCAAGCGCTTCAGCGATTGTTCAAATTTGCGAACCTTGGCCGAAGAAATCATTTTCATGGCACCGGTAATCTTCTCGCTTGAGCTTACAGAGCCGATTCGCGTCTTTAGTTCTCGTAATGTAGACATTCCTTTGTATCTTTATAATCAGAGCTAAAATTAGTCGGTATACTTACCGGTTACTTCGGCAGCGCACTTGCGCAGCAATTCTTCAACCTCGGGAGTGAGTTTGCCGGCACGCAATTCATCAAGGACTTCCTTCTGGTACTTAGCCTTAAGCAGCTGGAGGAACATCTCTTCAAATTCGTGCACCTTGTCAAGCGGCACATTTTCAAGAAGGCCGTTCACGCCGCAATAGATAACAGCGATCTCATTCTCCACGGGCCAGGGTTTGTACTGGGGCTGGACAAGCAACTCCTGATTCTTGCGTCCGCGGTCAATCACTTTAGCCGTAACAGGGTCTATATCTCCACCAAACTTCGTGAATGACTCCAACTCGCGGAACTGTGCCTGCGCAATTTTAAGAGTACCGGCTACCTTCTTCATCGCCTTGATCTGAGCATTACCGCCCACACGGCTCACAGAAATACCCACATTAACAGCAGGACGTATACCCTGGTTAAAGAGAGCGGACTCCAAATAAATCTGGCCGTCAGTAATAGATATGACGTTTGTCGGTATATAGGCAGACACGTCACCTGCCTGTGTCTCGATGATAGGAAGAGCTGTAAGAGAACCTCCACCCTTTACAATAGGCTTGAGTGCCTCGGGCAGGTCGTTCATCTTAGATGCTATATCCTGGTTGTCAATGATTTTAGCAGCACGTTCAAGCAAACGCGAGTGCAGGTAGAAAATATCACCGGGATAGGCTTCACGACCAGAAGGGCGCCTAAGGATGAGCGAAATCTCACGATATGCGACAGCCTGCTTTGACAAGTCATCATACACGATAAGAGCATCGCGGCCGGTATCACGGAAGTACTCGCCAATCGCCACACCGGCAAAAGGTGAATAGTAACGCATTGAAGCCGAGTCAGAAGCAGAAGCAGCCACGACAACAGTATAGTCAAGTGCTCCGTATTTCTCCAGCGTGTGCACTATCGAAGCAATTGTAGAAGCCTTTTGGCCGATAGCCACATAAATACAGTAGACAGGCTTGCCCTCTTCAAAATTCTTGCGCTGGTTAATGATCGTGTCTATAGCGATAGCGGTCTTTCCAATCTGACGGTCACCGATAATAAGCTCACGCTGACCACGACCTATAGGTATCATCGAGTCGACAGCTTTCAAACCAGTCTGCAGAGGCTGGTTAACCGGCTGGCGGAAAATAACACCGGGAGCCTTACGTTCGAGCGGAAGCAGAATACGGTCACCCACAATAGGTCCCTTGCCGTCAACCGGCTCGCCAAGAATATTTATGACACGGCCGAGCAGTCCTTCGCCTACAGGGATAGATGCAATTTCACCCGTACGGCGCACAGACATATTCTCAGTCACCTCGTTCACGCTGTTGAGAAGCACAACGCCGACGTTGCTTTCCTCAAGGTTCAGAGCAACGCCCTTCACACCGTTTTCAAACTCAACGAGTTCGTTGGCTCTGACGTTCTCAAGACCGTAGACATGAGCGACGCCGTCTCCCACAGAGAGCACGGTGCCGACTTCCTCAAATTTAGCCTTGGAGCTGACATCTGCCAACTGTTGTTTTAAAATATCAGATATCTCACTTGGGTTTAGCATCTTCCTATTTACTGCTTAAAAGTGTTAATCGTAATTTTTCAATCTCATTACTGATGGAAGCATCCATTCTTACAGAATCCACATCTATTACAAATCCTCCGATTATGCTGCTGTCGACAACATATGAGAATTCGAGATTGCGGTCCTTAAAAGCGGAACGAACCAAATCGCGGATTTTAGCCAATTCGGGCTCTTCCATATTTATGGCTGTAATAATACGCACCATGGAGATAGAATTCGCCTTGCGATAAATATCTCTATATGCAAGAGCCATCGAATAGGCAAACATTTCGCGGTTTTTATCGATAATCAGCTTAACGAATCCACGGAAGTCATCCTCCACAGCCGGACCGGCAGCAGCCAAAAGCAACCTGCTCTTGTCCTCGCGGCTTAAAAATGGATTGTTCATCACTTTGCCTAAGTCAGGATTAGACTCAAACGCAGCTACGACCGCTTTCATTTCGTCATACACCACACCCTGGTTGCCTTTTTCCGCAGCAAACTTATAAAGGGCCTTGGCATATCTGTGAGGGATAAGACCGTCGTTCATTAGTTAATTAGTTCTTTTCGATTTCGTCCAACAATTTATTTACAAGCTCAGTCTGAGCCTCGTCAGAAGCCATCTGCTTGCGCAGCATCTTCTCGGCTATCTCAATAGAGAACTTGCTTACTTCGTTTCTGAATTGCAGCTCAGCCTCTTTGCGTGATTGTTCAATTGACAATTTAGCTGCATCCATCACCTTCTTCGCTTCAACAGAAGCCTCATTACGGGCTTCTTCGATGATTTGAGTCTTGATTTTGGCTGCGTCACGCAGTATTTCGGCCTGCTGCTTCTGTGCTTCAGCTATGTATCTTTCGGCTTCCTTGCGCGCTCCGTCGAGCTGCTCTTTGGCATTCTGGGCATATTCGACCCCTCTGTCAATCAAATCAGCACGCTCATCGATGCTTTTAATGATGACAGGCCATGCCCATTTCCTCAATGCCAGAAACAGCAGGAGGAATGCAACGAACATCCAAAAGACCAAGCCAAAATCAGGCGTGAATAATTCCATTAGGTTCTCAGAGTGGAGTTAGGATTACTGAATAAAGATTGCGAGTGCAGAAACGATAACGGCAAACAGTGCCACACCCTCGACAAGAGCCGCGATCACAATCATATTGCTTCGGATATCATTGGCAGCCTCGGGCTGACGTGCGATAGCCTCCATAGCCGAGGCACCAATCTTACCGATACCGAAACCGGCAGCTATAGCCGAAAGACTTGCACCGATAGCGGCGCCGAAATTTGCAATTGCATCTGCTAAAATCATTGATAACATAGTGATAAATGTTTTATGGTTTAAATTTAAATTATTTCAGAAAACAAATTATTAAATTAAGCATGCGCCTCCGGGACATCAGCACCAACTGATGCATGATGCTTTTTCTCTTCATGATGACCGTCTTCCTGAGCAAGTCCTATGAAAATTGTAGAAAGCATGGTGAAAACATAAGCCTGGATAAAGCTTACCAACACATCGAGCGCAAGCATGAATATAGAGAATATGGTCGACACAACTGTCACGCCACCGACTGCGGCAGCACCGAACGCGCCAAATATGAATATCAGCAGAACCAGTGTGATGACGATCATATGGCCACCCATCATGTTGGCAAACAGACGCACACAAAGCGCGGCAGGCTTAGTGAAAATACCAAACACCTCAATAAACTGCATAATCGGCAGCGGACACTTCAACCAAATAGGCACATCGGGCCAAAGTATCTCTTTCCAGTAATGCTTAGTACCCTTTATATTGGTCATAAAGAATGTCAGCAATGCTAAAACCAAAGTAACCGCTATATTGCCGGTAAGGTTGGCACCACCAGGGAAAATAACTATCAAACCAAGCAGGTTCATAGTCAAAATAAAAAAGAAAGCTGTTAGCAAATATGGTGCAAACTTGGGCGCTTTCTTCCCTAAAGTACTCTTTATAACACCGTTATAAACAAATTCAACTATAAGCTCAAGAAAACCACTGCCTTTACGCGGAGCTTTCAGATTGTTGCGCTTATACCAACGGACAACAGACATCATCATCAGCGTAACCAGTATAGCCGTAATAAAAAGTGCAAGCACATTTTTAGTAAACGAGAAATCCCAAGGCTTATACTCAGTATAATACTGCCCGTCAACTTTGATATATCCGGGAACATTCACCTCTGACAACGGCTTGTTTTCAGCCACGGCCAGCGAATCAGCCTGAAGAACAACCTTATCCTGAACATCAGCAGCCAAAGGCATGAGTTCAACTACCTTGTTTTTATTGGCCTCTGATTTAGACAATATAAACGTATACTTCTTGCCTCCATCCTCCAAAACAACCGGAACCGGGTGCAAATGATGCTCTTCCTTACCAGTCACCTCATTTTTCGTAACGACCAATTCTCTAAGACGGGCCGAAGAAAAACAATGCCAACTGCCATCCTCCGCACGTACTATAACGGGTAAAGGAATTCTATACTGATGCGCAAACGGCACTTCCCAACCATATCCGTCACCAAGATGCTCGAAAATGATTTCCTTGACATCCATAGTTTCCTTCTCCCCGTCACCCTTCTCTGCAGAGGCATGAAGAGTGGCAGGCGCAAACAGGAAAACTGCCAGAATCAGGAGAAATATATGTTTAAATTTAGAAGTCATTGTCCTTTATTGATGAAGAGATTCACGCATTTAAAATGAATCTGCTTATATTACCTTTAAATGAATGAACCAGCCTCAATAGATGCACACTGAAACGACATTGTTGTCAACATCAGCAATTCCGCCTTTCACCTCAATCTCATGCTCGGATGAGTCCGAAGCCTTATAGCGGACTATACCTGGAACAAGTACGGAAATCAACGAAGCGTGATTCTTAAGAACCGTAAACGATCCCATCTCACCTGGCAATGTCACAGCCGTAGCCTCACCTTTAAACAGGACCTGTTCCGCAGAGATTATCTCAAGTGTCATAAAGCGAAATAAAATTTTAAATAGTTTCAGCGATTGTATAAATCAATTATAAGTCTGACTAAGTAAGAGTTACTTAACTTCCTCAAGCATCTTCTTACCCTTGGCTATGGCCTCGTCAATAGTTCCGACATTCAGGAATGCCTGTTCCGGATATTCATCCATCTCGCCGCTGAGAATCATCTTAAAGCCGCGAATAGTCTCTGACAGAGGAACCATAACACCGGGCAGACCTGTAAACTGCTCTGCTACGTGGAAAGGCTGCGAGAGATAACGCTGAGCACGACGCGCACGGGCAACTACCAGCTTATCATCGTCACCAAGTTCGTCCACACCAAGGATGGCTATAATATCCTGAAGTTCATTATATTTCTGCAACAACTGCTTAACCTGCTGTGCCACATTATAATGCTCTTCGCCTATCACATTAGGATCAAGGATACGTGAAGTAGACTCCAACGGATCCACAGCAGGATAAATACCAAGCTCGGAGATCTTACGTGACAACACTGTAGTAGCATCCAAGAAGCTAAACGTTGTAGCAGGCGCCGGGTCTGTCAAGTCATCAGCAGGCACGTAAATAGCCTGAACCGAAGTAATAGAACCCTGCTTAGTAGAGGTAATACGCTCCTGCAAAATACCCATTTCAGAAGCCAGTGTAGGCTGGTAACCTACAGCAGAAGGCATACGACCAAGAAGTGCCGACACCTCTGAACCAGCCTGGGTAAAACGGAATATATTGTCAATAAACAACAAAACGTCCTTACCACCGCCATCCTGGTCACGGAACTGCTCGGCAACCGTAAGACCTGAAAGAGCAACACGCAGACGAGCACCAGGAGGTTCATTCATCTGACCGAACACAAGAGTAGACTGCGAATTATTCACTTCGTTCATATCAACATCGTGAATATTCCATTCGCCTTTCTCCATGCCCTCTCTGAACTTTTCACCGTAACGAATAACTCCGCTCTCAATCATCTCGCGAAGCAAGTCATTACCCTCACGTGTACGTTCACCGACACCGGTAAACACAGAGAAACCATTATGCCCCTTAGCAATATTATTTATGAGCTCCATGATAAGCACGGTCTTGCCCACACCGGCACCACCGAACAAACCAATCTTACCACCCTTTGAATAAGGCTCAAGCAGGTCAATCACCTTTATACCGGTAAACAATATCTCCGTAGAAATGGCCAAATCCTCAAACGCCGGGGCAGGCTGGTGAATCGGACGCATATTCTCGCGCTTAAGTTCAGGGAGCTTGTCTATAGGCTCTCCAATAACATTAAGCAGACGGCCCTTGACCTGAGCGCCAGTAGGCACGGCAATAGGATGTCCGAGGTTTTCCACCTTTACGCCTCGACGCAGACCGTCGGTACTTTCCATGGCAACGCAACGCACTGTGTCTTCACCAATGTGCTGCTCTACCTCAAGTATGAGGGTTTCGCCATTGTCACGCTCCACCTTCAGAGCAGAATAGATGGGTGGAATAGCATCCTTGCCGCCCTCAAAAGAAACGTCAATCACAGGACCAATCACCTGAGTCACTGTACCAAATTTAGCGCTCATAAATTTCTTTAGTATATGGATTTCTTGTTAATATTCTAATAATTACAATTTACAAAATCAGAAGTGCCAGCCATTGGTCACGCACAATGCCATAACCACAAGGTTGACAAGAGCGATAGGCATAAGATACTTCCACTCAAAAGCAAGCATCTGGTCAATACGAACACGGGGGAACGTCCACTTAAACCAAATAATTACAAAAGAAATAAAGAAAGCCTTAGCCAAGAACCAAACAATGCCAGGTATATAATTCATAATCTCATTAAAACCATCCCAGCCATTTACATGGAAAGGCATCCAACCGCCTAGGAACATCAATGAGCATATTCCCGATACGATGAAGAGATTAAGATACTCAGCCAGGTAGAAAAATCCGAAATGAATACCTGAGTACTCGGTATGATAACCAGCAGTCAACTCATGCTCAGCCTCGGGGAGGTCAAAAGGACCACGGTTTGTCTCAGCAGTAGCCGCAATAACATAAATAATACATGCTATTATGGCCGGGACATGTCCTGTGAATATAAACCAACCCCTATCCTGAGCCATGACAATCTCATTGATATTCATAGTTCCAGCAAAAAGGACCATAGTTATGATAGCCAGTCCGAGAGAAAGCTCATAACTTACCATCTGAGCACCGGAACGCATAGCACCAATAAGAGTATACTTATTATTCGAGGCCCAACCGGCAAGCAAGATACCAAGAATACCGACAGAACTTACAGCCAATATGAAGAATATACCAATATTATAATTGATTATCTGCATACCACGACCCCAGGGAAGACACGCAAGCATTGTTACTGACGATGCAATAATTATATAGGGTGCAAGCTTAAACAGGAATTTATCAGTACCCTTAAGTGGTATAAGCTCCTTGATAAGGATCTTGAACATATCCGCAAACACCTGGAGCAAACCCCACTTACCAACACGCATAGGGCCGAGACGACACTGGAACCAGGCACAAAGTTTGCGTTCGTACAAGATATAGAAGAGTGCGAGCACTGTGTAAGCACCAAGCACACAAAGTCCGATGAGGATACACTCAACAAGCACCGTGGCCCAATCAGGCAGGTAGCTCAGAAGGAAATTGTTTATCCAGGTAGTTACAACACTGAAATCAAACATAATCGTGTTTTATAATTGTTGAGTAAATTAGTTTAAATACATTATCTATCGATGTCGGGAATCACAAAGTCGAGAGCAGCACCAATGACGATAAGGTCTGCTATCATACTGCCCTTACATGTCAAATCCATAACTCCGACAAGATTGAAACACGGGCTCTGGAAGTGCAGACGGTAAGGGGTCTTCTCACCCTTGCTCTCAATATACACGCCAAAAGCACCGCGACTTGCCTCAACCTGCTGATACCAGCGGCCCTCAGGCAACTTGACAATCTTCGGCACCTGCGCACGAATCGGACCCTCGGGTATACGGTCCACAAGCTGCTCAAGAATCTTAACACTTTCCTCTATCTCGCGCATACGCACCATATAACGAGCGAAACTGTCACAGCCGTCCTCGAGCACCTCGTCAAACTCCACATCAGCATAAGATGCATAAGGATGCTTCTTTCGTGTATCGCAACTCCAATTAGAACCACGACCGGAAGGACCAGTAATATCGTAATTTATAGCGTCTGCCAAAGGCAGCATACCCACACCCACCATGCGGTTCTTAGCAATAATATTGCCAGAGAAAACTTTATGGTATTCTGCAAGACGCGAAGGCATGATTGAGCAGAGTTCTTTTACATCCTTCACAAAATCTTCATGCAGATCTGCAACGACACCGCCAATAACATTATAGTTCATGCTCATGCGCGCGCCGCATGTCTTTTCAAAAATATCAAGCACCAACTCGCGCTCACGGAATCCGTAGAAGAAGCATGTTGTGGCACCCATATCCATAGATGTACATCCAAAAGCGAGCAAGTGAGAAGATATACGCATCAACTCATCCATCATAGTACGGATAACCTGCGCTCTTTCAGGAACTTCAATTCCTAAAGCTTTTTCTATACACATGCACAGACAATGACGGTTCATATGCGCGCTCATATAGTCCATGCGGTCAGTGAAATGCAGCGTCTGAGGATAAGTCAGGCCCTCTGACAATTTTTCAATACCACGGTGGATATAACCGGAAACCACATCAACTTTCTTGACGGTCTCACCATCTATAGCCGCACGAAAACGCATAACACCGTGAGTAGAGGGATGCTGCGGACCTATATTCACCACATAGTCTCCAGGCTCAAACACTTTGCCATCAACCCGTTTAACCTGGCCATCTTCCGCAAGATGAAGAGAATAAGTATCATCTTCATTTTCCTCATCATCCATGCGGATAGGATTCAACTCGGGATCAGCATCGTAGTCTTTACGCAAAGGATATCCCACCCAGTCATTACGCAAGAAGAATCTGCGCATATCAGGATGTTCTATAAACTCTATGCCGTAGAAATCGTAGACTTCACGCTCCTGAAAATTGGCTACTTTCCACAAGTCACTCACTGTGTGAATCATAGGCTTCTCTCGATCACCGACCGCAACCTTAACACTTATCATCTGCCAGTTGTGAGACGTAGATGTAAAGTAGTAAATAACACCGAGTGAGTCTTTCCAGTCCATACCGATGAGAGCGGTAAGGACGTCAAACTTCAAACCAGCATTTTCCTTAAGTGCTACAGCCAACTTGCGCCAATCCTCAGCAGGCACATTGACGAGCAGAGTCTGGCCCTCCTCAAAAGTGGCAGAGGGACAAATCTTGCTGATTATTTCTTGAAAATTAGCCATTATATTTATTGAAAGCGGTATTAATATTGAAATATGATGTGAGGTTCAATGTAGCGTCATTAATATTTGCCAACCTCACGGGCATTTTTTGCGAAGAAGTCTGAAATCTTCTCCTTACGGTTAGCTCCGCCGAAGAACTTCTGAACCTTAATCTTGCGCTGGAGCTGCATTAATCCGTAAAACATTGCTTCTGGACGCGGCGGACAACCAGGAATATAGACATCGACAGGAAGTATTTTGTCCACACCAGGAAGAACACAGTACGAATTTTTAAACGGACCTCCCGACACAGCACAACCTCCACAAGCTATCACATAGCGAGGCTCGGCCAACTGCTCATACAAACGACGAAGCACAGGAGCCATACGGTGCACAATCGTGCCCTGAACCATTATATAGTCTGCCTGACGGGGAGAGTTACGAGCCACCTCGGCACCATAACGAGCCATATCATAACGGGCCGCGCCGAGACACATAAACTCGATAGCGCAGCAGCTAGTACCAAAACAAAGAGGCCAAAGAGAATTGGCTCGACCCCAGTTTATAAGCTGGTCAAGCTTGCCGACTACCACATTGGCGCCGGTGGCATTAAGTTCCTCAACGAGCGAATCAATATACTGATTGTCTTTGAAGTCCTCATGCTTCATATTGCGAATAGAGGGGGTCTTTACTGCCATTTCAAAGCTCCTTTCTTCCAAGCATAAGCCAGGCCTAAAATTAATATGAACATAAACACACCTATGCTGATAAGGCCGTTCGGACCAAGCGAGCGGCAAACCACAGCCCAGGGATAGAGGAACACGGTTTCTACGTCGAACACCAAAAACAGGATGGCGAACAAATAATATCCCACCTTAAACTGCATCATCGACTCGCCACGTGTAGGAATACCGCACTCATAAGGTTCTGACTTCTTTACCGAGAAAGAACGGGGAGAAATCAACCGGGCTATCAGAAGCGCGGCAAACACAAGGCCAAGACCGGTAATCACCGCAGTAATCGCCAGATCTCCATTGCTCATGCCTAACAGAAAGTTCATATAATTATTTATCTATTAGTTAGTTATCTCACATATACCCATTTAGGGCACACAGGTTAGTTCGTTTTACGAGGCAAAGTTACTAAAAAATTCTTAAATGCAAAAAATTTTAACACTCTTTTCTCTAGCATAAACCAAAACAACGACTAACACTTGTCAAGCATTCTCCCAGGATATATCTATATACAAAGCCGCCAAGGCGTCATAATGACAAAATCCTCGGCGGCTTAAAAATTTGCTTAAATTAATTCGAGTGACTATTTCTTGAGGTATGATCCGCGGAAAGTAGCACTATAACGCTCCCCTACTCTGAATGTGAGCTGTCCCTGTGTCAAATCCTCAGAAATCGGGTGGAACTCCAGATCATAGAATGTAAATGCCGGATATGGCACCGCATTGGCCCCTTCTCCAGCAATGGGAGCTATGCCAGACCCTTTGATACGGTAACCATAAGTGCGGTCAGGTTCAACAGTAAGTCCAAGCACCTGCATACGCGGTATGCTCGGCATTTCGGGAGCAAACTGCGCGTTGTATATGACCATATCTGCCTTCTTGGCATCTAGGTCTATGTCCATATAGTAGATCGGTTTATCCGTAGTAAAAGTCTTATGCTCTCCTCCACTTTCATATTTGCTCACAGTATTACCGGCAAAATAACAACGCGGTGTTATGGTTTTGGCCGTATATTCATTGGCAAGATTGAACGAAGCCACTATCAAAGTGCCTAGCGGAGGATTGTTTTCCGGATAATCAATATAGTAGTTGTAACTATTGGTCATCAGGACACCCAGACTGTTCACCATCATATTATTATTGGCCGGGAACTGCGAATAATATCCGAGATAGACTCCTTTGCCGGAAGATGATGGCACTATTTCAGGACTTTCAAATGACAGAACAGGCAAACCGTTATAATGTATATTGTTTACAGCTACTGTCCATACTCCCTTACCATAATAATTAGTAAACGAATATAACATGTCTGTCACAAACTCAGCCGGCTTATTGACATCAGTGGGAATCATGACGGTCGGCATCGTGCCGCTCACACGACTGGTATTCACAGGCTGGTCTTTTTCATCTGTACACGATCCAGCCAGCAACGCTGTGACCGGCAATAATGCAAATAAGAGTTTTCTCATAATCATATTTTAATAATATTATCTAACTTAATCCTCAAAGTGACACCGGCGGTAAAGGGGCGGCCGCGCTGCACAAACTGGTTGCCGATGCTCATAAAGTAGAATGTATGATACTTTGTGCCGGTAACATTGCGTGTCCAAATCTGCAGTGAATATCGCGGATGTGCAAACGTAACAGAAGCGTCAAGCAGCATGTAGAATGGTTGAGAAACACTATTGGCCTCATCCCAATAGATACGTCCGGCTCCATGTCCTGCCACCTCTATTGACGCCGTCTTACAAAAACTGAATGGCAGAGCCAAATTGTAAGACGCGGCCACAAACAATGTCTGTTCCGGAGCATAAGGCACATATTTGCCAGCATACGAAACCTTGCCATTATCAAACTTTCGGAACCTGGCGTTGGTATATCCGTAGCTTGCATGCAGGTCAAGCGGAGCTACCGGACTGTAATGAGCAGATAATTCAAAACCATACGAACGGGTCTTGCCTGCATTGGTCATAATCCGCCCTGTCGTAGTACCGTCAGGAAACATCGTGAGCTGCTGGTCTGTACAATCTATATAAAACACCGAAGCGTCAGCCCTCAGATTTCTGTCCGCAGATTCCAGATGCCCTCCTAACTCAAAATTCCAGCTTTTCTCCGGTTTATAGCTAACAATTTGGTCAACATCATATTGGATACCGACCCCCATCATATTCATCAACCGCTGCTGGAGCACATCACTGAACATCTGTGTATTAAATCCACCAGCCTTATATCCCTTGGCAATATTGGCATAAAGGTTTGACACTATACTGCCCGAGGTCAAACGAAAGACAGCCGCCAATTTAGGAAGGAGTTGCACATATGTATGTCTCATGTGCCCCTGGTCTGCAATATCAACCGGCACCTTGCGCAGAAAAGAACAGATTCCGTCCGAATTGTCATAAAGACTATAAGAAGTATGGCACTCGCTCGTGTAACTGAGGGAGGGACTTTCCAGATCCGCACGCAATCCGGCCGTCAAATCCCAACGCCCGATACATAATGTGCTCTCATGGTAAAGAGCCACCCCGTAAGAAGGGTATTTGAAATTACTCAATAGTTCAAAACTACGCTCGTCCCAATGAATGGGGAAATACGGATTGGCTTCATTTCGCTTTTGCTCTATAAGAGCAGCTATTCCGTCATCATGAAAATCGACAGGGGCATCCATGCGCATATCCCGATAAAAACCGAACAATCCTGTCAGCCAGTTGTAGCCACCTGAATTACGACTTCTGAGCACGAAATCTTGTGTAAACACATGCTCTTTTCTCTTCTGCCTCAGAGTGAAATAGTCCAAAGGTAAAAAATCCTGGTCAAGGTGCATATCATCATCAATATACTGCCAAGAAGTAATCGATGATAATGTGAAGCGAGGCAGACGGACACTGACAGTAACACCGTCACTCATACACACCCTATAATAGGAACAGGTATCATTATAAGAGATTACCCCGGTCTGCATATATTCATACGGATAACCGCCCTGGTCAAGCCGTGAAACAGCAAAGGTGTTCAATACAGACACATTTGCCGCAGGACGCCACTCTGTCTTAAATCGTGCTGACAAAGAATGTTCCCAATCACATTTATTACCGGTATACTCGTTTGTAAAGAATCCGTCAGACGCCCCACCACTAACACTCAGCGATAAGCCTACATGCTTTGACACCTTATTATATATAGAACCTGAAAGCCTCCAGGTGGCACCAGAGCCATACTCTGCCATAGCGCGCACACCCTGCCACTGCATCGGACCTAATGTCAATATATTTATGACGCCACCCATGCTGTTTCGACCGTATAGTGTGGACTGCGGACCGCGAAGCATTTCCAGCTGTGTTATATCTGCCAGATCAAAATCATACGCATCCTTGCTAAACACGGGGACATTGTCTATATTCAGAGCGACAGCGGGCTGGTCTATGCGCGCCCCGATACCTCTCACATAAATTGAGGATGTGATGCGCGAACCGTAATCAGGAACAAAAAAATTGGGTACTACGTCGCTAATTCCTTTCACAGATTTTATATCCAGTCGCTCGGCCAACTTCTCCCCGATCTCTGTAGAGGCCACAGCCTCGCCAAACAACGCATTCTGCTTGATAGCAAGTACTGTGACTTCCTCCAGACTTAACGTATCAGAAGGCATATCCACAGGCCGCGCCAACAAGACAGTGCACAAATAAGTTAATATTGTAAGACATCTCCTCACGTTGCAAAATTAGGCAATTTTCACATTTTATAAAATAGCCATTTCTTGTGATTTTACTATTCCGAGATTTAGATTGGAAGAATCACTTTTTTGTCGTAAATTTGCGGTAGATATGAAAACGATACGTGAAATATTCAGAATAGGCACAGGCCCGTCTTCCAGCCACACGATGGGGCCGCGTGTAGCGGCCGAACAATTCTTAAACAATCATCCCGATGCCCGTGGCTTCGAGGTGGTTTTATACGGCTCGCTTGCTGCAACCGGCCAGGGGCATATGACGGATGTCGCTATTACCCAAACACTTGAAAAGAGCGGAATGCCTGTAAGTATCATTTGGGAACCAAACATATTCCTCCCTTACCACCCAAACGGCATGACATTTAGATCTCTGGACGAAGCAGGTGGCACTACAGATGAATGGACTGTATACAGTATCGGCGGCGGCGCTATTGAAGAAGAGGGCAAGCCACATACAGGACTTGCCGAAATATATGACCGCAATAATATGACCGACATACTTGAATACTGCGAACACACAGGTTATTGTTATTGGGAATATGTCGAACAGCGCGAGGGGAAAGAAATATGGAGCTATCTGGCCGAAGTATGGAAAGTGATGCGTGAAGCCGTGGACCGCGGGCTAAACACAGAAGGCCGTCTGCCAGGTCCTCTAAACTTGCGACGTAAAGCCTTTACATACAGAGTTAAAGCCGAAGGATACAAAGACAATCTGCGCACACGCGGCCTGGTGTTTGCATACGCTCTGGCCGTGAGCGAGGAAAATGCCTCAGGCGGAATTATAGCCACAGCTCCCACATGCGGCTCATGCGGAGTACTGCCAGCCGTGCTGTACCACATATGGAAAAGCAGGGATCTCACAGAAGAACAGATTCTGCGAGCCTTGGCGACAGCAGGTCTCTTCGGCAACGTTGTGAAACAAAACGCATCTATTTCCGGCGCGGAAGTAGGATGTCAGGGCGAGGTAGGAGTGGCTTGCGCTATGGCGGCTGCGGCAGCCTGCCAACTATTCGGAGGCAGTCCGGCACAAATTGAATATGCTGCCGAGATGGGCCTCGAACACCATTTGGGTATGACATGTGATCCTGTCTGCGGCCTTGTGCAGATACCCTGTATCGAGCGCAACGCATACGCCGCAGCACGAGCCCTGGACGCTAATATATATGCCACATTTACAGACGGCACCCACCGGGTAAGCTTTGACAAGCTCGTGCGTGTCATGAAAGAAACCGGCCACGACCTTCCATCTCTCTACAAAGAGACCAGCACAGGAGGACTGGCCAAGGACTACAGACAGATGTGGGACAATGGAACCCCTGCCGTACAATGAACCAGTTTACAATCAATATACTGGGATGCGGCTCGGCCAAACCCAGCACACGCCACTACCCTTCGTGCACAGTACTGAATGTGCGCGAGAACCTTTACATGGTTGACTGCGGTGAAGGGGCACAAATGCAGATGCAACGCCAAAAACTTCGCTTCAACAGGCTCAACCATATTTTTCTGACACACCTGCACGGCGACCATGTATTCGGACTCCCCGGACTACTCAGTACCCTTAGCCTTCTAAAACGGGAAGGCACGGTAACCATACACACCTTTGCCGACGGCATAAGGGTACTACGCGATATAATCCGGTATTTTTCTCCTATACTTACATATGATTTGGTATTCAATGAAATAAGCCCTGGCACAGACTTAATATATGAAGACCGCCACATCACTGTCAGAACAATTCCGCTAAAACATCGTCTGCCATGTGTCGGATATATATTTGAAGAAAAACAGAAACCGCGTCATCTCATAGGACAGATGGCCGATTTCCACCAAGTACCGATAGCTGTGCGCAAAGACATAATACAAGGTGCCGACTTTATAAAAAGTGACGGTACGGTCATCCCCAACTCTATGCTGACCACTGCCCCGTCCCATTCAGCCAGCTATGCACACATAGGAGATACATCTTTTATACCCAAAATGGCAGATAAGATAGGACCCGTTGACTTACTATATCACGAAAGCACTTATCTCACAGCCGATTTGCATGATGCCGCCGGCCGGGGACACTCAACCGCGGCACAGGCTGCCACCATGGCCGAGATGTGCGGTGCCGGACAACTTCTGCTCGGACACTATTCTTCCAGATACAAAGACCTTTCATTGTTCTTAAACGAAGCCAGAGAAATATTCCCAAACACAATATTAGGTTTCGAGGGCATGAGTGTACCGCTTATATAAAAATAAGGGGGATGCATATTATGCATCCCCCTTATTTTTATATACTTAGATTATTTCTTTGCAATCTTCTTATAACCATACTGTGCGGCAGCACCAAGCTCTTCTTCGATGCGGAGCAACTGGTTGTACTTGGCCATACGGTCAGAACGGCTGGCAGAACCAGTCTTAATCTGGCCAGAATTAGTTGCCACCGCTATATCTGCAATGGTGGCATCCTCGGTTTCACCAGAACGGTGAGAAATAACAGCTGTGTAACCATTGCGCTGAGCCATTTCTACAGCACGCAGGGTTTCTGTAAGCGAACCAATCTGGTTGACTTTAACCAATATAGAATTAGCGCAACCCTCGGCTATACCACGCTCCAGATACTTCACATTAGTTACAAACAGGTCATCACCCACGAGCTGGCAACGATCACCGATAAGGTCTGTAAGAATCTTCCAGCCTTCCCAGTCATTTTCAGCCATACCGTCCTCTATAGAGTCGATAGGATACTCGTTAACAAGCTGCTGCAGATATTTAGCCTGCTCTTCGCTGGTATATACAGGGCCGTCAGCCTGCTTCCAGGTGTAATCATACTTACCATCCTTATAGAATTCGGAAGAAGCACAGTCAAGGCCGATAGTGACATCCTTGCCAGGCTCATAACCAGCCTTGCGGATAGCCTCCATAATAACATTCAGGGCATCTTCAGTACCTTCGAGTGCCGGAGCGAAACCACCCTCGTCACCTACCGCTGTCGAGAGGCCGCGAGCCTTAAGAACACTCTTAAGATTATGGAATACCTCGGTACCCATGCGGATACCCTCATGATAACAGCATGCGCCAACGGGACGGATCATGAATTCCTGGAAAGCGATCGGAGCATCAGAATGAGCACCACCGTTGATGATATTCATCATAGGCACAGGCAGAACATAAGAATTAACTCCGCCGATATATTTATACAAAGGTTCGTCAAGGTAGTCGGCAGCAGCCTTTGCCACGGCCAGTGACACACCGAGGATAGCGTTGGCACCCAGATTGCTCTTTGTGTCAGTACCGTCCAGGGCGATCATCTTCTCGTCTATGGCAATCTGGTCAAGAGCGCTCATGCCCACCAGGGCTTCTGCTATAGGGCCGTTGACATTAGCCACAGCTTTCAGCACGCCTTTACCCATATAGCGGTTCTTGTCGCCGTCACGCAATTCAAGTGCCTCATTTACACCTGTAGAAGCGCCAGAGGGTACAGCAGCACGACCACGTGCGCCGCTTTCGAGAATCACGTCTACTTCAACTGTGGGATTACCGCGAGAATCGAGAACCTCGCGACCAATAATCTTTTCAATTTTCATAACTAAATTTCTACCTTTTATAGAATTATTATTCCTATATTTCTTATCAGATACCACGTTTATATCCGGGTGCAAAATTACTAATTTTCGCCGATACAGCCAACAGGGGCAATTAAATTTTTAACTATGTGCCACACTAGAACACCGGCGTACGCACATAAGTTGTATAATAAACGTTAACGCATTTTACAGCTGCGGCCCACCATGGAAAGGAAGGGCCGCAATCTTATGATTATTATACAGTCTAGCGATTGACCGTGACTATCTGTCCGGCACTATGGGCTGACAACATAGGGGCATATAGGCTTTGTAGTGTGGCTATGCCGTTGGCATATTCACCCTCTTGCGAAACAAAAGTATCATAAGTAATTATGAACGTTCCGCGAGGTAGTCTGTAAAAGAAGAAATCTGTTACATCATTTCTTACTTCGCGATAGTAGCCTATACCATCCTGCCATGTGTAACGTGACACCTGGTCTGCCGGCGCCAGACATCCTGGACGTTCGTCTGTGACAGTCGCATAATCAATGTCACGAGCGGTTGTCACGGTCAGTTCGACCCGTATTCTCTGTCCCACTTTCAGAGGACTGTTTCCTAATTCTCTGACCGTAGTGCCGTTGTCAGACTCGTCTACGACAAGCAGGCGCTTGGCAATAGATACATCGCTCTCAGAGAAAGCCTTTACATCGGCTACCGGCGCTATATAGCGTGTGCAGACCCCACCCCAACTTTGATGGCCACGGCCCTTAACGATGCTTAATTCTGCTCCGGATGCCATACGACTGTCCAATGATACAGTAAAACTGCCTGTGATTCTGTCTCGTGCAGGAATACTTATAGGCCTGCCATCCAGAGAGAAGCTGGCCGGAGTATCAGCCACCGTCCAGTCAGAACCGCTTGAAAGAATTACATATACCACTTCAGCCAACTGCTGGTCGGAACCCCAGTCCTGGGCCTGACGCTGTATGACAAGCCATTGACGCATTCCGTCTATCATAGGAGAGCCGGGCTCTATCTCAGCAAATGCCTCCAAAGCCTGTGCCGTAGTCACTAACACATTATCCGGACTGAAGGTTCCCGAACGCAGGTTATCAAACCATACTCCTCGCTCCGGACTGCTTAATGCCGTCTGACGTAAAGACTCCAAAACAGAACGGGCTTCCATCGGATAATTTTCGCGATACAGCAGCGTAGCGGCCGTGGCCTTACCGTATATACCGTATTTCTTCCAACCTTTCACGATCGCCTTGAGCGCGACATTCTTTAGACGTCCAAATTCGCCCGATGCCTTGATAGAGGGGAAGAATGATCTGACATACAGCCAATTCAACATGATATCTTCTGAATAAACATGTTTGTTACGCTTATATTCGCTAAGTATTTCTCCATCTATATACTTTACGGCATATTCCAGCATCTGGTCTATCTGTTTACTCTCTGGCAGATACCCCATGGATTTCAACATTCCCATACGCCACATGATCTGACCTGTTATAAACATCGAATCGTCCATACCAGGACACCATGACCATCCGCCGTTGTCTG
Source organism: uncultured Muribaculaceae bacterium (assembly GCA_910578665.1). Taxonomy (GTDB): domain Bacteria; phylum Bacteroidota; class Bacteroidia; order Bacteroidales; family Muribaculaceae; genus Lepagella. The sequence goes on from CAJTQU010000009.1 coordinate 44,666, forward strand.
ACTGCATTTCTGCAAGTTCTGCCAGAGCATTTTCTATAGCATTACTATTTACCTCTGAATCAAGTAAATTTGCAAGGCGAGACATACGTATGGTCTCGGCGGCGGCATTACTCACCCAGGGCGTATTTTCCAATGCTATAGCCTTAAGCTCCGGATTACGCTGTAATGGAGATACCAATGTCGAGTCTGCACTGTCCGTCCACGCCTTTATGGCATCGCGCAATTGCGGATACTGTTTCGCCAAACCTGCCGCCACTGCATTTCCATAGAGGGCATTGACACGGCTGAATATATTTGAAGACTTGTCATACGACATATCAGGCAAAGCTGTCACACAATACCACACCGGATTGTCGCAATATTGCAATGTCACAGAAGCCCTGTCATCCATTTTTGGAAGCTTCATACTGTAAGAATCTGAATCAACCGCAAGATAAAACGGATATGAGTCTATCACCGGGGACGAAGAGGGATGTATGGCTATGAGAGACTGTTCGCCATCAGCATATGCGCCGCTTTCTCCTATCACTCTATATCCTATAAACTCTATGTCAGACGGCACGGTAAATTCGATGCCCACTACTCTTTCTGCATTGGCACCGACCTGCTCCGCACTAAAGAGGCGTTCAAACAGCACACGATCCGTAAGAGGATCAAATATTTCTATCTTGGCCGACAACATAGCCTCCTTACCCGTATTATTGAATAGCACAGACTGAAGAAGCGTCCGGTCACCCGTACGTAAGAATCGCGGAGGATTGGCACTTACCATGACAGGCTTCGAAGCAACAGCATCCATAACATTAACTGAACTGCGCAAATCAGGCAGGTAAGCCAGCATTTGCAACTGCCACGTAGTATTGAAATCAGGGGCCTCAAACGATATTTCAAGCACCCCATCGCCATCAGTGCTCAAACCGGGCATAAAGAATGCGGATGGACATTCAGACGGGCGCAAATCAGCCTTTATGCCGGATTCTGCAACACCAGCCTCCTCTGACGCAGCCTCCTCTTCTGTTAAAGTGACTGTGTCATACACTTCCTGCTTAGCAGCTCTGTTTAAACCACCCTTACTTGCTGCCACACCATATGCTATTACCGGTGCCTCATTTGGCATAGAGCGTGCTCCGTACAACATTTTTTGAAGTTGTGAATATCCAGAACTCAAAGACAATCCGTAAGTATCAATCCACGGAGCCTCTATCTGCAACGGCTTTAGATACTTGTGGTCCAATGAGAAATTAAAATACGACAAACCGCTATACGGCACCTCTAAAAGATTACCGACCTCGTTATTCGGAACCGATATTTTAGCCCAACGGAAAGGCACAATGCTGTTAAGAGCCTTATCACTCAGCGTCGCTATTACCGGCATACCGGGAAGAGGCTTATTTTCATAGGTATAACGGAATTTCCAACGCTCTTTGCCGCCGGCATTGATTTTATCTCTGAAACTTATAGCCTTGACTTCTACACCATATTTGGCTGAATCAGGCAAAATCCTCACCGTTCCTCTTTCTACAATGCCATCATGCACCGCGGCAAACTGTACGTATACCAAATCATACAATCTGGTAGGAGCCTGAACATCAATAGCAACATTACAAGCATTGACATCAATCAGACCATAAACCACGGGAAGCCCTGCTCCGTAAACAGTATAAAGCACCTTAGACCCCGGATAAGAAGAACCGACAGGCACTTTCACACTTTTGGCTCCCTTGTCGGCATACAGCAAATTATTTGGCAGCCACAATACTGATTCGACAGGAGGCACTTTGTCATCAGTACGGAACAAGGCAAATTCTCTGCTGACATCCTCGCCATTATATGTTACTGTCAAAGTATATTTGCCAGAGGGAAGGTCATCACTTGTAAAAGTTAATGTGAGATCGTCACTTACACCCTCTTTACATATATGGTTGTCACTTCCTTTAAGCACATATGAATACTGAAGCTTCTCACCTGTGCCTCCCGAAAACAAAATATTGGCCTTTACCGGTCCTGCAGAAGCATTAATACGAGTAGGAAGATCGATATCAATACTTGATGCATTACCCATGTAGAACGTGTAAAACTCGCTTTCCTGGCTTTCACCGGCCGAAGACGTAGCTTTTGCACGCAACGTATACACGCCTATAGTATATTTAGTGTCCTTAAGGTTCTCCGTTGGTAACAAAAGTGAGAAATTTCCATCCCTATCAGTCTTAACATCACAACTATACCGTGATTCACCTCCGTAATAACCAAACATATATGGTGGTCGATACACAACCGACAGTGTCACTGCGGCATTAACCAACGGCATGCCGCTATATGTCATCACCCGGCCTTCAATTCTAATGTCATCACCTGCTTTATATGTGTTATTCTGTGTCTTTGCTTCCACAAAGAATGTAGGCTGTTTATACTCCTCAACGTTAAAAGCCGTACTGCCGATATTGTCACTATCATAAATGACACTTATGCTGAAACGGCCAAGCATACCACGTCTGGGTAAATGAAACACACCCGAGGCACGGCCTGTTTTATCTGTAGTAAGGTGCAACGAATCGCAAACTTCGCCCGAAGCGTTACGCAACTCGAGCATCACTGCCTTGTCACTCAACAACCTCGGCTTATCTGGGTCACAGTCATAGGCAACTATACCGAAACGACATGTGTCTCCCGGATGATAAATAGACAGATTTGTATAAACCTTGGCTTCCAGGTCCTCTGAACCGGTGTAATATCCTTTTCCGAAAGATTTGGAGGCCTTGTCCGCACCTTTCCTGGCTGTTATTGAATATGACACCCAGTTATTCTTAGATACTGCCGGAAAAGATACATAACCATCAGAATTAGTCTTAGATGAAGACACAACCCTATCATTATCTTTAAACTGAACCCTGACGTCTGGCAGAGGGGTGCCATTATGCGCATCAAGAACATAAGCCCGGCCCGATGTCCCTATACTTTCAGGAGCTACAGTCACAATACTCAAATCAGAAACATCAAAAATAAAAGCGGTATTCTGGCAAAGCAACTTGCTGCGGTCATCGGTAGAAACAGATGACGGACATACTATATACTGTCCTATGGGCTGCGCTCCGAAATCAATAACACACGTATCGGAAGATTCGCAAACTTCCACAGGCTTCGATAATATAAATTTAGACGATGCCGGATTTGACAGAACACTTTCCCTCATTATCTTGTAATTCCATTCCTCGGAAAGACGGAACAAATGAAGATATGTGCCTGGTGCAAAATTTGAGATATTAATATTAAATTTTATGGGTTGGCCTGTCACATATTGTTGCTGGGCTGTTCCAGAAATACTAGTTACAGAAATATTATTCAGTGCATTTATGGCCCCGTTAATATTCGCATAATCCGGATGAGCTTTGACGGCATCGCTTAACAAACCGGATATTTCGTCATGCAAGGTCTGCGCCTGTTTGTTTGAGACGTTGGTCTTGCTTGCCGCTATCAGGAATTCAATCGCGTACGGGCTATAACTGTACTTCTTATATGCACCGATAAGCCGTTCGGCCTCAATATCCCCTGTCAAATCGGAAAGTGTGGGTGGATATGCCACTGTGAGCGCCGCGACATTTCCACTGCGCAGAGCGAGTTCATAACGAGTGTTTATTATCCTTTTGTAAAGCTCTGATGCGCGGTCTGACGGAGTCTCAGCGTAAGACACGGTAAACGGAATACGCTCCGTATCCGTAAAATTTTTCAGCTGCACTATGCTCCGCTGAGCTATAACACTGTATAAGTCAGGATAAAATTCAGGCTCAAGTTTAGATATAAATGGGGTAAGCACACTTTCCCATTCTTTCACCGGAACGGCTGCAAGCACGTCACTGCCGGCAACAGCCTTTTCCACAAGAGATATTACCTTTTGGGACAAAAGTCCTTTGCTCCATTCATAGGGATCAGACGGATATCTGTCCAAAGACAGCGTACGTTGGTCAAACTTATACCTGTTTCTAGTATAAAGCGAACTATACATCTGCGCCTCCAATGAATATAGAAGTGATGCTGTAACCTGGTCACTTTCAGCCGCGATGGAATCCACCATACCGGCTACTCCGGCAAACCTGTCAGAACTAATTTCATTGTTTCCCAATACAAGGAGCACAACCTGGTTTACAACCTCCTGTCCGTCACCTTTCGCCATAGCATTGCGCAATGCCACAGTCGCCTTATCAATAACAGTCTGCGGATAGGCAAAATCCGGCATTTCCCGATTTTTATATTTCTCAGGCATATTCTCTTGCTCCGACTTAACAACCTTGCCCGTCGCAGGAGCCTTTCTCCTAGAGCCGGCATATACATCCACAGACGGGATTAAAGCGAATGCCGCCATAATTAACGCTATAACGCGTATGAAGTGTTTTTCCATATCGATATAGTTTAGAGGTTATAATTTATAATAACTGGGAAACTCTCGCATAAGAACGAAAATCACACCGTATACACTGGTTTATAAAAAACAATGAACTCATGTAGTAACGTGTGGGTATCTACGCAAGTTCATTTAAAATTAATAAGAAATTATGATAATATTTACTACTTCTTCCGGGCTTTGGCCTTAGATTTTTTACCCTTGCGCTGCATATCCATGATCTTCCGGTGAAATTTATGCTCTGCATGCTTAAGCAAATACAGCTGCTTGGGTGTCAAAAGTGTCTTAAGTTGCTGAAAACATGATTTCTCCAAATCCCCTTCACGATATTTGAATACAGCCATTGCCTCCGCCATACCGGAATATTCGGCATCGGAATGGCCCTCTTTATTTTTGAATGCTTTGAAGCGAGTACCCATGTCATCAAACAGGCTTTCACGGTCATGGTCAAACTGAGTATATATTTTTGTAAAATCAGCCTGCTTGTCTGCCGGAAGGTCTATCTCCTGTATCAGATATTTAATTTTAAATTCCTGCAATTCGGCACGCATCCGGGCTGACTTGCCACTATGCTGGGCAACAGCCGGAGCCACGCTCATGATGCACAACAATACAATAGTAATAATCTTATTCACCATTATATAAAAACTTTACATGTAATAAAATTCTTCTGAAGTATCAGCATCAAGCGCGGCCTGAAGCTGGTTAATATCAATATCGCCGGCATCTACTGCAGCATTGGTATATTCCATGATCACTTCATCCAGATCTTCTTCTGACACCTCTGGAACCTGCGGCATGTCACCATTATCAGAAGCAGGTTCACTGTCTTCTACTATTATAACCGAGGAAGAACCGACCAAGGGTGTAGCCACCTCGGGAGAACTCATGGCCTGTGCTATCATAGCCGGAGGATTGTCCAATGAAACTTCGGTCCCTGCCGGTGCAGACTGGATCATGGTAACCATTTTCATAGTGCACCATATGCCGGCAAACATAGCGGCAAGATACACGTATGGCTTCATGCGCTGCCAGCGAGTCATCTTAACAACGGGAGGGGTCTCGCGTTCCGGCAGTTCCGAGCCAATCTTGGCAAAAACCTGGTCAAAATACCCGTCAGGCACACTAAAACCAGTGTCACTGCCATATCTTTGTCTTATCTTGTCTTCTGCCTTCATGTCAGTTTGTTTTTATTCTTACAACTTAGACAAAGGGGACATAGCTAAGTTTAATCAGAATTAAAAAATTTTTTGACTACAAATGAACTTTCAACAAAGCCATTCCGTTATAATTACAGAAAAAGAAATCGTTTCATGATGTTAGGTTAGTTCGAAAAAGTATTATGAAAAACACGTAAAAGCGGCAGGCTGCGAAGTCTGCCGCTTTTGTCTCATCCGGCAGAAAGGCATATGTATCCGCCCCGTATCATTCCTTATTTTCGAAATATACCTCTATTTTTTTGACAGCGTGATGGTAATTGGCTTTTAGCGCACCAGTACTCGTACCCATAATTTCCGATATCTGGTCATAGCTCATATCATCGAAATACCTCATATTGAAAACGATGCGCTGCTTCTCCGGCAACATCGCTATTGCCTTGTGTAGCTCCTGCTTCAACTCGTCACCGTCAAAATATTTATCAGCCACAAGATATTCCGCCAAATAACTGTCACAACCGTCTTCATCAGCCGAGACATTGCGGCGGCCGCGCTCCTTGTTCAAAAAATTAATACTCTCGTTCACGGCGATTTTGTGCAACCATGTCGACAGCTTTGCGGTACCCCGGAAACTGTCAAGATTATTCCACGCCTTGAGAAAAGTATTCTGTAACAAATCCGAAGCATCTTCATGCCTCACTACCATTTTGCGTATCTGCCAATAAATCTGTTCCCCGTAGGTGCGCATCAACGTGTCAAACGCTTCACGCGACGTATCAGGCTTTTGCAAGTCTGAGACAAGCTGCTTCTCATCTATTTTGGGAGTATATGCCATCAGGCTGTCTAAAAGTTTGAGTATGCGAAATTACTAATTAATTTGCGTACCGGCACCAGCTTCAACATTATTTAACTAAAACGGGCATAACACGGCGCACATTCTTTCGATACAGCAGGCAGAGGCCCACACCACGCACAAACAAATATGACAAAAACGCGGTCCAAAGTCTGGCATTTCCCTGAAATCCTGATAACTGACCGCATACAGGTATGAAATTAATAGCGAAAAACACCAATGCGGACAGCATTGTCACCACCAACATGGCACGGGTGGCGGTCAGCCCTATATATATGCCGTCATATATAAAAGCAGCCACGGTAATACATGGAATGGCAAACAAAAACACCCGGTACCGCACGAGGTGTCCAAGCACGACAGGGTCATCTGTGATAAATGCTCCTATCTGCCCGTAAAAGGCAATATAAAGCAATGTGAAACACAATGCCATGGCAGCGCCCCACAGCATCATATATCGCACTGTACGCCCCATAAGGAGCGTATCGCCGCCACCAACGCATTTTCCCGTCAGAGCCTCGGCTGAAAATGCAAAACCGTCCATAAAGTAGGAAAACAATATGAAGAACTGCATCATCACAGCATTTGTTGCAAGTATGTCGCTTCCAAGCCTAGCGCCTATGGCCGTAACACCCATTGATACAGCCATTATACAGAAAGAACGCAGAAATATATCGCTGTTGACACGGAAAAATCTTCCCATTCCGGTCCAAGCCAGTGCCTGCCCCAAAGAACAGAACGGCAACTTTCGCCCATGAAAACGCCACGCAAGCAGCAGAGCCAGCAACAATCCGAACCAGTTGGCGGTAAGCGTACCGATAGCAGTACCCATAAACCCCATGTCCAAACCAAACGCGCACAACACGCTCACACCGATATTGACAACATTTGTGGCTACAGCCACCACCATGGGGCAGACACCTGACTGCATACCCAGAAACCATCCGCTCACAGACATTGTGGCCAGCATGGCAGGAGCGCCCCAAATTACCGTTGAAAAATATGATTTCGCAAGTGATCCCACTCCTGCCTCAGGACTTATAATGCGTAGTACAAGTTCGCGCAGCGGCCACTGCAACAATACAATAACCACGCCTATTCCAGAGGCGAGAAAGAATGCCCTGGAAAACACACGGGCAACTTGTGCATCATCGCCGGCACCACAAGCCTGGGCTGTCAGCCCGGTAGTTCCCATGCGAAGAAAACCAAAGCACCAGAATACCACGTTTATCATCATGGTGCCTACGGCTATACCCCCTATAAAACTCGTATCGCCCAAATGTCCCGCTATGGTTGTGTCACACAGGCCCAGCAACGGCACTGTTATATTGCTTAGTATCGAAGGAAACGCTATGCGCAATATGTCTCGGTTAATATTCATGGCACAAAAATACAAATATTCCCCCGTTATTCCGATAATCTTGCGTAATTTTGCAGTGAAAAGAGTTATTGCCATGATTGTATTCCCAAATGCTAAAATAAACCTCGGCCTCAATATAGTAAGCAGACGCCCTGACGGCTATCATGACCTGCTGACTATTTTTTATCCCGTGGGACGCTATGCCGGCACACCCTCTGACAGCGGCAGACTGGCAGATATAATAGAAATCACTCCTTCGACTTCAGATACAGACTCTATGAAAGTCACAGGACGGCATATAGACTGCCATATGCACGACAATCTGGTCTGGAAAGCCCTGCAACTTTTCCGCAAGAGCGTGCCTGATTTACCTACAGTAGACATAAAGCTGGAAAAACATCTGCCTGACGGTGCCGGAATGGGAGGAGGTTCGGCAGACGCATCCTTTACTCTTCGCGCATTAAACGAAATAGCAGGAAACCCGATAACTATGGATGACCTAGCTAGAATGGCATTAAATCTGGGGGCTGACTGTCCTTTCTTCATATACAATACTCCGTGCATCGGAACAGGCACCGGCGAAATACTCACTCCAGTCAGTCTGGATCTGGGCAACTACACTCTCGCGGTGCTAAAACCCTCCGAAGGGATCAGCACACGCGATGCATTTGCCCGTATAACGCCGTCTGTCCCCACGTACACTCCGGAAAAATTACTCGATATGCCGGTAGAACAATGGCGTGATCGGATGACAAACGATTTTGAACAGCCAATGTTCGCACTGCACCCAGAACTAAGAGAGATAAAGGAATATCTGTATGAAAGCGGTGCCGTATATGCATCTATGACCGGGTCTGGGTCTGCATTTTACGGACTTTTTAATAATCCGGAAAAGGCAAGGCAGTGTGCATGTGAAGCCCCTACCCCGTTTACCGCAGTCTCGTCATTGTTTCTATGAACGTTATGAGGAGCTGTGTTGTTAATTTTCTGTGCAGACTTATAAAAACACCGGCCGTTAAGCATTTAACACTTTTTGGAGCGGTTTTTGTATATAAATTCTAAATTTACAACATAAGAAATATGGACAAACAAAATAAGAAAATGAACGAGGAAGAGATGCTGGCTGCCGAAGAACAGCCTCAGGAAATCCAGGAACAACTGGCAGAGGCCGAGACTGAAGAGACTGACGCGGTAGAGAACTCCATAGACCCGTTGGAATCAAAAGTAGCAGAACTGGAAGCTTCTCTTGAGAAGGAGAAAAAGGAATATCTTTTCCTTATGGCCGACTTTGACAATTTCCGCAAAAGAACTATAAAAGAAAAAGCTGAAATTATCAAAAACGGAGCAGAACAAGCAATGAAAGGGCTGCTTCCAATAGTAGATGACTTCGAACGAGGTCTTGAAGCTACTAAAGACGCAACCGACGCAGGACCCGTGCTAGAAGGCATGGAGCTGATTTACAATAAGCTTGTAAAGTATATGGCCGATAACGGCGTACAGCCCATGCAGACCAACGGTTCGCCCTTTGACGCTGACCTGCACGAAGCCATTGCCCAGGTGCCGGTGCCCGGTGACGAGCAAAAAGGACAGATCATAGACACTGTTTCCAAAGGATACACTATCAATGGCAAGGTGCTCCGCCACGCCAAAGTGGTCGTAGGCCAATAAAACCAGATGTAAAGATGGCAGAAAAAAGAGATTATTACGAAGTGCTAGGGGTGAGCAAAAGCGCTACCCCTGACGAGCTGAAAAAGGCCTACCGCAAGATGGCCATAAAATACCATCCGGACAAAAATCCAGGTGACAAGGAGGCCGAAGAAAAATTCAAGGAGGCAGCCGAGGCTTACGATGTGCTCAGTGATCCTAAGAAACGCCAGCAATACGACCAGTTCGGCCACTCAATGGGCCAGCAGGGTTTCGGAGGTGCCGGCGGTTTCGGGGGATTCGGCGGTTTCGGAGGGGGAGGATTCTCGATGGAGGACATATTCTCTCATTTCGGAGACATATTCGGCGATGCTTTCTCTGGGGCAGGGACCTACGGAGGACGCGGAGGGCGCCAGCGTAAGGCTGTGAACAAAGGTGCAGACCTGCGTATAAAGGTTAAAGTGACGCTCAAAGACATTGTCAACGGTGTAGATAAGAAACTCAAGCTCCCCCGCTGGGTTGCCTGCGGTACATGCAACGGCACCGGAGCAAAAGACGGAACCTCTTTCCATACATGCGACACATGCCACGGAAGCGGATATGTAAGCCGTGTACAACAGACTTTCATGGGCGCCATGCAGAGCCAGAGTGTATGTCCGCAGTGTAACGGCGAGGGCAAAGTGATAGACCACGCATGCCCTGACTGCCACGGCGAAGGCATAGTCAAGAAAGACGAAATAGTGGAATTCCACATACCTGCAGGAGTGGAAGACGGCATGACCCTAACTATGAGGGGCCAGGGCAACGCGGCACGCCACGGCGGAGTGAACGGCGACCTGCTCATCGTAATCGAAGAGGAGAAAGACCCTAATCTCATTCGTGACGAAAACGACCTGATATATAACCTTATGCTGGATTTCCCCACAGCTGTTCTGGGAGGCTCAGTAGACGTCCCTCTGGTAGACGGCAAGGCAAGGCTCAAAATACCGGCAGGCACGCAGCCTGGCAAAGTGCTGCGCCTACGCGGTAAAGGACTGCCCCAGTACGGTACCAGCAATCGCGGTGACGAACTTGTAAATGTCATGGTTTATGTTCCCGAAAATCTCACAGACGATGAACGAAAGGCTATAGAAAGTCTGCAAGGTAAGCCGAACGTAACTCCAGACCAGGGAACAGCCCACCGTATTTTTTCACGCCTCCGGCATATTTTCCACCGCGAGAGCCAGGGAGACACGCAAGGGAACTAACCATTAACCTGCAATAATGCCTATGCATGAGGCATGAAATCAAATACAGGGGCATAAGGCCGTATCTGGCTTTATGCCCCTGCATTGTTTACAGGCTCTTTCCTCATATAAACCATATCAGTAAGCAGCACACCCCCGTCAACGACCGGATGGTCATAATTATCTGTAAAAAAACCGGGAATGCGGTGTGAATACGTATAACCGCATGCTCTATAAAAATCAATGGTCACAGGTGTCTCGCCAGTCCCTAACTGTACAGCGCATTCTCTATAGCGCGCTTCAATATACGACAGCATAGCCCGGCCATATCCCCGACGCCGGCAAGCAGGATCTACTGCAATATTCTTAATTTCAACAAGACCGCTCCCCTCCCGTGTCACCACACAGACGGCCACTGCTTTGCATCCCACTCTTCCGATAAACATTTCACCGGTGTCAATATACCTGTTCACCATCTCTTCCTGCTCGTCTCCTAACAGAAGCAAATCCATATATCTTCGCCTATTATCATAAACCGGCTTAATTCTCATTGCCATTCCAATATAAAACCTATTATAACCAAACCGGGCCGAACTCGTAAACAGAGCCCGGCCCGGCGATAAAATCCGCCGTCCAACCTACAGCACGGCGCTATTAATTAACCTCTGGAAGCACCTCGCTTCTTCGGCGTGGGTTCCGGCACAATCGGTTCTTCAATACCGGCCAGTACTCCGTCAATAATGATACGGCCGCAATATTCGCACACAATCACTTTCTTGTGCATCTTGATCTCCAACTGGCGCTGAGGCGGTATACGGTTGAAGCAACCGCCGCACGCATTGCGCTGCACTGTGACTATACCGAGACCGTTACGCGCGTTTTTACGTATACGCTTAAACGCAGCCAGAGTATATGCGTCAATCAGCGGCTCAAGAGCCTGGGCCTGGACACGCAGGTTTTCCTCTTCTGCCTTAGTCTCGCTAACTATGTCTTCAAGCTCCGCGCGCTTCTCGGCAAGAATGTGCTGGCCGTCGGCCAATTCTTCTTCAGCCTTGGCTATATCCTGGTTACGTGCCTCCTGCGCTGCTGTATACTCACGTATATTTTTTTCGGCAAGCTCAATCTCAAGCCCTTCGAATTCTATCTCTTTCGTAAGGAAATCAAATTCACGGTTGTTACGCACATTGTCCTGCTGCTCGCGATAACGCTCGATCTTAGCCTGACGATCCTGTATCTCGCCTGTTTTTTGCTGAATCTGTTTCTTCAGCGAAGTAATTTCATCACGATACTTCTGAATTCGTGTCTGGTAGCGCACGATATCGTCCTCAAGGTCCTTAACCTCGTTGGGAAGTTCGCCACGCAGTGTCTTGATACGGTCTATCTCGGAAAAGATAGTCTGAAGTTCATAAAGTGACTTCAGGCGTTCCTCTACACTACGTTCTTTTTCTGATTTCTTGTCAGTGGCCATATTTATTATTTTCTATTTTCTTAATATATAGTATTACAAACAATTGACAGGATTGCCTTCAACTTCCGACACATACAGTTGCAGATCCGAGAAACGGTCTGACAACAGCCGCATAAATATCTGGCGCGTGCAGAGCTCGCTCTCAAAATGCCCTATGTCCGCTATCAATATCATCGGAGAATATGTGGTAAAGTCATGATATTTCACATCACCAGTAACCATCACGTCCGCACCGGCTCTGACAGCCTCTCTTATCAAAGATGCCCCGGCTCCGCCGCAGACAGCCACACGCTTCACTGTGAGAGACGGGAAGTTATCGGAATATCGCAGGCATTTCACATGGAAAATGTCTTTCACCTTACGCAAAAACTCAAGCGTGGGTACCTGCTCTATCTGACCTACTATGCCAAGCCCCACGCCCGGATCGGCATGGTCTTTCTGCAACACCTCTATATCACGCAAACCAAGCATACGGGCTATCTCCCAGCTCACCCCTTCGCGAGCACGATCCAAATTGGTGTGCGCCGAATAAATAGCTATATTATGCCTGACCGCATCAATCACAATACGTCCGCATTCGGTAGAGGTTGTCACACTCTTTATGCCGCCAAAAAGCAATGGGTGGTGGCTTATTATGAGGTTGCAGCCTCTCTCTATGGCTTCCGCCACAATATCAGTAGTGACATCCAGACATAGTAAGACTGCGGTAACAGATGCCTGCGGATCTCCCACCTGCAGACCGGCGTTATCATACGGCTCCTGCAGCTGCACCGGGGCAAAGCTCTCAATAATACTGATTATGTCGGCTATTTTTGCCATAACTACTTCGCGTCGGGGCGGATTTCAAGGTTCAGTTCCTCAAGTTGAGCCGGATCAATCGGAGACGGAGACTCGTTCATCACATCTCGGCCTGAATTATTCTTGGGGAATGCTATAGTGTCACGAATTGAGTCCAGTTCGGCAAGCATCGACACAAACCGGTCAAAACCAAGCGCGAGACCGCCATGAGGAGGAGCGCCGTATTTAAATGCATCCATGAGGAAACCGAACTGTTCATGGGCTTTTTCGGGAGTAAAGCCCAGCAATTCAAACATAGTGTCCTGCAATTCGCTGTCATGTATACGTATGGATCCGCCTCCAAGTTCTGTGCCGTTAACGACAATATCATATGCTGTAGCCCTGACTTTGCCCGTATCAGTGCGCAACAACGGTATATCATCAGGATTGGGAGCGGTAAACGGATGGTGCATGGCATAATAACGCTGTGTCTCATCATCCCATTCAAACAGAGGGAAGTCTACTACCCACAGTGGGGCAAAGACATTCTTAGGACGCAGGCCGAGACGTCCTCCCATCTCAAGGCGGAGCTCGCACAACTGCTTACGTGTCTTCATCGCGGCACCGCTCATGACAAGTAGCAGGTCTCCATTACTTGCCCCCATGCGTTCAGCCCAGACACGGATCTGCTCGTCTGTAAAGAATTTGCCCACGCTGCTCTTAACGGAGCCGTCTTCGGCTATCTTTACCCAAACCAGGCCTTTGGCCCCTATCTGCGGCCGCTTGACAAATTCTGTCAGTTCATCGGTCTGCTTGCGCGTATAACCGGCACAACCGGGCACACATATGCCAACTGTAAGTTCGGCATCATCCATGACGGCAAAACCAGATCCCTTTACCAGGTCGGTCAGCTCTACAAACGGCATGCCGAAACGAATATCGGGTTTGTCAGAACCATAAAGGCGCATAGCGTCATGCCATGTCATACGGGGGAAAGGCTCTGTAAAATCAATATTCTTGACATACTTGAATATATGTTTGACAAGACCTTCAAACATGTTTATCACATCTTCCTGCTCAACAAAGCTCATTTCGCAGTCCACCTGGGTAAACTCCGGCTGCCGGTCGGCACGAAGGTCCTCGTCGCGGAAACATTTAGCAAGCTGGAAATAACGGTCGAAGCCGCTCACCATCAGCAACTGCTTGAACAACTGCGGACTCTGAGGCAAGGCATAGAATTCGCCGGGATTCATGCGAGAAGGAACCACAAAGTCACGAGCGCCCTCAGGGGTGGATTTAACCAGAATGGGTGTTTCAATCTCCAGGAAACCCTCGGAATCAAGATAACGGCGTATCTCGAATGCCATGCGGTGACGCAGCTCAAGACATGATCGCACTCCCGGACGACGAAGGTCCAGATAGCGATACTTCATACGCAGGTCATCGCCGCCGTCAGTGTTGTCTTCAATTGTAAATGGAGGCACATCACTACGGTTAAGCACCTTGAGCGAGTCTGCTATTATCTCTATATCTCCTGTAGGAATATTATTGTTCTTTGAAGTACGCTCTTCAACAGTTCCTGTGATCTGAACCACATACTCGCGGCCAAGCTTATTGGCTTTCTCACATAATGCCGCATCAGTATCATTATTGAACACTACCTGGGTGATGCCATAACGGTCGCGCACGTCTACGAATGTCATTCCGCCCATTTTGCGGGCGCGCTGCACCCACCCGGCAATAGTCACTCGCGTGCCGCTGTCGGAGAGTCGCAATTCTCCGCATGTCTTGTCTCTATACATGTATTCTCTGTAAAAACTATAACGTATACATACCGGCCCCGGAATAGCAGTATTCGGGTGCCGGTGGGGTCATAAAACGTGCAAAGATACAAACAATCTGTCTAATATGCAAATCAAACTTTCATTATCATACAGACCTGATAGAAGTTATGTATATAGCTCAGGTATTTCACTCGCTTGCTGTCGAATATGATTGCTCATAAGCATCATGTGGTAATCAAAATTTAGTTTGATTCTTTTTCGTGCTTTTGCTGATAAAGAGATGATAGATAGCCTCACATTGAGAAAAATCACTAACTTTGTAATTGGATTGACAGCGGTAAGTATGCTATATTAAAAAACAAAAAAGTTATGCAGTTGTGAGAATTACTATGATACGGAAATTCACCATCTTTATATTATTATTATTTTCTGCAAGCATTTTTTCTAATGCAGAAAGAATAATACTTCCATCACCTGACTATTTCAAGGCCCCCATACGTGACGGTCATAAGCTATTTCCCGACAGTCTTGTATATCCCGAAGATGCAGAAGCGATTCAAATTCCAGATATTGGAATGATTGGTCGCTTTGAAAATTACGAATTCACTAATTTGAAAAAAGTATCGTTCAGCAATATTGACTATATACCGGGAGGATTGTTCCGTAATAACAATACAATTGAGGAAATTGAATTCAACGGAATGATAGGACATTTCGATTGCTCGTTGGTGTTAAACTGTCCAAACCTCCGCAAAATTGTATTTCACGGTCCAATCTCCAGTACAGGAGGTCCCGTGGTTGCCCATAATTGTCCGCGACTTGACAGTGTGATTTTTGAAGGTGCGGTGGTGAATTTTGGTTTAGGATTATTTCCGGAGCAATTATGCCCTAAATTAGATAATTACACCAATCATGGTGCATTTTTAAAAGTGTATAATGATAGCCTGACACCAAAAGCCACATTAGAGCAACTTCAAAATAACCCATCCCTTATTTCTGATTTAGAGAGGATTGCCGAATGGCAGGCAGATGTGCTAACTGCCAAAAACTCAGACTGGATGCGTGCATGGCAATATCAAAATGCCAAAATACTGCTTCCTGTGCTTGAACATTTAAATAATGCAAAATCCATTGTTTTGAAACGAGCAATGGAATATGCATGGAATTTAGGCGACGAGGTAAAAACCAACCTTGATCTTTTGAAAGAATCTCCTGAATATAAAAGCGATACGATTCAGAAGACTAAATTTGTCTATGCGCAGCCCTCTGACTCTCTTCTGCGTCTGTCTCGTGAACGATTTAATCTCGACAGCATCGCTGGCAATGGCGATGATATAAGTCGTATAAAAAATTTACTTTATTGGGTTCATAACAATATCCCACATGACGGAAGCAACGGCCTGGCTCCCGGACCGAGAAATTTGAGAAATACATACGACTGCTCGAAACGTGACAGCTGTGGATATAATTGCAGAGCATTGGCTATATGCCTTACCGAGGCACTACTTGCAGAAGGTATTCCTGCCAGGTATTTAACATGTGAATCAAAGAAATGGGATTCTGATAATGATTGCCATGTGATATGTGTGGCATGGAGCGAATCACTTGGTAAATGGATATGGGTCGATCCTACATTCGCGGCTTATGTCACGGATGAAAATGGATTGCTGCTCCATCCGGGAGAAGTTCGATACCGATTGCAGCATGATATGCCACTGATACTTAATGACGATGCAAACTGGAATAATCGCTATCAGCAGGATAAGGAGCATTATCTTAACGAATATATGGCAAAAAATTTATATATAATGTCTGCAAACACACTGAATCAAGCCGAGCCTGAGGGTGAAACATCGCATTCTACCGGTAGAGATGCCGCCATTGTCCCAATTGACAACAATTATACCAATGCACATATTATCACAACTGATTATGAGTGGTTTTGGCAGGCGCCTTGTAAATAGATATAGTTTCAATTAAGTGAGAAATCGCGGTAAGCGGTTTCACAAGCGCCGTCAATGTAAGGCTCATCGTCATCATCTGCCGCAAGCGACGCCGAAAGTACAAGCGACCTCTGGGCATCAAAGAATATTGAGAGCAACTCTGATAACAAAGTCTGGCGGTCTTCCACTGCGGCCGTATAATATAAATCAGCAAAAGCACACACCTCGATCACACCGTCATCAGGCGAGGCTCCGGCTACTAGCTTGACAAGTGCATAATTTGAGTTTATGCGATTCAGCAGGCGGCATAACAAATCCTGATAGGGCGCGCTAAGCGAGAACATGTGCGGATATACTATACGAATTATCTCTCCGTCAACATTCAATGCCCTGAAATAGCCTCCCTGAAACCGAAAACACAGGCTGTCTCCGTCCCATTCCGGCTGCATGCCGGCCTCTCGCAAGTCGTCTGGCAAAACTTGGCGAGCAGTAAATTTATGCTCACTGTCACCTGTCTCATCTCTACCAGGCGTGGCACCTACACATTCCGCACCGTTGTCCGAATAATCGCTTTCGCCAGAATCACGCAGCACATTTCCATGACAAAGAGCAGAATATACTACCGTCAGACATAACAATAATATAAACATCGATAATATTACCGAGGTTCCTATGGCTACCCCTGAAGAGTACAAAAATCCGAAAAACAGTAACGAAATGCCAAAGCCGGCAAATGCCGTAATAACCGGCCGGACAACCGGCTGAGTATTATAGTAAAACATGGTGCGTGTCATGGCTCTAAGTTTTAATGGTTGATGAAAGTGATAACGGCTATCATTTGTGATAAATCACCATACCGTTTATAATATTAACAATCAGTATCTTTATTTTGATTAACACAAACCATGGCATAACCGTCCTGCCATCACCAGACGCATATAATCAACTGAGAATCATATAAATCAGCAATCGGACATTGTAAAAATCACATACCAAGCTTTTATATCTGCCAAAAAAGTGTTAAATTCGCAACCTATAAACTATGCACATATCTAAATCTAACATCATAAATTCATGAGTAAATCAAAAAAAGCAGCTGCGCCTGTGCCTCCGCCGCAGGCTGCAGAAGGAGATCTGATGACTCCCACCGGGCTGCCTGAAAACGCTTTCCGCGAACTTGGCGAGCATGAAGAGTTTACCCCGGTGCTCCATCCAGTGAGAGAGCAAAAAGAGGTAACCCCCTACTCTGTCGGCATGGGCCTGCTGATGGCCATAATTTTCAGTGCCGCCGCAGCATACCTCGGACTGAAAGTAGGCCAGGTATTTGAAGCAGCAATCCCTATTTCGATCATCGCGGTAGGCCTCACAGGAGCACTCAAAAAAGACGGCGCCTTGGGACAGAATGTGATCATACAGAGTATCGGCGCTTGTTCCGGTGTAATCGTGGCCGGCGCAATATTCACACTGCCGGCACTGTATATCTTACAGGCAAAATACCCTGACATAACAGTCAGCTTCATGCAGATATTCCTAAGCTCATTGCTGGGAGGCGTGCTCGGCATACTCTTCTTTATACCGTTCCGTCGCTACTTTGTTAAGGATATGCACGGCAAATATCCATTCCCTGAAGCTACAGCCACAACCCAGGTGCTCATTTCTGCCAACACCGCCAATGCCGGAGGCGGACAGGCCAAGACTCTCATAATAGCCTCTCTCATAGGCGGCCTGTATGACTACATAGTAGCCACTTTCGGCTTATGGGCCAACAATGTCACCACCACCGCATACGCATGGGGACAGACGCTTGCAGAAAAGACCAAGCTGGTTCTGTCGTGCAACACAGGAGCAGCAGTACTCGGCCTGGGTTACATAGTCGGACTTAAATATGCATTCGTCATATTCGCCGGTTCAATATTCGTATGGTGGATTATCGTACCCCTGCTCGGCACATATGGCAACGAGGCCATGACAGCCCTCCCCCCCGATGTTATTTTTAAAGAATACGCCCGTATGATAGGCATCGGCGGTATAGCCATGGCTGGTGTCATAGGCATAATCAAATCATGGGGAATTATAACCGCAGCCGTGGGTCTGGCAGGACGCGAACTCAAAGGCAAGTCAAGCGCGGCTAAGACTGTGCGCTGGCAGACGGACATATCCATGAAACACATCGTATTCTTCATCATCCTGGCCTGTGTCTCAGTCTTCCTTTTCTTCTATTTCGGCGTTATAAGTACACTGTGGCAGGCAGCTATCGCCTGGCTCGTAGTTCTCATTATCGCATTCCTGTTTACAACGGTAGCTGCCAACGCTATTGCCATTGTGGGTTCTAACCCCGTAAGCGGCATGACCCTCATGACCCTCATTATCGCCTCTGCAATATTTGTGGGCATCGGCCTCAGCGGTACATCAGGCATAGTAGCCTCAATGGTTATCGGCGGTGTTGTCTGCACGGCGCTCTCCATGGCCGGAGGCTTTGTGACAGACCTTAAAATCGGCTACTGGCTCGGCTCCACCCCTCGCAAACAAGAGACCTGGAAATTCCTCGGCACACTCGTGTCGGCAGCTACCGTGGGCGGTGTTATAATGGTGCTTAACCAGGTGTACGGCTTTGAAGGAGAGAATGCCCTGGTAGCCCCACAGGCTAACGCCATGGCAGCAGTGATCGAGCCTCTTATGATGGGCGGCGACACTCCCTGGATATTATATATGGTGGGTGCCATATTCGCACTCATACTCAACTGGCTTGGCGTACCCACACTGGCATTCTGCCTGGGTATGTTCATACCCCTCCAGCTCAACGCGCCAATGCTCGTGGGCGGTGCCATATCCTGGTTTGTAAGCCACAGTTCAAAAGACAAAGAGGTGTCAGACGCCCGTCAGGACCGCGGCACACTAATAGCATCCGGCCTGATAGCCGGCGGCGCACTGTTCGGCGTATTTGCCGCACTTACAGAATTCTTCAAGAATCCCGAAGCCACAACAGGATTCGCCGGCTTTATCAATGCTTGCACTCCGTCTCATTTCTTGGGTGCAGAGTCTGCCCAGAGTTTCACACAGATTGCTGGCCTGGTTATGTATGCGCTCCTTATCATCTACCTATACACTGATGCCAAGAGAGTAAAAGGCCTGAAGAAATAAGTTGGAAAATACATCACTTTAAGACAATAAGGCGGACCTTAAGGTCCGCCTTATTGTCTTAACAAACCATCCTAATAGCTTAACAACCAGCGTAAATATTACCGAGACTTATACAGATAGATGATTCGTTATCTGAATATCAAAGAAAATACGTAAATTTGCATTATAAACTAAAAATCCCACAATGGCATATAGGAATACACATAAACGGAACAAACGTCATTCCCATACCACGAACGCTATATTATCCTTATTTATAGTCGTTTGTGCGGCAGGATGCATATGGGCTACACACAAAAAAGATCCAGCACCAGAAGCACAAAAAATACCATCTGCATCAACGCCGGCGCAACAATTGCAAAAAGTCGGTATGCCGGATGGCATACCTTCCCAGATTAAGGATTACGAAGGATTTACAATCAGTTTCAATGCTTCAAACCGCACTCCGAATTATGTGGCGTGGGAACTGTTGGGAAGCGAAACAACCGGAACACAGGTCCGCACCAACCGCTTCTGGCGCGATGAGACAATAAAGAACTGCCCCTCGTCATCTGATTATACCCGTTCAGGTTTCGACCGCGGCCACATGTTTCCGGCAGCCGATGCCAAATGGAGCGCGCAAGCTATGGAAGACTGTTTCTCCATGGCCAATATGTGCCCCCAGTCACACGCGCTCAACGCAGGCGCATGGAAAACACTTGAAGAAAAAGAGCGCCTGTGGGCAGCACGAGATTCTTCCCTGATAATCATAGCAGGCCCCCTTTACCAAAATGATGACAAGCTGCGGATAGGGACCGCCGGCATAAGAGTACCGTCAGCCTTTTACAAGCTGATTGTAGCCCCCTATCTGCCAGAACCGCGAGGCATAGCCTTCGTATACCCCAACGACAGATGCCCGGGCAATATGCAAAACTATGTACAGACCATAGACTACGTAGAACAACTTACCGGCTTCGATTTCTTCAACGCTCTCCCTGACGATATAGAAAGCAAAATAGAATCGCAAACATCCTTTAAGGAATGGAACAGACACTGACATCGAGACCAAGCAGCACAATAGCCGCTATAGCAACAGCCCCCGGCACGTCAGCCATAGCGATAATTCGTATATCCGGCCCTGAAGCCATCCAGATATTACAGCGAGTATGGCAGGGCATGCCCGTAGAAAAAATGCTTGACCGAACTCTGCATCTCGGCTACATCATCGGACCGGACCATGAACAGATAGACCAGGTGCTAATATCAATAATGCGCGCACCGGGCACCTACACAGGCGAAGACACTGTAGAGATATCATGCCACGGCTCAAGATGGATCCAGAGAGCGATCCTTGACACTCTAATGACTGCCGGAGCACAAATGGCCGGACCTGGCGAATTCACAAAACGAGCATTTATCAACGGCCGCTTGGATCTGGCAACAGCAGAAGGTGTGGCAGACATGATAGCCGCATCTTCACGTGCATCACAGCGCCTTGCCATGACACAGATGAAAGGCGATTACTCGAGGCGCCTGAATAAACTACGCGATGATCTCATACAGCTTGCCGCACTACTCGAGCTGGAGTTGGACTTTTCCGAAGAAGATGTCGAATTTGCCTCACGGGAAAAAATACAAGAACTGGCCACAAATCTTCGCAATGAAATAACACGACTGCTCCAATCATACAAATATGGATCCGTACTCAAAGAAGGAATTCCTACAGCTATTATAGGAGCGACCAACGCCGGCAAATCATCACTGCTTAACTGCCTGATAGGCGATGACAGGGCAATCGTTAGCGATATACACGGCACAACGCGTGACAGCATTGAAGAGACACTCGAAATAGAAGACTACCTCTTCCGCTTCATCGATACTGCCGGATTGCGCCAAACCACCGACACAATAGAGCGGATAGGCATACAACGTGCATATGACATAGCGTCAAACGCCCGGATAATACTACACATAACCGATGCAACCTCTATTACAAAAGAAATCACCCCTGCACTGCCAGAAGAAATCAACAATCTCGTTGAAGACACCACAGAGGAATCTTCAAAACCGACGATAATCCACATACTGAACAAATCAGACCTACTACCGCTAAACGTACAGGACAACAACACATCTCCCCTACCCCACAACACAATATACATATCTGCAAAAACAGGGTACGGAATCCCTCGCCTGAAAGAATTACTGGTTGAAAGCATGAAAGGCCAGATTGACGACCGTCAAGAAATCACCGTGACCAACGCCAGGCACTCGCAAGCCCTGCAACAAGCCCTGACCTCGATAGAACGCACCATAACAGGCATCAACCAAGACCAGACCATCGACCTCATCACCCAAGACATGCGCGAGACCATCCACCACCTCGGCACCATAACCGGTGCCGTCACCACTCCCGACATCCTCCAATCCATCTTCACCCATTTCTGCATCGGAAAATGAACGGCAGTTAAAGATAGGCAACTATAAGTATAGATAAGTATTAAGGCGTTCAGTTTGAGCGCCTTTTCTTGTGTCCGGCTGTCGGCAGTTTAATCGGTAGAACTCGTTTCTACCTGTTTTTTACTCCATTTTTGAACCACATTTGTTGCCCGTCTGCTATCCGAGTCAAGTCGCTCTGCTCGGTAGTGGATGATGTACACACATGTCAACACATGTTTACATGTGTACAAACTATAGGCGAAATGAGTGGCGAAATAAATGATTAAGA
>CAJTQU010000010.1 GCA_910578665.1 uncultured Muribaculaceae bacterium
CACATTTTACTAAAAAATGTTGAATCTGACGGTCAACACTTTTCCGGACTAGACAGAGCATTCAGAACACTTGCGGCCACATCCACCCTCAAAGTCCTCGTCCGCCTGATTGTCACTCTGATACCAGGGTGATTTCTCAATCGACATGAACAGGGAATTGATGAAACTCTCTGCATTGGATTTTGTGTAGCCGCTACTGTTGGCAGAATAAGCCCCGGCATATTTGCGCTGATCTTCTTCATCGAGTTTGGCTATGAGCATAGCCGCCGCGATGCTCATTCGGTCTTCTTTGACAGCCAACATCAATTCGGGGATAAGCGAGTTGAGTTTGATGCGGTCTTGGATAAATCTGACAGACTTGCCGAATCTGAGCGCAACTTCCTCAGCGGACTTTCCGGCCTTGATTAGTTGACCAAAGGCAAAAGCCTCTTCCATCGGGTCCACATCCTGACGTTGGAGGTTCTCGGTAATCATAGCGTCGAAAGCCTCCTCATCGGTCATTTCTCGGATTATGGCCGGAATTGATTGGAAACGGTCATACTTTTTGCGGTGTGCTGCTGTCTGCGCAACATTGATTTCATCTTCCTTGACTTTTAGCAGACAGAAGGCACGATAGCGGCGCTCACCGCAAATGATTTCAAAGCCTTCATTCTGACGACTGGTGCGCACCGTGATAGGCTGAATAAGCCCTTGCTTCTCGATGTTGTCGGCGAGTTCCTTGATTGCCTCCTCATCGAATGTCTTTCTCGGATTCATCGGTGAGGGTTTCACCGCATCCAATGGGATTTTTTGAAAGTCCATAAGGTTTTGTTATTGGTTTGACTTTTAGTTTGTTATACTGTAAAGTTAGGCATATTTTTCAAGAGTTGCAAACAGAATGGCCACCATTTTTACACCATTTTACAGCCATGAGTAGGTGTTTCCGTTACAAACCCACGGGATGTTGATTATTGAGAAATAGCCCCTGCGGGCAGTTTCTTCAAACATAGGCATATCCTCCGGCGCAATCTCGCAAGGAGTCCAACCATTGACGGTGGTGTAAGAGGGCAGTTTGAAACGCTCCCTAATCAGCCGGATAGACTCTGCATTTCTTGTATGCCAGTTTATTGTGAGTTTACTTTTCCTTTGGTCGGTAGGATTCATTTTCAAAGACTATTGATGTTAGCATTTCTTGCAGTCGGTCATAGATTCTATCTCCGTACTTGCTCTGCAAGTCATCAATTTCAAGGTTGGTAGTGACGATTGTCATCAACTGCTGGGCATATCGCCTGCCGATAAGGTCGATGATCGGCGTGTGTATCATGCCATAGACCATCACTTCCTTCGGTTCCTCGCCTAAGTCATCGATAATGAGCATGGGCATCGTGAACAATCGCTCGTAAGCGTCATATTGCTCCTTGAATTTCTCGCTTGCGGCGCATAACCGGCATATTTCCTTTGCCGTGAAAAGTGGCATATTCTTTCGGTTTGAATATCCCAGCTCCCTTTCGGTTATGAAGCCTATAAGCCATGAAATTGCATTGGCGAGAGTAGTCTTACCGTTTCCATAGAGTCCGCACAACATCAGTCCGGGTGTGTCATTAGGATTTATGAGCCATTTGGCCGCATCGGATATGTGTTGCCGTGTGTCAGAATCCATCCTGAACACACCCCCTCGATATTCCACGGATGCTTTCATCGCAGCATAGATAGCGTTGGCACAGTCTCGTTCCGAGATTTCAAGACTAAATCTTTCCCTTGAAACCTTTTCGCGTTTTAGCACCTGACTCAGACCCTCTACGTTCTGAAAATCTATCCCTAAAAGTTTCTCCAGCTTCATTGCTCTTTACTTGTTTGCATTCTCTCTCTTTTCGCAATATCCAGTCGTTGGCAAGGCTTTCCCAATTAGCAACCTTACGGCCATTGCTCTTTACCCAACCTTGCGAATCGTAGTAACTGAAAAATAAATCAGCCTCAATTTCCAGATCCGAAAGGCATAAGTCAGCTTGTCGCATGAGAAAATATGACCTGACTTCTTCAAGAGTTGGAGGGATGAACTCAACGAGCCTGGCAGCTTTGACTCCTCGCGGCATTGACGCTTCCAATTCTTTTTCCGAAAAAAGACTATCTTCAACTGGTGCTCTCGCTTGCGCACTCTCGACGTTAGGAGAGAGTATATTTTCTGTTTCAGTTTTAGTTTTAGTTTTATTATATGTCCCGCGTTTTGCCCCTTGTTTTACCCCTTGTTTTACCCTGCTTTTTGCCCCTTGTTTTGGCTCAATATTTGAGGTAAAATCTGCGGTAAAACAATCCGGGAGTACCCATTCTCCATCAACTTTTTCGGGAAAACAATACATTGGCGCGTCTTTGCGTCTTGAACCTTTTCTAAAACCAATCAAGCCTTTCATCACGAGCTTGTCTCTACCAGCAGCCAACGTATTTTCAGTGACCGCCATTAGCGCGACTGCCCGTGGATTGGGGAGGGTAAAGGGGTTCCTCCATCCTGACCTGTTGCAGTAATCGAGTAATCGGAAGTATATTTCCGTCTCGACCGGAGTCCAGCCTTTAATATCCACCTCTTGCCAATATCGGTTAATCAGTTCAATATAGTTCATTGGTAGATTGGGTATAGATTGAGAGCCTTGTCAATGTAAGGCTGTGGGTTGGTATGAAGATATAGGCAGACAGCCTTAACAAACTCCACCAATCCATGACATACAACATAAGTGCTGCCATGTTCCTCAACAAGCCTCTGCCATTCTATTTGCTCATCGGACTGTCGTCCGGCTCTGCTACCTTTGCGCTTTGGAACCTTCATCTCTATGCAAAGTGAAGATTTTCCTCCTTTGGGGAACAAGAGGATGAGGTCGGCGACTCCTTTTACCTGTCCCTCATACACCATCTGGGCGCCGGCACGGGCACCACGCCATCCGCCATTGGGTACAGCAAAGAGTAAATTCGCCACTTGGGGGAATGTCCGCCGGAACCAATTCACGCAAAAATGCTGAATCTTGGACTCCGAGTATGTCTGTTCCAATTTGAGTATTTCTTCCTCAGTCATTTTCGTTATAGTTTTCCGTATGCTGGGCACACTGGTTAAGTAGTTTGATTATTTGCTTGCCACGGGTCGCATTACCGTCCTTGTCATCAAAATTGCCAAAGCACTCCCACTGCTCACCAAAGAGGCCGACAGTTCGATGCAACAGCAAGACTCTGCCGTTCTTGGCCAGCCACTTGAAATGCTTTTTCATAGTCGGGTACTGAACAGGTTCATCACATTGCTCACAATATCCTCATCTATTTGTGTGGTGGTGCCTGTGACCTCGTTTGCGATGTCCTTCTTGGTTTGGATAACTTTGTACATATATCCGTCAATGGTCTTGTCACCGAGGAAGTAGTAGCAGTTAACAGCATTCTTCTGGCCGTTACGGTGGGCACGATCCTCGGCCTGTTCACAGTCGCTGTATGTCCATGGGAACTCGATGAACCCCACTCGGCTTGCGGCTGTAAGAGTGAGGCCGGTACCGCCGGACTTGTAGTTGAGGATTATGAGTTTGCAGTCCGGGTCGTTTTGAAAGCGGTCGACTGCATTCTGCTTTTGAGTGATGTTGTCGGTCCCCGTGACAGTCACGGCATCCGGAAACTCGGCTTTAAGTGCGGCCACAACCTCTTTCAGATATGCGAACATGATCAGTTTCTCGCCACCGTCTATAACGTCATGGATGAACTCGGCCACGGCTTTAACCTTGCCACGGGCGGCTATCTCTTTCAAGATTCCCATACGCACCATAACCTCGCCACGCATAGCCCTCGCAATCTTATCATCATCGGCGTTTTTGTACTGACGCAGGTATCTGAGGAAGTTGTCCTCTGCATCCTGATACTCCTTGCGGTTGGTAATCTCGCAGGTGATGTACTGACGCATTTTATCCGGCAACTGGGTAAGCACCTTTTGTTTCTCTCTGCGGAAAAAACAACAGCACCATAAGCGGTAATGAAGCTCTTTCATATTGGAGGACTGCTTGGGACCGTCACAGAACCGGGCAACAAACTGCTTGTATCCGCCGAAGTCATCAAGTCGGCCGAGTATCTTCAACTGTTGTATTAGGTCGGTGTTGTTGTTGACAACCGGGGTGCCGGTAAGCGCGAATATCCACTTCTTGCCACGGCAGATGCCCTCGACGAACTTTGACTGCTGGGTCTTTGATGATTTGCATTTATGGCTCTCGTCGATGATTACCGACTTGAAAAGCCGTACACGCTTATCAAACTCTATCGATGCAAGAGTGAATCGGGTGGTGTTCTTGACACGGACTACAAAGAACTTTTTAAGGCTCTCGTAATTTGTGATGAATACTGGGCATATAGCCTCACCGTCCGGCCTTTTAAGTTCCCAAAACCTATCCCAGCTCGCACGATTGGAGTCATCAAGAATTACGGCATTTATCCCTGCAAATTTCTTGAACTCGCGTTGCCAGTTGACTTTGAGTGCCGCCGGACATATCACGAGCACCGGGAATGTTTCGCCGTATGTCATTGCCTCTTTATGAGCCTTGACAACAGCACAAATGGCCTGAAGTGTCTTGCCGAGGCCGGGCTGATCTCCGAAGATGCAACGCTTGTTGTCCAAAGCGTAGCGAACACCCTCCAACTGGTATGAGTACGGCGTGAACGGTGGAAGAATGTAGTGGTCGCCGACAAACTCCTTCATCGGGGGGATTTCATACGTCAAGTCGTGGGTTTCGCTACGCCTTGCAACGTGAGTGCAGAACCGCTTGGCCACGGCCCATGCCGCGAACTGCTCTACATACCACCGAGAATCATATCCCGGCGGAAATAAAGGACTCTCCTTTTTTACCACCCATTCCCGCTCCGAGCCGTCATATTGTCTGGTCGGTATTCTCTTAACGAGGTCTATCAGTATAGGGTTATATTCAAAGGAGAGCCTGAACGTGCCGGGTGTTTCGGTAACGTATATAGGTTTCATCGGTTATGCAACTTGTTCGGCAGAGTCTTTCGGTGTGTCGGCGATTGGTTCCACATCGGCCGTGATTCCGGCATTGGCAAACGGATCTTCTTCATTGTCGAAATCGAACTCGGCCTGCTTCACCGCCCATTTGCGTTCAAGTATATACTGCTCGACTTCATAGAAGAAAGCGTCGATGGCAAATCTGAAGTCCTCTGCCCTGGACCATCCACTGTCATCTGCGTCGAGGTCGGTAGGTGGAGTGTTGATGTTAAGCACCTTTGAGGTCATCAGTGTGCGTCGGCCTGTCAATGTCGCTATCGGACAGTTGTCATCACCGCCGAGCGACACGCCCGAAACATCGAGTCGGCGCATGAGGTCGATGTTTTCCTGAGAGTTGGCATTGTCCCAGTCATAACGGTCTGCCTCCTTCTGCTCCGTAAGCTCGGCAAAGTAAGGGATAAGTTCGGCAAGCCGAGTCTTGAGATCCACATGGACGGTGTTCTTTCCTTTTATGGAGATTTCGTTGCCGTCCTCGTCGATGTAGGTGGCCTCTATCGTGCCGCCCTTTGTCAATTTGGCTTTTTTGATTTTAATACTCATTGTTGGAAATTTAGTTTGAAAAAATATCGGATGGCCCATTAGGACCACCCGATTGTTACCTTGATTTGTATTCGTCGACGAATGACTGATAATGTCTGTCCGCCGGTAATGGTAGTGTTATTCCAAATTCAGTAGCGGCATCGGCCTTGACTTTTTCCAGATAGTTTGTCATTTGCAGGGTGTTGAGGTCGGTAGTGCTGCCGAACACCCTCACCCATTTGTTTCCTACCGCCACGTCGCGGCCTAAGAACTTGGCCTTGTAATAGTCGTGAAAATCCTCTTTCGGAGTGCCCGTCGCATCCTCCATGCACTTGTACCACATCCACATCAATGAGTTCTGAGAGATGGTACGAGGCTCGGTCTTTCTGACTATCCTGACCGTATAGACACCGTTGCGGAGCAGTGAGCAAAGATACTCGAATGATTTGTCCATGCTCACCACACCGTCACGCTTGGTGAGTATCGCGTCGGCCATCAGTTACCGAATGGCAGACCCTCGGGGCCGAGATTACCGCCTTGCGGTGTTCTGGGCATCGGCGCGGGGGCCGGTTGTGCGTAGCCTCCTTGATTGGGATAGGATGGCTGCTGTGGATATGATGGCTGCTGTGGATAACCGCTCGGAGGATATGCCCCTTGTGCATGATAGCCGGGCGCCTGAGGATATTGAGGCTGCTGAGGATAGTCGGGCGCAGGTGCCGGCGTGGGACGCTGACCTACCGAGTGTGAGGTTTGCAGTGGCTGATATGGAGCCACGGACATTCCTTTGATGGTGTTGAAGTATCGGCCCTGGTACTCCCTGCCGTTCACATAGGCTTCCACGGTCACACGCTGGCCGGGGGCGAAATTGTCAAGTATCGCCATCTTGTCGCCGGAGAACTCTATGAGTACAAAGTTGGGATAACTTTTGCCGTCTTTCTCCCACGAGTCATCGAGGATGAGTTCTCGTTTTTGGAAATTTTCCGTCACCTGCATCACCGGCGAAATGAAGTGAATGAGGGCGGTTGCTGTTAGTTTTATCATCAGATTTATTATTTGAGGGTGAACCCACCCTTTGTGGGCTTGTTGGTGACATATTGATCGTAGAGGTCAGGGTGATCCTTTTTGAACCTTGCAGAGTCAAATGTGGCTCTGATGCTGTCGGCGGCGATAGTGGCCTTGAACATTCCGCTGTCCCATGACTTTATGCCGTGTTGCTCCATCGCCATTCTGAGAGCCTTTTTCGCCTCGTCGAGTTTGGCCTTGGTTTCCTGCTCCAACTTTATGAGGTCTGCCACATAGGAGATGACATCTTCGGGGACAATAGGAATAGTTTCCTGATTTGTGGCCGGAAGATTGGGGGTGATGCCGAACACAGACTGGTCATGGTGGAAATATACCGGACCGTTGTCGGTGAACATATATTCGGTGGAAAGCAACTCTCTTACAAGTTCCGAGGATTTACGCTCAATCACCCAGAACGCCGCTCTGTCCTGACGGAGCCAGTTGCAGGCCAATCCCTCGACTTTAAGACCGGGATTTTCTGCCTCGAACAGTTCCGCATAGATTGAGAGCTGCCACGACAGATATTCTTTGAGGGCATCTTCGCGGTTGTTGAAATATGCCGGGTTAAAGTAGCCACACAGCGGATAGCGGTCAAGGTTGTTGCTCTTGGTATCGACAAGCCATATTCCGTTTGTGCTGACGCGCTGCCACACATTGTCTATCTGTGAGGCATACTTGTCATTATCGGAAACCGTCAACTCGTTGGCGAGTGGAACGAAACCGTTGAGATGCCGGATATAGTTGTCGAGCTCGCGGCTCACATCCCATTCCATCACCTCGTAGCGGTCTCCCTGCCGGGTGTTGACTGATTGGATTGTCTGCCTTATGCCTAATTCATCGTAGGTCTGAATAGCATGGTGAATTGCGGTGCCACGACTTCCGGCTTTCGGAATGAGGAAGTCTTTCACATAAGGGTCGGCCTCGGGATATACACCCAATCCGAGGATTGAGTGTATAAGTCCGGTGATGCCGAGCAACCTTTTCTCTCCGAGCATGTAGCTGTGTGCCTCCTCGTCGAAGATTACAGGGGATTGCTTGAACTGTATCATTTGCCAGCGTGTTTAATTTGTTGAATTTTAGTGCAGGCAGCCTTATAGAACTCGGTGCCATTCATGCAGAGGGCCGGAACCATTTTCGCCCATTTGCTCCACAACTCCTGAAAAGCCTGCTCTGAGGTGACTGCATTCAGTTCCGAGAGAGCCTGTTGGAGTTGAGCACCGGTGAATGCCATAGCGGAAGTTCCTTGTCCTTGTTGAGCCTGCTGGCTTTGGTTGGTAGACTCTCTTGTGGATTCCTCATACTTGCTCTCATTATGCCCCGTGGCTTTGGGACCATACCAGATGTTGCCGCCGATTCCAAGAGGCTTCATGGCGATTGAGAGTGCATCAGTGAGAGCCATTTTATAACCCTCATCGTTCACATAAGCACCCTTGCTCTCCATTGATACGATGGCAGAACCGCCATTGCCGGGAATGGGTTCGCTCCACTCTTTTGTTTCGGGATCGCGAACAAAGAGATGGACATTACAGAAGCACTTGACCTCGTTTCCGTAAGCCTCGGTCCACTGCTTTACAATTTCGTATTTCCAGCCGAATCCGACAGGGCCGAAAATCTCGGTCATCCGTTTCATTCGCCACATCGGATTAACATCCGACATACCTTTGAGTCGGCCTGCCCTGATAGGCTTGAGCGCATCTGCCGGAACCTCGCACCCTTGCGAGTAGAATCTTAGGTTGTTTTCGAGGATAGTCTTTGCCTGTTCCTCGACAGTCTCCTGAACCTCGTTGACTTCCTGGGCCTGTTCAGTTTGTTTTTCCTTTGCCATATAGGTAGGGGTTTATTGGTTTGACTTATTTATATCTTTGTTTCTGATATACAGTAAAGTTAGTCATAATTAGCGAGTTACACAAACAGATTGACCGCCATTTTTACGCCTTAACATTTACTGACATTTTAAGCTCTTTCAGTTCTCTGCATGCCTCCATCAACAACATCTGAGAGGATGTATGTAGATTTTCAATGGTCTGGTCTACCTGTGCCGGATATTTGCCCCACAAGCCCAGGAACGAGAGCGTCTTGAGAGCGGCGCAATAAATCCACATCTGATTGAGGATTTATTTTTCTATCGGGTTCACTTGACAGATATTTGAGTATAATGTTTGACAACGCGATTACTTTCCGGCACATACCCTCGTCGAACATACCTATGTGGGTTTGCTCTTTCGGAAGCCCGAAAGCTACTGACAGGACTTCATAAGCAGATGTCCGGGGAAGATAGCCTTCTTTCCATAGAGGGTCGAAAGCCTCGTGAGCCTGATGTTTCAGTTCTCGCAGTTCTTTGTTCGCAATCCGGCCGAGTGCCTTGTCTGTACCTTTGTGACAGCCGACCCATGCGCCGCACGGTTCGCAGATGTAGCACTTGGCACCATACGAGCGTCCGTATATCCGGGAGTCCTCAACGAGTTTAGTTGGATTTCCACAATACGGGCAGCTCCAGCCGAGTAATACAAGCGGATCATCTTTCAGATTCACGTTTTTTTTCAATTTGGCGTCGCACGTATTCATAGGCAATTATGGGATTATAATTACCGTTACGGGCTAAATGCTTTATGCAGTTAAGAAGGTGACTATCTTTCATGTCACCAATAAACAATCGTTCACCCTCTCTTGTAGTCCAATAAAATAAATGGCAATCTTTAAGAGATTCAAGTGTACTATGCTCATCGTTATCTTGTACCGACATCAGCATTGCCCGTTTGACTTCTGCGAGTTTTCTATCTGCGGCGCGGCAAGGGTCAAAATCTGGCATATTATTTTGATTTAATAGATTTGGCTATTTCGGCAAAAGCGTCAGCAAACGAGTCTAAATCTTCAGTATGGATAAAAATTCTTTGTCTGCTTTTTTTGCCGGGGCTACGGTCAACCGGAACCTCTGTTATAGAGATATAAGGTTGACCTTTCTTGTCTTTGTGCGCGTCAAAATAATAGATACGAGTTCCGGCACTGACGCGCACTGTCTTTGTCGGTTTATTCATTTTGATGATGTATTTTGATGATGTAGTAGTTGGTACGGGAGTCGAACCCGTCTCTCTGCGTCAGCGCGCCTCAGCAGTGTTTCAGCCATCTAAACTGACCAACCAAATAACCGGACTATCTTCACAGACCGTCCGGCGTTAATGATATTATTCTAATTGGGGTTGCAGAGGCGGTGGGAGTCGAACCCACATTAACCACTATCGCGCTTGGTACCAGCGTTTACCACCCCCATGTGGCCGAGATTACCCGCCCGGCTATCGGGGTTTGAAAAAAGATGATGCCACGACCCTCACGGGCACTCAAAGGCAATCAGTATTTGACGAAATATTTCACCCTCGCGGGCTTGTACCTATGTGGTTATTTTCTTTTTCTCATATTCCGGCAGTTTCGCAGAACCTGAGCGGCGTTGCAGTGCCACTTGCCGTTCTGCACATTATTTGGTTTGTCGGCCTTGATAGCTCCGGAGGCTATCAAGGCCTCTAATTTCTTTACACCCCCTACAATCTTTGCCGAGAGGTCTTTGCTGAATGTTTCGCCGGCCATCACCGCAAAGATGTTTTCAAGCATGATGGCCTCCGGATTCAACGCTGTTGTGTGAAACTTTCCCATAGGCTCATGCTGTTCTTATGACATCCACGCACTTGTCGGCGTAATTGATTTGTGTTTTCCAATTCCGGCCTTCCTCTATGCGCTCGTTTACAAGCGAGGTCGAGGGGGTAGCGCGGATGGTGCTGTACTTATATTTGGAAAGTGGAAAACGAACCGTCTCTCCGACTTCCATATTTCTGAACTCCTCAGTAATGCCGAGGGTTGCGATTCTAATTTCTTTAGTTTCCATATCGGTTAAATTTAGTTTAGAACGGTGGGCGGACTCGAACCGCCGCTCCTCTTGCGAGTGCTCTACCACTGAGTCATACACCGTTCTTGATTATATCGTAGGCCGTAGCCTTAGATGTCGGTTATTACGCGGTCCATTTGCCACGGGCGGACACGACTCAACCCGCCATCCGTCATTTATCGGCATAAGCACGGATGGTTCTTTCTTATCGCGGCACCGACCCGTCTCAAAGTGTCTTTCGCCTCTCGGCCTACTCGACTGCTTCTTTATCGGCTACCGCTCATCGCTGACAGTTCCGGCAATCTCTTGTCCGGGCTGTATCAGCGGAATTCCCAATACGTCAAGGTACTCTTCTTTGTTTGCGAGGATGGCAGGAGTCGAACCTGCACCTACCGGATCCGCGTTGCGCTACCATTACGCTACATCCTCTCGGTCATCGCGGTAGCTAATCGCGAATTACATTGACCTTGTGGGAGTGGCAGGGCTCGAACCTGCAACCACTCGCTCTCGTTAGCGAGCCTCTATCCAGTTGAGATGATATACACTCCCGGTTGCAACCCCTTTCGGGGCCGGGCCTCTCTTGGCCCTCGGCATTGCTCACTCCAGAGCGCCGTGAATTGGTTTGACTTGGGCGGAGGGTTACTGGCCTATGGCATCGACGAGGACAGCGATTGCCGCGACCTGCTTTTTGATGCGGTCTTCTCTGGCGTATGCCTCGGAATGCCATTTCGCATATCTGTCGCGGTCGGCTTTCAGAGCCTCATTCTTTTTGGTGAGGTCGGCTATCTCCTTAATTGGGTCCGGGTCAGCAACTATGAGATTCGCCACTACATTAAGCTCATTGGCATGAATGATTTCGCGGAGGCTGTAAACCGGGTCATCGCTCGTGCCGGTCATCTTATCTTCGGTAGTAGTCAGCAGTATGGTCTGCTTTTCCGGGTCTATGATGACGATAGCACCGCATTTGGCGGCATCCGCAGCGAAGAAGTCGAAAGACTTTTTATCGTGGGCCGTGTAGAGGTATGAAATTTTGTTTGCCATATTGGTTGGTGGTTATTTGGTTTGACTTGGGAGGGTTATTCGGCATCGAAGAATCTTTCAACATAGCCGTCGAGAGTGACTGCGAGGGCAGCTTGACCGAGAGATATATCCCGTCCGTCGTCAAGATTGCCCTTGTGGTGCTGATAGTAGGAGTGAAAGCGGATGATGTTCTCGGCTTTCTTAATGTCGCGCTTCATTACCGCTTCCTTGATGCGGTTTAGATAGTGGATGACAAAGACATTGGCACCAAGTTGAAGATTGGCATCCTTGTAATCTTCGAGAGTTGTATTTATCTTTTCAAGGGTGTTCATGGCATTGTCGGCCATTTTCTCACGTTCAGCGATGTCCTGACTGATAGCGTCGAGGATGGCATCAATTTTTTCTTCGGTTGAGGTCATATTGATTGGAATTTGATTAGTCTGATATTTCGTCAAGGGTCTCTGTAATCACATACCATTGAAAGCGGCAATTATTCAGTTGCTCATCGGAGAGGGAGCAGCAATTTTTGACAGCATAGAAGTAGAGTGCCTGCGTCTTGGTGCCGTCCTCGTTCTCGATGACTCCGAATGAGCGGTCACGTTTTTTGAATCCGAGCTTCTTCAACTCGCTCCAAGTGGTGAGCAGAGCGGGCTTGTGGCCTCCCCAAATGGGGGCACTGATTTCCTTTCCGATGATATATGTAGCCATAGCGGTCATTTTTATTGATTACAGTTGCGGTTATCTCATCCAAAATCGCTATCTTTGCGATATTTGAATTAAGATGATGCAAAGGTAATACGAATTGGTATTATACGCAATACGAGTTCGTGTTATAATGGTCGTTTTTAAGTTTTATTAACATTAGTAACCCATGATAGCTCGAATTCAACAGCTAAAAGACCACTTTGGACTCTCTACGAGAGCCTTCGCTATAAAATGCGGTATGAACCAACCGACCCTTGACCGAATGCTCAAGGGAATCAACGCTCTTAATCTTAACTGCGTCACCTCCATACTTCAGTCTTTCCCGGAAGTGTCAGCAGAATGGTTGATGAGGGGCACAGGCCCTATGCTTCTTTCGATGATTGGGAATCCCGAAGTCGAACGCCTAAATAAATTAGTTGGAACTATCGCTACGCTCCAGGACACGATTGATGCTAAAACTGAAATGGTCAACGCCATGTCAGACAGAATAAAACAACTCGAAAACCAACTGGGAAAATGAAAAAACTGTTTTATACACTTTGCATCATGTGTATAATGCTTGCATCTTGTTCTTCAGATGAACCGGAAACGGCTCAAACAGATAAATGGATTGTTGAATATAGTGCAACCTACACCTCTGTCAAGCAAGAAAATCAGCAATCATTTCTTCGATGGTGCGAAACACACGAAGATTTGATTCAATACTCTATTCCAAGTCAAGATCTGAATTCATTTTCGTATACATCTGCGACGGCTTTAAAATGGACAGATATGACAACTTCAGAACTTGACGCAAAGCGAAAAGTCGATGAGTTTAATTCTTTAATAGGAAATAACAGCCTTACGACGCTTGGCGCATCCTATCGGAAATACGAACCACAATTCAATGGGCCTTGGGGTATCACTTTCTTTGAGATGTTTTATCGCATACACAACAATGGCGAGAACTTCAATAAGTGGTATGATGAGAACCTATCTAATCTGCGGAATTCATCATTCATGCTGTCTGATCCCACTTTTCACTGGGAATATCCCTCTGCTCAAACTGCATTTTCATTTTATGAGAAGAGTCTTTGTGGTACCCTTCAATGGTATGTTGAAATCCCCAAGGCATCCGAACGTGAAATTCAACATTTAATACAGCAATTCCAATCTTTTTCAATAGTTGACAATACCAATAATAGTTATGATACATTTGTGGCAGACTACTCACCAATAACTCCCTCAAAAAAGTTTCCGTAAAATTGTCGGGACGGAATTAGAACCTATTGAAAATTCAAGATTTTCAGCCCAATATAAGGATATACGGCGAATTTACTTTAAATTTGCAATATTATGAAAACTATAAGAATATGGAACGACACTCCGTCTGACCGCCAGCTCGCAGAAATCTGCGATATGCTGGAACAGGGCGCTATAATGATATACCCTACCGACACACTCTATGCCTTAGGATGCGACGCCCTCAATACCAAAGCGATCGAACGCATTTGCCGTCTCAAAGGCATAAATACGGAAAAGACCAACTTATCCGTAGTTTGTGACTCGATATCCCGTGCTGCCGAATATGCACGTATAGACAATACCGGATTCCGCGTAATGCGAGACAACACACCGGGACCATTCACATTTCTATTCAAGGCAGCCTCGTCCCTCCCTAGAGCATTTAAGGGGCGTAAGACAGTCGGCATACGCATTCCCGAATGCAAGACAGACCTTATGATAGTAAGCACATTGGGCAAACCATTACTCACCACATCTATCGAGGCGCCTGACGAAGACTACACTGTCAACCCCGAACTGATAGCGGAAATTTATGAAGGACGCGTAGATTTCATGGTAGACTCCGGCGAAGGACTTACAGAACCCTCGACCATAGTCGACTGTACCGGCAGCACCCCCGAAATCATCCGGCAAGGCAAAGGAATATTGCAATAAGTATATCCGAGAGAGAGCATAAAAATATATCGGCAGAGCTTTGGCACTACAGAATATTTTCAGTAATTTTGTAGTGAAAATGCATTGTGCCGCCACAATGTTTCACCCAGTCTGGATTATACATTATTAACCCAAAATACTTAAAAGCATTTTATCATGTCAAAAGTAACCGTAGTAGGCGCCGGCAACGTAGGCGCTACAGCAGCAAATGTAATCGCACTGCGCGAAGTTGCTGATGAAGTTGTAATGATCGATATCAAGGAAGGTGTGTCCGAGGGCAAGGCCATGGACATGATGCAGACAGCCAACCTGCTCGACATGAACACCCGTATCAAGGGCGTGACCAACGACTATGCAGCCACTGCAGGCAGCGATGTTGTTGTTATCACTTCCGGCATACCCCGTAAACCGGGCATGACACGCGAAGAGCTCATCGGTGTAAACGCCGGCATCGTAAAGCAGGTTACCGAGAGCATCCTGGCACACAGCCCCAATGCCATCATCGTATGCGTGTCTAACCCTATGGACACCATGACATACCTTATACACAAAATCTCCGGCCTCCCCAAAAACCGCATCATAGGCATGGGCGGCGCCCTTGACTCAAGCCGCTTCAAATATTACCTCAGCCAGGCTCTCGAGGCCAACCCCAACGAGGTTGAAGGCTTTGTAATCGGCGGTCACGGCGACACCACCATGATACCGATGAAGCGCTTTGCCGCTTTCCGCGGTGTGCCGGCTGCAGACCTGCTTTCTGACGAAACTCTCGACCAGGTAGTTGCCGACACAATGGTAGGCGGTGCGACACTCACCAAACTGCTCGGCACAAGCGCATGGTATGCTCCCGGAGCTGCCGCAGCCGAAGTGGTAGAGGCTATCATCCACGACCAGAAATGCATGATTCCCTGCTCTGCGCTTCTCGAAGGCGAATATGGCGAAAAAGATCTCTGCATAGGCGTACCCTGTATCCTCGGTAAGAACGGTATCGAGAAAATCATCGAGCTTGATCTTAACGAAAACGAAAAAGAGCTCTTCGCAAAAAGCGCTGCCGCAGTACGCAACACCAACGCAGCTCTTCCCTGCTAAGCAATACCGCTGAAAAGTATAATACCCGGGTCCGGCGGCATACAACCGCCGGACCCCTTATTTATTTAATATGAAGCTGATACAACGCATAATACCGGCATTAGCCATAATCCTCTCAATACAGGCATGCTCTGGTTCCTCGTCTAACCAGGACAATAGCACTTCCGAAAACAACACACCGGAAGTATCTGCGTCCGCTCCCACTCCGGCAGAAGAAACACACGTCACCCCGTTTGCATCTCAGAAACCAGCAGTCACCACGGCTGCCGACACACTGCCCCTGGTAGTAGATTTCTCAGCCACATGGTGCGGTCCGTGCCAGAGACTCAAGCCTGTTTTTGAAGAACTTGCTGCCGAATATGACGGAAAAGCGACATTCCGCACCGTCGACATAGACGCAGAACCTGAAATTGCCGACCGTTACGGCATTCAGGCAGTACCAACAATAATGATATTTGAGAACCCGTACTCGACAAAATTGTTAACAATAATACAGGGATATAACCCCGAGGAGCTGAAGAAAGCTCTTTCGCAATACTGCAAATAATTTGTTGACAAACTTTAATTCAATCCACCATGACACTCAAACAGATAGACCCGACAAAAATCGATGATAAATTCATCGATATGATAGGCAACGAATGGATGCTTATAACCAGCGGAAACATGGACTCATTCAACATGATGACTGCCTCCTGGGGGTTCCTAGGCTACATGTGGGGACTTCCGGCAGCCACATGCTTCCTGCGCCCTACAAGATACACCAAGGAATGGGTGGACCGCACACATTCCTTTACAATATCATTCTTCCCTGACAAATATAAAAAAATACTGACTACCCTCGGCAGCAAAAGCGGACGCGAAATAGACAAAATGCACGAAAGCGGACTGACGCCGATACAGCTTCCCACAGGCGATGTCACCTACAAAGAGGCAACACTCACCCTCGTATGCAGAGTGATGTACCACCAGACCCTGGACGCAAAGGGATTCATCGATACAACCGTAATGCCCAAATGGTACCCTTTGGGAGCAACCGACCTCCACACAATGTATATCGGCCAGATCCAGGCCGCATACCAGCGCCCCACAGGACTTTTCTGAAAAACAACATTACGGGCAGGCAATCAAACAATGCCTGCCCGTAATATTTATATTCTAGTGCCGCATACCTCCGTCTCCGGCCGAAACAGAAGTATTGATACGGCTGAACAGATCTGTTCCGTCAGGCATGACATCCGAATCACTTTCGCCCTCAGATAACACAACTACAGGTATGTTGCTCACATACGTAGACAACGGATAACCTTTCATGGCGACCAGCATACGGATTGTGAGATAATGACGGCCAGCCGGCTGGTTATAAACATAAAATTTACGACTGAAATCAGGAGAGAACGCCGGTCCTACAAAATATCCGTCCCAATAATAATCACACAAAGTAATCATAGCCGCAGGAACAGACTCTTCCGGGACAACCTTTATGCGGTCTATACATATACTGTCGCCATTGGCTATATACAGACTGCCGTCACTCTGCACACCGCCCCGTTCCTCTATAGCTATACGGGCCACAGGAGCGTTATCATCATCATTGCTACAAGCGCTAAATATAAAAGGCAGCGCGAGCAACATTACAATAAGGTTTAATCTAAAATAGTTTTTCATAATATAACGTTCAACAAATTAAAATATATAATTTTAATCACACTATGCCTTTCCGCACCTTACAAACCATAAATAGTACGTCCGGTCCGTATACAGGCCTGACACAAATTAAGACTGCTTTATTAGTTAACACACAACATTAATAAAGGTTGCATTAATTATTTGGTAAATCCGACAAAATAAGCTAATTTTGCACCAATCTGAAATCTATACCTATGATATCGATGTATGAAATCATCATGAGCCTGCCTCTATTCAAAGGGACAAGCAAACAGCAGGTTTCATGTTTTCTCGAGCAAACCAATATAGAATTTATTAAATATAACGAAGGCGACACGATCGTCTCTGCCGGCGAACCATGTACCCACATAAAATACATTATATCCGGTAACGCTCTTTTATCAACAACTCTGCATGACGGCAATGTGAGTTTCTCCCAAATACTGGATCCATACTCTGTCATAATGCCTGAATATTTATTCGGCATGCACACCGCCTACCCGGCCACCGTCACTGCAAAGGGGGAAGTAAGCATAATGCAGATAATCAAAAGACAATACCTCGACTTGCTGTCCTCCGATCCTATTTTCCTCATAAACTACATAAACTATCTGGCATACCGCGCACAGATACGCATGAAGATATACCAGCCTTTACCCATGAATTCACTCTCCCGGTGGATATGCTCTGTAGCTGGCAACATAGCCGACAGACATGCGAACAATAATACTTTAACAGCACAAAAAAACGTGTTATGCACTCTTTTTAAAATTACACCCGAACAGCTTGATTCTGAATTGTCATATCTCACGGACATAGACAAAGCAGTCATTACAACAGACGCATCAGACCCCGGCCTGCTCAGCATACACCTAAAATTCTAAGATAAAACATTATAAACAAAAAATAATCAGGATACCGCAAGATGTGCGGTATCCTGATCACTATTTATAACAGTTATGCCAATTACTTAACCAGAACTTTCTGGCCGGCTACGATGTACAGACCGGCAGGCAGCTCTACCTCGGCAGCATCGGCATTGTCGACTACCTTGACAAGCTTGCCGTCAATAGTGAAGATACGGGCCGCACCCTTGATATAGAGTTTACCTGAAGCACTTACCACACCGTCAGCACTATTCAGCACATTATTTATAGAAGTCACCTTTTCCAGTCTGAATTCCTGTGTTACAGAACCATCGGCAAATGTAAATGTATCGCCGGCCTCCTTATAATCAGGAGCAGTAACAGTCACTGTATAAGTTAGGCCTGCAGACTCAAGCGCGGTAACATCAAATGAATAAGTTCCGTCATTGTTATTCTCAACATCCACAGTACTCTCTCCAGCCTTGACCGATACAGTGGCATTGCTGATAACCAGTTGGTCAGTTGCATCTTTGACAGTGGCAGTGTATGTGTATACTACCGGTGCAAGCACGAATATATGCTCATACTTATCAGAAGTAAAGCTAAACTCAACCTCATCTGATTCGTAATACTCAGCCTCTGCCTTAACCGCATATTTAACGCCCTGGGCATCCTTGCTCCAAACCTTTGCAGCATACACATCTCCGTCTGCGGCAAGTTCTTCATCACCAAATGTAACTTTAGCACCGCTTATAGCCTCGCCCTCCTCATTATTCACACGTGCCTCAAAGACATAATACGCTTTTTCAAGCTTCACATTATTCACTACAAGGCTTTCACGAACAGGATTAGCAATAGACACGCTACCGTCCTCATAATATTCGGAAGTCACTTTCAGAGTATATGCCTCAGCCAGCATACCGGGAAGTATAATTTCATAATTTCCGTCTGTATCAGTAGACTTCATGCCGACCTCGGTCTGTGTGACATCATTGACGAGAACCACCTCAGCCTGGAGAGGAGTACCCTCCGCATCAGTCACAGTACCCTTAAATGTTGTGGGAGCATATGTGGAAAGAGTTATGGTATCATCTACATTATTGCCGTCAAATTTAAACTCTTTTGTAAAGTTTTTGTATCCGGCTGCCTCTACAGAAACAACGTAAGTCTTGCCCTCGGTTGATTTAGCATCAATATTCGTAACTGTATACACGCCGTCAGCGCCCTCGGTAGCAGTCATAAAAATATCAGGCTCATCACTAGCAGCGATAGTAACGACAGCACCTGCCACCGGGGCATCTCCAGCACCTGTCACAGTAGCCGTATACGACAGCTTGGCTCCAGACATCAGATAATTACGCTGCTTCTTCTGTCCGTAAAGAAAATATCCATAGCCATTGGTATATTCGGTCATAACAGGCTGTTCAATAGAAGTGAAATAAGGAGCCTCAATATTAATGATATAACCGTCGGGGTTCAGCTCACCTTTCACTACCAACTCATAGTTACCATCTGAATCAGTAAGAATGTCAGCAATTACATCAGCGGCTACCACCTTGTCATTTTCGTCTCTCTTAGTGTCATACAATTTAACAGACGCAAAAGATATGGGAGAATTATTAGAGGCATCCATAATAATACCGAACATTACAGAAGTGGTGGATGTAAGAGACACACGCACATTATCCATATCACCGGTGACTGCCAAATCCTTGGAATACGGTTCGCAACCGGAAGCCACACAAGAAAGCATATAAGAGCCCTCGGCAACATTTTCAAATACAAATGCACCGGCTGCATCAGTCATAACAGCTTCATAACCAGACAGTGTTACTGAGGCACCCTCCACAATATTGCCATCACACGATACCATGCCGCTTACACGGTATTTGGGCGCGTCGGCAGCTTCCTCATATTTGTTAACAAAATTATCTACGTAAATATTACGACAATACAATCCTACAAAACAATCTTCCGTCGGACCTTCATAAGTAACAGTAGTCCACCCTGAATCATTAAATTTCCCAGTAAAATCCACCAACATATCACCACGGGTGAAAGAACCATCCTCACCCTGGATCATTTTATATAACTGGGCAGAACCACTTCCGAAACGTCCTTTAAGATCGAAAGAAATACTGGCATTCTGGGTAGAACCTTTAGCCTGTGTCACCAAAGTCATTGGGGCGGAACTACCAATTAACAAATACCCCGACTTGCCATCGGTCGTAGGGGCATTGCCACCAGTCTCATAAAATCCACCATTGTATATATTCGGACCACCCATAGCACTCTCAGGTACATCTGCCAGATACCAGCCTGACGGAAGGTTTTTATCAGTTAGCTCATATGAAGCAAAACCGGCAGGGCCAGCCACATTAAAGTTCTGTGTAATAGTATTCAAATTACCCGGTTCGGGTTCTGGCTCAGGAGTGGGACCAGGCTCTGTACCGCCGCCACCAGGATAAGAATTCAAATATGCGTCAAGATAGAAAGTGTTAAACTTTATACCAATGTAGCAATCCTCGACAATATCCTGCCTTATCTGCACAAAACTATTATCATTCAACCCTAATTCCTTAAGTGCATCAGAAGATTCATATGACTGCAAGATTTCTCCCTCTTCAAAAGTACCCTCTCCTGTCTTATTCATCTTCATGACAAACAAACGAGAAGCACTTTTAGGTGCGCCTTTCAGCCAGAACGAAATGTAAGCATTTTCTCCTCCTTTTGCCTCGGTAATCAAAGTAGCATACTTGTAGTTCGTTCCAAATCTGTCAGAAACCGGATTACCGCCTTTCATACAAGGTCCCCAGTCAGGCGTACCGGAAAAATCACAACCGCCACCGGCGTCCCACGTAATGTTTGAAGTACTAGACGTAGAATACCACCATCCTTCCGGCACGGCAAACTCATTATAGCCTAAATTGGGTCGGTCGTCAAAACTTTGCTTTATCTCTCCCGCAACGGCAGAAATACCGACAAAAAGCGAAAGCAATAAAAGTAGCTTTTTTTTCATAAAAATTTAATTTAGTTAGTAAATAATTAATTAGTCATATCCAGCGACACAAATGTTCACACGGCAAATTTAACTAATCTTTTTTAATAACCAAACTTTTTTACTTAAAAAAATTATAATCTGACAAACTCAATCAAAAAATGACGGCACAACTCACTTGCCTGGCAATAAAATATTATTCTATATTATTTGACAACGATACTGCTGTCCTGACGCACAGTATCACGCTTTACCTCATGACGGCGGCGCCGGAACAGTCCTGGCAGAAAACGAGAAAAGTCGCGCTTGAAAACTATGCCCAGACCTTGCGTTGTCAATGCGGAACGCAGATAGTAATTCTGGTCGTTGAAGTGATTATAGGCTTTTAACCTAAGCGTTCCCGAACGATTTAGCAAATACTCTATATCAAAATCACCCACAAAGGTGGTGGAAGAT
The DNA here is from genome assembly GCA_910578665.1 of uncultured Muribaculaceae bacterium. Lineage (GTDB taxonomy): Bacteria > Bacteroidota > Bacteroidia > Bacteroidales > Muribaculaceae > Lepagella. The sequence goes on from CAJTQU010000010.1 coordinate 21,201, forward strand.
GTAGAACGATCGCGATAACCGAAATTACCGTTTAGCAAAAGACGATTGTTCAATAATGTTGACGAAAGTGCCAAATCCACCTCCATATCAGAAAAATCACCTTTATCTGTACGGAAATATGGAGAAAAACTCCAATTCGGAGCCAACTGCCCGAGCATAGAAGAAAGCTGGGTGGAAAGCGTTGTAGAGGCCACCGATGCAAGTTCGTTATTATTACCCTCGGTACCCATATAATCAGGCGTATAGAAACGGTTGAGCGCCAAAAGATATATAATCTGCCGGTTCATCATATCGGATGTAGATATAATGCTTCTCACCTTGCGCGCCACATCCTGCGTGAGCGTGGGCAGTTCTATATCGAAATTTATATCCGGACTTTGCATATTGCCCGAAACTTTAAGCAAGGCCTCTACCGGCACGTTCGTACGGTTCAACTCCCGGTCGCTGGCAAACGATTTATCAAGGTCTGTCAACGATGTATTCACCCTGTAGGCCGCGGTTATATCCAGTACAGCAGCCAGCGGATCTCCGTTGAAAGTGATTTTAGAACCGTCGCGTATTTTGAAATCCCTTACAATGAGATCCTGCATTGTAAAATTATAAGTGCCTTTCGTAAGAGTATAGGTGCCGTACAGTGACATATCTCCCTCAGAATTATATGACATACGCATATTGCCGCTGCCATTGGCCTTTATCCTGTCTCCTGCCACAGGATCCATGACCAGCGTCAGATTGGCAGCAGGCGTGGCCGTCATGCGTATATCCATGGAATAGCGCGTGGGAGTGCCGGCTTCCGTACGGGCTGCCTGCCGCTCGAATTCCTTGAGAAATACAGGACGGTCGTCTCTTTCTTCCTCGCGAGCCTTAACAGCAGCTTCAATCGCGGCTTTGCGCTTATCTGTAAATGTGATAAACTGGTATGACATTGCTTCCTCACTGTCGTCAAGCACGAATGTAAACGTTGATCCAGGCGCAGAGGTCATATCAACCATCACATTAATAAATCCCGGCACTCCGTGCAACGAACCGGAACCGTTGCCGTATATTGTCCCGTACCATACGGGATTAAGGGCGGCATTCGTATCATAACACAAAAAGTTACGGGCTTTCGTAATAGTGAAATCAAACGACGGATCATGGAAATAACGATGGCGCACCTCGCCATTAAGCAGGGCGGTATGGCCGTCGCGGTCCCTTAACGTTATATCGTCCAGTATGATGCGGCCGGGACGCATCACAACGGTATCTGATGCCGAATACCATGTATTGGTCACATCTATCTTCATGCGAAGAGAGTCGGCAAAAACTTTTCCTGCGAGGTCTATATCCTTAAACGTACCGTACAAATGCACCTTGCCTGACGCACGTCCCTCAATGGCCGACGAAAAGGCTGCCATAAACGGCTGCATGAAGCCTATGTTGACTTTCCTGGCATCACAATGCAAACTCAAAGAATCCCGTGTGGCAAATATATCACCATAAATCCTCGCTACCTGATTTTTATTCTCGCTTATCCGGGCATCGAGATACACCGATTTCCTGCCATTATCCCAGTGACTGTCTATCAAAGCATTGCCGAGTAACGAATTATTATACGTAAGACGTTTGACACTTAGTTGCTCTGTGGCAAGCACCGGCGATCCGGAAAACAAAGATGACACCTCGACACGTCCCGAAGCACGACCTCCGAAAGTCACATAGTTTATATTCAGTGTTTCAAACACATAATCCAGGTCAATATCCCGTAAATCGACTAAAATCTTATCATCCGGCGAAGCAGTGGCACTGCCGTTAACCAGTACGAACTGGCCGGGACGGCCCACACGCACACTGTCGACAAGCACAGACTTGTCCTGGTACATGATACGGCCAGGAGACACATTCCACACCGTATCGTTAACCTCGAACCTGGAGTGATTTACATTGACCGCCACATCCCTGCGCGCAGATTCCTCACAACGGGGGAAGCTGGCCGTAAGAGACACCAGACCGCGATATGCTTTCTTTCTGTCAAAAGACCATGACACGTCTGTCTGAACGCGGTCATTGGCCGCATTGGCGTCAAGCATGAGGGTAATATCACCCTTATTATTAGGTATACGCGTTGTAAATGAAAGATTGCACAGATTGGCAGCAGTATCAACCCTTAGTGCCAGCCTTGTGTCGCGGACAAGCTTGGAGCGACCCTGTCTCAGATACGGAACATCCATATCTAATGCAGCCTGACCAGATGCAGAATCGTAAGAACCTGACAATTCCAGATCTTCAAGCAATGATACGGGAAGCTTTACGCGGTCCGCCAACGGACTGTCCTTTGGCAATAATATAGAAAAGGTAAATGACTGCGGACGGTCGGAATGTCCCGAATTATGAATATAGGGCATTACCAGATCAGGCATAAAACGGGCCGCGAGAGATTTAAACGAATCAGGAAGTCCCGACGGAGCGAAATCGCCCTGTACACCGGCTTTGATAATTTCAGAATCAACAGACAGTGTGTATGGCAGTTCCTGACGCTGCGATTCTACGCGTAAATGGGAAATACTGACAGGGGCATGTGTCCCGTCATCAAAATGTAAATCATTTACATCTATGTAACCGTTGGCATTATCCAGACTATTCCCCGTAAGGCTAACATCTATCCCCCCCGACACATCAAGGGATGAAAACCGGTGCGGCAACTTAAACGGAGACATGTTCAACGTGCGTATATCGGCCGAAATATCTAACCGTGACGCGGCACCGGCCAGAGCGCCGCTACCGGATATATCAAAATCCAGATTAGGGTCGGACGCATGAATTTCACCACTGACACTATGCCCCGTCTTAATCACATCTGCTATTATACCTGTATAATTATAACCTTTATAGCCTAATTGCGAAATCTCGATATTGGCACTCCCGTCAACATCCCGGCCCTGTATCTCGAGATCTATGTCGGCATTTGTCGCCAGTCGGCCCACATCTGCCTTGTCAAGCAATTGCCCCAGTTCAAACCCAGGGGTATTGATCCTCGCTTTTATAAAATGACGAGCACTTTGTTTATGATAAACAGCCTCTATATGCGTGGCTCCCTGCGCCACCTCTAAATCACCGTCGAAGCCCACTGTTGCTCCGGATGCCTCAACCGAGGCATTGACAGATATGTCACCACAACGCCTTATCACAGCTTCTACATCCGGCTTCAATGTTACGAAATCATCAAGCACGGAATGCACGGCGGCAGAAGTTATCTTTAAATCCAGCAGCGGAAACATAACCGATATATCCTCGCGCGGCCCTGTGATTCCGTTGACCATTCCTCGCATACGCAAGTGCATACCGGGTTCAGAATCTACATTAAGGCTCTCCACTGACAGATTGCCGGAATCCAGCAAAAGGTCGGCAGACAGCAGGACCCTCTGTCTGTACCGCGCCAGAGCCGGAAGAAACGCGGCAAAATCGCCGGGCGTCACGCTGATAGTAGGAACAACTAAACGTAGTGGCCGGGAGAGCAGTTGTTTTCCTATATTTTTAAACCCATCAATCTCAAGATTGATATCCGAAAGCTGGATACTACTCCCCGGCATCTCGACATCAAGGCCGGCAACAGACAAGCGGTCGGGAGAAATATGGAATTTACCGCTTATCTTGTCTATCTTAAGACCTGACGCCTCGGTAAACGCAAGACGCCGCAGGTCTATATCAAAGTCCTCGTTACGCAATACCGGGAAACGCAGATCCGCCGCTATGTCAGAAATGACCAGATGGTTAAAATCAATAACGCGTCCTTTCTTGCGCGGCATCCACATCCTGTCAAAAGTAACATGACACTTGCGCAGGACTATATTATTGATAACCAAATCAAATTTTGTAGGAGGCTTCCTTCTATCCTTGGGCTTGAATGCGTCTATCAGAAACTGGATATTTAACGGGCCTCCTTTCTTCTGCTGGGTAATGTGGCCGTCAAGCCCCATAATCTCGGCATAAGTAAACACCAACCGCCTGTCACGCAGCAAACGGTGCATGCTCAGTCCGGCTCCGACCTTGTCAGCCGACAACACCGGTGAACCGTCAGGCGCGCGCAGGCTGAAATCTCTCACTACCACCTCGTTAAACGGAAATATACTGACACCCCCTATAGACACCGAACCACCAGTAAGGGCAGACAGCTCGCGCTCGGCAGTACGGCAGATATATTTCTGCACTGGAGGGAGTAAAAGCGCCACGTATATAAGCGCATAAAGCCCTGCTGCAGCAAGCAACAAGGTCACCAGAATATTGCGTATTATCTTATAAAATCTTCTCAAATCCACGCGTCCTCTCAAGCGGACTGCAAAATTAATTATAATTATTTTGCCGAGCAAATTCTATTCATTAACTTTGCAGTTGGAAGAGTAAAATCTATGAGTGCAACAATCATCGGCATAGAATCATCGTGCGACGATACTTCGGCAGCAGTCGTACGCGACGGGCTGCTGCTCAGCAACGTGATAGCGAGCCAGAAAGTGCATGAAGACTTCGGAGGGGTGGTGCCTGAACTCGCCTCTCGCGCGCATATTCAAAACATACTGCCTGTGGTGAGCCAGGCTCTGGCAAAAGCAGGAGTTGATAAAAGCGAACTTGACGCCATCGCTTTCACACGTGGTCCCGGACTGCTCGGATCGCTACTGGTGGGAACATCTTTCGCCAAAGGGCTGTCCATAGGGCTTGACATTCCCATAATCGATGTCAACCACTTGCACGGACATGTGCTTGCACATTTTGTAAGAAAAACCAACGATGAGCCGGTGCCGCAGTTTCCATATATGTGCCTGCTTGTATCAGGAGGAAATTCGCAGATTATCCTGGTAAAAGGGTATAACGATATGGAAATACTGGGACAGACTATTGATGACGCGGCAGGCGAAGCATTTGACAAGTGTGCAAAAGTAATGGGACTACCCTACCCCGGAGGTCCGCATATAGACCGGCTAGCGGCAACGGGCGACCCGTCACGGTTTAAATTCAGCAAACCGCATATACCAGAACTGGACTATTCATTTTCAGGTCTGAAAACCTCGTTTCTATACACCCTGCGTGACGCGGTAAAAGAAGATGATGCATTCATAGAAAACAACTTGGCTGACCTAGCCGCCTCGCTGCAACGCACAATTATAGAAATATTACTGGATAAGTTGGACAAGGCTGTGCGGCGGCACCCTGTCAGACATCTTGCCATCGGAGGCGGAGTGTCGGCCAACTCAGGTGTGCGCTCTGCCGTGTCGGATTTCTGCAAAAAACGCGGCATAACACCCTGGATACCTGACAGGGCATTCACCACAGACAATGCGGCCATGGTTGCCATGGCCGGCTATTTTAAATACCGCGATTCGCAATTCTGCGATCTCTCGCTCCCCCCATACTCCCGGGTCAGCGTCTGACTAATCCCTCCCACGCTATGAGCAACGAAACTAAACACACCGAAGAACGCCACATAATCATATATGGGTACACGCGCGAAGAGCTGCACAGGCTTATGCGCCACTTCGAGGCAAGTCTGCCTGAGTACATATCGCTGACATACAAAACAAAAGCGGAATGCACCCATGTAAGGCTCAATGGTTCCGCCCCGGGCCTGGAACTACTGAGGTTCAACATGAACAAATACCAGCGCACACTAGCCGATCTATTTTCAGAAGAGGTGATAGCGCTTGAAGATACTACAATCTCAAAACTTCTCGGCGCAAAACTTCAGGAAAACGAGCTTACCGTGTCTTCTGCGGAAAGTTGCACAGGTGGCAATATAGCGCACCGAATCGTCCAAAACTCCGGTAGTTCCGCTTACTTTCTGGGCAGCGTAGTAAGCTACTCAAATGAAATAAAAGCATCTGTACTCAATGTAGACCGCTCACTTATAGCCAGATACGGAGCTGTAAGCCGCGAAGTGGCCGAAGCGATGGTCGAAGGTGTCTGCCAGCTGATGCACACCAACTGCGGCATGGCAACATCAGGCATAGCGGGCCCAGACGGAGGCACAGCCGCCAAACCAGTGGGCACAGTCTGGTTTGCAGTAAAGTACAATGATTTGGTAGTAAGCGAAGTACGACATTTTACCGGAAAACGAAACGAAGTAATAGAGAGCGCCACCAACCATGCCATGGTCATGCTTCTGAATGTGCTCAGACATAACTATACACCACCTGAATACGGCGGCGATGACTGACATACAGGACAGCTAACACCAAATCCACTCTCTCGAAGAGAGGAAAAAGCGCGCTAAATATTTGGCCATGTGCCTGAAAATTAGTAATTTTGCATTGGTTTTGTGGCACATCCTGTAAAATCGCTGAGAATGATGCACTTAGCGATGATATGAGAACTGAGATGGCGGCCCCGAAGCGAAACGGAATAATAAAGAAAATACAAAACAGCCATGTCAAAAATTTGTCAGATAACAGGCAAGCAAGCAATGACGGGTAACAATGTTTCCCACTCCAAGCGCCGCACAAAGCGCAAATTCAACGTCAACCTCTTCACAAAGAAATTCTACTGGGTAGAGGAGGATTTGTGGATTCTGCTCACAGTATCAGCACGTGGTCTGCGCACCATCAACAAGATGGGTCTGGACTCCGCTCTCAAGGCAGCCGAGAAAAAAGGTTACCTGGATTTCAAGGATATCAAAGTTTTATCAATGTAATTAAGCAAGACCCGAATATATGGCAAAGAAAGCTAAAGGCAACAGAGTACAGGTTATTCTCGAATGCACTGAACACAAAAACAGCGGTATGCCCGGTACATCTCGCTATATTACCACAAAAAACCGCAAAAACACTACTGAGCGTCTGGAGCTGAAGAAATACAACCCGATTCTCAGAAGATATACTATCCACAAAGAAATCAAATAATTAACGATACACCACTATGGCAAAAAAGACAGTAGCGTCACTGCAAAAAGGTGAAGGCCGCACATACAGCAAAATCATCAAAATGGAGAAGTCTCCGAAGACCGGTGCCTACATCTTCAAAGAGGAGATGGTGCCCAACGATGCTGTTAAAGATGCCCTTAAATAATGCTGGTTTTTAATTACCTGCTTAGACATATTAATCACCTATAATGGTGAGTACGAAGTCAGTATTTCATTAGAAGTACTGACTTCTCTTTTGTATATTACCTAATTTACATATACGGAGGTTCTCGTATGCCATAAATTGGAAATATAATACCAACCTTATACTGCCGATAAATTATAAAAAATACGCACACCACACTTGTCAAGAGACAACAAACATATCGATGCCGCAAGATTATGCCACATAGCATATAATACACAAAAACATTATATAGTTTTTAAACGTTGTAAATATGTAAGAGATAACTATGCGTCTTACATAGAATAAGGCAGAATGATGTCCGGCGTGCCCCAACACATTGAAATAAGCATAGCCATTCTAACCAATCTCGCCAGCAATTAAATCCGGCATAACACATATATTATATAACAATCACATCTCCAAATGAGTTACCTGAAATACGATAAAAGTCTCATGATAAATCTGGAGCAAAGTCTGCCCAGAGAAATGCTGCGCACCAATAAGAGCGGCGCATACCACTGCACTTCGATAGTGGGATGCAATACACGAAAACAACACGGCTTATTGGTAATCCCTATTCCTGAGATGGATAATAAGGCGCATGTCCTTCTCTCAAGCCTTGATGAGACTGTGATACAGCACGGGGCGCCGTTTAATCTGGGTATACACCAATACGGAGAGGGAATCTTCAGTCCAAACGGGCATAAATATATACGTGAGTTTGAGTGCGAAAGTGTGCCGAAACTGACATACAGAGTTGGCGGTGTGATACTCACCAAAGAGAAAGTATTTATTTCACATGAGAACAGAATACTGATAAAGTACACACTTGTAGAAGCGCACTCCCCGACTACACTGCGTTTCAGGCCGTTTCTCGCTTTTAGAAACGCCAATGACCTGTGTGTGGAAAACAATGCTTTAAATAAAGATATGACGGCGGCCAAAAACGGAGCGAGCTGTTGTCTGTATCCTGGTTATCCACATCTGTTCATGCAGTTTGACAAACCGGCCAAATGGGTAGATGACGGCCATTGGTATTATGGTATAGAGTACTATAAGGACCGCGACAGAGGCATACCCTACAAAGAGGACTTATGGGTGCCAGGATATTTTGAACTACCAATAAAGAGAGGTGAAAGTATAATATTCTCTGCATCTACATACGAATGTGACCCGGCACTGTTCACTGAAGACTACGAGACAGAGATTAGAACCCGCACTATGCGTACAAGTTTCTATAACTGTCTGAAAAACGCGGCCAAGCAATTCTATCTTAAAAATAAGTCTGGCATGTACATCATGGCCGGTTATCCTTGGTTGAATGTAAGGTCAAGAGATGAGCTGATAGCGCTGCCCGGATGCACCCTGTCGATAAAGCATGCTAACGACTACGAACAGATTATGAAATCGCTGCTTGAAGCACTGCGGCGTTTTGTGTCAGATGGGACAAAAGACCCCACAATCAAAGATATAGACCTGCCGGACATACCGCTATGGGCAGTATGGGCTATACAGCAATATGGCCGCAGCCAGGGGCTACAAGCCGCAAAAGAGATGTACGGTGACCATATAAAGTGGCTTATCGAAACTGTGATAACCGGCGCCGTACCCAATCTTATACTGGATGAAAACGGTCTTGTGAGAAGTGACGGACGAAATATGCCGGTAAGCTGGATGTCGGCAACAATCTATGGCAAACCAATAATCCCTCGCACAGGTTATCTGGTAGAATTCAACGCATTATGGTATAATGCCATATGCTTTGCAATATCAATGTATGAAAACGATCCGGCACAACAGGAATATACTGAAAACCTGCGTGCTATCGCATCTAAGACAAAGAATGCCTTCATAGAGACATTCCTCAACGACCACGGCTATCTGTACGATTATGTAGACGGAGCATATAAAGATTTACAGGTGCGGCCTAACATGGCCATAGCGATCGGCATGGAATTCAGTCCGCTGGACAGACGGCAGCGTAAACGTGTGCTGGACCTGGTTACCCGCGAATTGCTGACACCGAAAGGACTTCGCTCGCTATCGCCAAAGAGCCAGGGATACATACCATCGTATGAGGGAGGCCCTGTAGAACGAGAATATGCCGTGCACCGCGGTCCGGCACGCCCATGGCTGTTCGGCTTCTATGCCGACGCATACTTCAAAGTATTCGGGTATAGCGGCATAGGATTTATCGAACGAATGCTCATAGGTTATGAAGACGAGATGAGTGAAGGGTGCATAGGCAGTCTTTCTGAAATGTATGATGCGAATCCGCCATTCACCGGAAGAGGAGCCGTAAGCACGGCCAAGAACGTGGGTGAGATATTGCGCATACTCAGGACTGTTAAAGAAATGAATAAGGAACAACAGCAATCCGTGACAAAGTGATGAAAGCATTAATGTTTGGCTGGGAATTCCCACCCCATATTTTAGGTGGCCTCGGCACCGCCAGCTACGGGCTGACACGAGGCATGCATAACTGCGGCGGCATGGAAATATCGTTCGTAATACCGAAACCGTATGGAGACGAAGACCGCACATTCGCGCAAATCATAGGTGCCAGTGAAACGCCTGTGGCTTGGAGAGATGTGTCGCGAGAATACGTACAGTCCTGTATCGGGAAAGTCATGGAACCGGATCTTTATTTTGACCTCCGCTCACACATTTATGCAGATTTCAACTATATGCGCCTTAACGATCTCGGATGCATAGAGTTTTCGGGCCGGTACCCTGATAATCTTTTGGAAGAGATAAATAACTATTCAATAGTGGCAGGAGTTATAGCGCGCACCATTCCGTGTGACGTGATACACTCTCATGACTGGCTGACATACCCAGCCGGCATACATGCTAAAGAGGTTACGGGGAAACCACTTGTAATCCATGTGCATGCCACAGATTTCGACAGGTCGCGAGGCAGTGTGAACCCTACTGTGTTCGAAATAGAAAAAAACGGTATGGAGTATGCCGACCATATAATCACTGTCTCTGACCTGACACGCCAGACAGTTATAGAAAAATATGGCATACCACCTGACAAAGTCACCACTGTGCACAACGCCGTAGTGCCTTTGAGCGAAGACTTATTATCAATTCCAAAGCCAGACAATAAAGATAAAGTTGTAACATTTCTTGGACGCATAACCATGCAGAAAGGCCCCGAGTACTTTGTGGAAGCGGCGGCCAAAGTCTTAAAGAAAAACCATAACGTCCGTTTCGTCATGGCCGGCAGCGGAGACATGATGAATAAAATGATTGCCCTGGCTGCCAAACGCGGAATAGCGGACAGGTTTCATTTCACAGGATTCCTGCGCGGCAGACAAGTATATGAGATGCTGAAAGCTTCTGATGTATACATAATGCCTTCGGTATCCGAACCGTTCGGTATATCTCCGCTAGAGGCCATGCAGATGGGAGTACCATCTATAATCTCAAAACAGAGCGGATGTGCCGAGATCCTTCAGAATGTGATTAAAACCGACTACTGGGACATAGACGCCATGGCCGACGCAATACATTCTATAATTTCATATCCGGCCATGTATGAAACATTAAAGCAGCAGGGTATGGAAGAACTGAAAGGAATAACCTGGGAAAAGGCCGGTCAGAAAGTAATAGATATATACCGCCGTGTAACAGGATTCTGACACAATTAAAAAATCGATACAATTCACCCTCAGCATATATAGACATGAAATCAGTTTGTTTTTATTTCCAGATACACCAGCCATACAGATTAAAAAAGTATCGCTTCTTCGATATTGGCAATGACCATTACTATTATGACGATTTTGCCAATGACGATATAATCACACATATAGCAGAACGCTCATATATCCCGATGGCGCACACCCTGTTGCAGATGATTGAACAGAGCAATGGAGAGTTCAGATGTGCCATTTCTATCACGGGCACCGCCGTAGAACAGTTACAGCAATATGTGCCTGAGTTTATAGAACTGCTTAAAAAACTAGCAAAAACCGGTTGTGTGGAATTTCTGTCAGAAACATACTCCCATTCGCTGGCTGCGCTCACTGAACCTTATGAGTTTATACGCCAGGTCAGGGCGCACGACAAACTAATCCATGAACTGTTCGGACAAGAGCCTAAGATATTCCGTAATACAGAACTGATATATGATGATGAAATTGCGTCAATAATATCGGCTATGGGATTCAAGGGAGCACTCACCGAAGGTGCCAAGCACATACTGGGATGGAAAAGCCCCGATTTCATGTACTGTGCGGCATCCGCGCCAAAACTTAAACTGCTACTTAAGAATGATAAACTATCTGACGCCATATCTCGCAATTTCTCGAACAGCGAATGGGACGAATATCCTCTGACCGCAGACAAATATATGGAATGGATCGCGGCTCTCCCAGAAGACCACCAAATCATAAATATATTCCTGTCCATGGAGACATTTGGCGAATTCCAGCCCGGCGAAAGCGGCATATTCGAGTTTATGAAGGCTCTGCCGCACTTTGCGGCAGAGAAAGGAATATCGTTTATAACACCAAGTGATGCCGTTCTAAAACTAAAGCCTGTCGACTCACTGTCGGTGCCTTATCCAATGTCGTGGGCAGACGAAGCCCGTGATGTAAGCGCGTGGAAAGGCAACAATTTGCAGAAAGAAGCACTCGCAAAGCTATATTCGGTGACAGAGCGTGTCAATCTCTGCTCCGACCGACGTCTAAAACAGGACTGGGAGTATCTGCAAAGCTCTGACCATTTCTTCTATATGAGCACCAAGAATCTGGCTGACGGCACCGTTCATGCATCATTCAGTCCGTATGAAAGTCCATACTCTGCATTTACAAATTATATGAATGTGCTGGCAGACTTTCTGGTACGCGTGGAAGAACAGTATCCGATTGATATTGAAAACGAAGAATTAAACTCGCTGATTCTTACAATAAGAAACCAGGCCCAGGAAATCGAAACATTGAACAAGGAGGTAAAGCAGCTACGCAACAATATACTGGAAGCTGATGACGACGAAAACGAACCTCGTCACAGCAAAACAAAGAAAGTAAAAGATACTAGAAATTACAAAAAGAAAACAACAATAAGATAACTAATAAAATATTCCCATTACTAAATATGCAGCATTCTCTAGAGAATGCTGCATATTTATATCTTTTATCCGAACTACCGAAACGCTATTTTACTACCAAGTCTTTAAATGCCGGAGTCTGCCAGACAGTTCCGTCAGTAAAAATCAACAATGCCGGCAAATCTGCCTCCTGAATCATATTTTTAGCCCGTCTCGCCCCCATAGCCATACACGCCGTGGCATACGCGTCTGCCTCCATGCAGGTAGGGGCAATCACCGTGGCACTTGCCAGATCGTTAATGGCAGGCTTGCCGGTCAGAGGATCCACAGTATGACCGAAACGCTTGTCTCCGCTGCCCTTATAATTGCGATAATTACCCGAAGTAGCTATACCGCAGTTTGTCAATGCAACCACCGTCTGCGACTCGTGCATAGCCATATCTTTACTGAATACCGGACGGTCAACAGAAATATTCCACTTTTCGCCATGCGGATTCAGGCCTCTCACAACAATCTCTCCACCTATCTCTATCATAAAATCACTGATACCGTTGTTTTCAAACATCTCGGCCACCTTGTCACAGCCATAACCCTTGGCTATGGCCGAAAAATTAAATTCCATACGCGGATCCGCTTTCTGCATTCTCCCATCAGGAGTTATAGCGGTCTTACCCAGACCCACATATTTATGTATGGAATCTATCACACTCTTATTCACATGGATGCTGTCTGTATATCCGAAACCATAAGCATTTATAAGCGGAGCCAGTGTAGGATCAAATGCGCCGTCACTACACTCCCAAACGGCACGCGACATATCATAAACCTCCTTAAAACCATGGTCTACCGTCATATCAGCATTTCTATTTATCTTGCTCACCACAGATTCTTTGTTGAAAGCCGACACACTCATCTCCACCTTGCGCAGAACACTACGTATTGAGTCTGAAAAATCAGCGTCTCCGCAATAAGTAATATGGTACAACGTGTTCCACACACTGCCCTCGCAAGTTGAATAAACCTTACTGCCACAGGAAGGGAACAATAAGATCACAGAAAATACAATAGAAAGATACAACGAGATTCTCATTACAAAAATATTTTATGCATCAGGGAATATTCCCACAAAATTAACGGCAAAACCGTTTCAAACGCAAAAATATAATAATAATTTAAAATAACCAAATTTTTCCGAAATCTTTTAATATACAAATTTTGTTATAATAAATATTTGTTGTAAATTTACACAAACTTAAACACGGCTATTCATTTCACTTTTGAATAGTCTTTCAATATCCTTAATTACCATCTCTTATGAAAGAATCATTTGTATTTCTTGCCGACGGATTTGAAGACATAGAAGCCATCACGGTGATCGATGTATTGCGCCGCGCCAATATTCCTGTCAAAACTATCTCCATAACCTCATCACCTGAAGTGACAAGCGCTCACGGAGTGACCATGCATGCGGACACTGTATATAACGAAACTCTGTTTGACAACGCCGACTGGCTGATATGCCCAGGCGGAATGCCAGGCGCACAAAACCTGGCCGAGTTCGCACCACTCACCAGACTGTTGAAAAAGCACGCTGACAATGGCGGACGCATGGCCGCTATCTGCGCTGCACCGGCAGTAGTATTCGGACAGCTCGGTCTGCTTGAGGGAAAACCGGCAACATGTTATCCTGGCTTCGAACATCTTTGCACCGGCGCAATAATGGAAGACAAGCCTGTGGTATCCACCCCCGATATGGTACTTGGCAACGGGCCGTCAAACGCCTTACTCTGGTCTCTGGCCATAGTCAAAGCGACATTAGGCGAGGAAACTTCACGCAAGATTGCCGGCGATATGCTCCTGTATCCCCGTTCGATGGAAGATATTGAACATATATTCGGATAAAAAATCTTTATACAATCTAATCCAGGCATGATTCTATATAGAACCATGCCTGGTACTCTTTTATTTTACAGGTATATCTATAAGCAATATCTTAGAAGCCGCTGAATATTCAGAATCTGCCACGTGGTCTACCATAGCCAGGGCCTGTGTATAGCGCTCGTTGAATTTCGGCACAAAATCTTTACGGCCGTGCACATCTATAGCTTCAAGAAGCTGTCCGAGTGTAAATCTGTCTAGATTAACTGCCGGAGCTACTCCATAATCCTCAGACTTATCCAAGATTACAAAGTTAACTATCCCGGCTTCCTGCAATCGTGACACAATTTCAGATACAATTCTTATAGGCAGATCATATTTAGATGATAATTCCCCCTGGGTCAAAGGCTTTTCATGCTTTCTGAACCTGCTTGCTATAATAGCTGCAGCAACAACGGTCAGCTTGCGCATATACAGCGGCGAAATATTGCTTACATCTTCAGTAAATGTGTAATGGAATATATTCTGCATCGAATATGTAAATGTACAGCCGAATAACAGAATAAGCCATGACATTTGCAACCATATAAGCAACAACGGCAAGAATGCAAACGAACCATAGATAGCATTATATTTGGCAACATATACCTGTCCGCTGATAAAAAGAAGCTGTATTATCTGGAATGCTATGCCGCATATAAAGCCTGATATGGCTGCATACTTTATCTTAACATGGGTATTGGGAATTAGCAGAAAAGACAACATAAAGGCCACGCATGATAATACAAACGGGGCACAGTCAAGCAGGAAAGAAGCCACCGGGGAAAATACAGACTGTCCGAACACTGTATTGAAAGCTGTATTCATAAAAATACTTATACCGGCCGAACACACCATCATTACAGGCACCAACAGGCATATCGATGTATAGTCTGTCACCTTGCGGTATATGGAACGTCCTTGTCTAACTCCCCATAACTGGTTGAAGTTGGACTCAATCTGAGATAACAGGGAAATCATAGTCCATAACAGAAATACAATACCGATGCCAACAAAAACACCTTGTGATGCCTGTTTCAAATACGAATCAACAAATCCAGTAGCCGTACTTATGGCTTTGGACTGGGCCGGAAAGAATTTGAAAAGTTCGTCTTTCAACAGATTCTGCAAATTAAACCCTCGGCCTATGGCAAATAACAACGCAAAGCCGGGAACTATGGCAAGCAGCGTGCTATAGGTAAGCGAGGCCGCGCGGCTCTGCAAGTCAGAATCAAGAAATGTGCGAACCGAAAGATTGAGAGTCTTTAGTATCTTGACCCTTATATGATTCGACGGATCGCGCCATACTCCTTCCCAACAATATAGGGCAAAACGCCTGACCGAATCGACAATACGGGATATTTTCGAAGACAAATTTAATGCAGCCATAGTAAAAAGTATATTTCAATATTAAAAAGAAGACTGAAAAGAGACGTTACGGCATAGCTTTGCCTTCCCTCTTTTCAGTCTTCGGTAAGATAGCAGTGGCGCTGTAAGCCGGGTTATGTCCGCATCATCGGCCGAAACCTCAGACACGGGTCTGCCATTTATCTACTTCGAGGCTTGCGCCACGACTCAAGCTGCCTACCCCCCGGC
The DNA here is from genome assembly GCA_910578665.1 of uncultured Muribaculaceae bacterium. GTDB lineage: Bacteria > Bacteroidota > Bacteroidia > Bacteroidales > Muribaculaceae > Lepagella. The sequence continues at coordinate 36,829 of CAJTQU010000010.1, forward strand.
AACGGGCGAGCCACCCTTGACTGCCGGTATATTTGGCATTGCAACCCATAAGATGTACTGACGCCTACATGTCACCATGAGGCCGGTGGGCTCTTACCCCGCCTTTTCACCCTTACCGAACAGCCTGCACGAGGCAGTACGGCGGTTATTCTCTGTTACACTGCTCTGCGGTCACCCACAGCTTTCCGTTAGAAAGTATGGTGCTCTATGTTGCCCGGACTTTCCTCCCGATCCATTGACGGATCCGGCGACAGACCGCGCCACTGCCTATATCAATTCATTTTACATCAACTAACTCAGGACCTGCCTTGGCTGATTTCATAAGTTTTGCCGCGGCCAAGTAGCCCACAAACCCGTTAAGGCTATAAACAATCAGCACAATACCGGTAAGCAATGCCATGAAATTCATAACTTTGGCAGGACCGAGTATCATGATCAACACTCCTGCCAGCATGCACACCGCAGGTATGCCGAGATAAAGCCACGACAGGCCGAAAGACCTCATGGAAGGCACAAAATTATACAACTGCAATACGCCGCACAATATCAGTACAATGCCTATGACATATACCAGATAGTGTATGAAAAGCCCCGGAGCAAAAACCATTAGCAATCCTAAGCCTAGGGCACCTGCAGATGCCACGGCTAGAGAAACCGACGGTTTGCGACCGGCTGCTTTGTCAGCCTTGGTCAGTCTGAAACTACCTAACAATGATACAACACCTAATACCAGGAAGATAATACCGATCAACACCGCGATGGCATCGAAAAGTCTGGCCCTCCCGTTAAGCACAACGAGAGCGATACCACCCACCAGGGTTATAAGGTATGTTACTAAATACGATTTATTATTCATAATTCTTTTTTTCTACACAAACGTTAAAACCGGGCTGTGGGTTCACAAACTTTTCAAGAGTTTTCATTCCCAATCTCATCCGCCATAAGATCAAGATACCGGCAGACCAAATCTGCAGCACGTTCTGTAGAAAATAACGAAGTACACAGCGAAAGATGATAATTGGCCGCATCACCCCATTTTCGACCTGTGAAATAATTATAATATGTCTGGCGCTCCGCATCCTTTTTAGCCATAATTTCCATAGCCGCACTGTCATCCGGCAAACCCGGATGAAGGCAATGCGTGCGAGACACTCGATAAGCATTATCGGCATGAAGAAAAATGCTGACCACATTTTTGCGTTCACGGCCTATATAGTCTGCCGTACGCCCCACTATCACACATGGCGAATCCATCAGATTCCTTATAACATCACTCTGCATCTGGTATAGTGTGGCGTTATGCATGGCTCCTGGTGCAAAATATGTGGACGATCCATAATTAGCGCTCAAAAGAGAAGAAAAGAACGAGGGCCTCTTTTCATCGGCTCGCTCAAACAGATCCGCCCTAAAGCCAAGACGTCCGGCTGCCTCGCTCAGCAAAGCTTTGTCATAATAAGGTATTCCGAGACGTCTGGCTAGCATTTGGCCTAATTCGCGACCTCCGCTGCCATATTGACGACCTATTACTATTACAAAGTCAGAGCGCTTCATACAGGTTAATTGTAATTTTTGCACAAATTTATGATTTTTTAGCCAAACAACGAAATTATTTTGCTACTTTTGCATGAGAAAAAACCGAAAGATTATGGACAACCTCGATACAACCTTCCCCTCTGGTGCAGACGGGCTAAGTTCATACGAGTACTTGGTGAACAATATAAATGCTTCGGCCGAAGAGATAAACCGGGCTGTAAACCAGATTATTACAGTAGATAAGTCCGGACAGTTCTCCGCCAGTGCGGCCAGGTTTCTCGCAGCTATAGACCATGAAAACTTCGCCTCGCAAATAGATCTGCTGCTGAAAGCCACCATAGAAAAAGACCGTGACCAGGTCTATCTCTCCGACCTGCTTTCTGCCGTATGGGGCCCTGATTACACAATGCATGCTGACGAATTACGGGATAAAGATGACAATTTCCGAAGAATCTATAAGCGTGTCCATCCTTCCGGTATAATATAATTATGTAACACCAATGAGAAAATTAATATTAGGCGTGTTCATTGCCTGCATGGCCATGGCCGCGCTTTCGCAAGCACCTATCACAAATCCTATGAGCACTACTGCTAAGACATTGATGCCAGACACGACAGCCACAGGTCCCGTGGTTGAAATCAAAACCAACCTCGGAGACATAAAAATACGTCTGTATGACGATACTCCGGCACACCGTGACAATTTTATAAAACTTGTCAAAGAAGGCTACTATGATGGCATACTGTTCCACCGTGTCATAAAAGACTTTATGGTCCAGGCCGGCGATCCTAACTCCAAAGATCCGGATAACAAACAACCTCTTGGCTCCGGCGATCCCGGATACACGCTGCCGGCTGAAATTAATTATCCGGCGCATTTCCACAAATACGGAGCACTGGCTGCCGCACGTACCGGAGACCAGGTAAATCCCGAACGACGCTCCTCGGGCTCACAGTTCTATATTGTGACCGGACAATGCTACCAGCCCCAGACCATAAAACGTATGGAGGCACGCATGAACCAGGAAGCTCGACAGTCTTATTTCCAGAAGCTGGCCATGGATTCACGGGATAAAATCATGATCCTTCAGCAGGCCAAGGACACTACAGGACTGGAACAGCTGCGTCAAGAGTTAATTGCAAAGACAGAACAAGAAGTTCCGTTCATAGCAATGCCGGCCAATATTATAGACACCTATAGCAAGATCGGAGGCACACCGCATCTTGACAATGCCTACACCGTGTTCGGCGAAGTGCTGGACGGCATGGATGTGGTAGAAAAAATACAATCCGTGCCCGTAGGTGCCGGTGATTTACCCAAAGAGCCTGTGAAAATCATATCGGCCTGCATCGTGAAGGAATAAAATAACGTTTTTATTTTCCCAATACAGTAAAAAGCATTAAATTTGAGCGCTGAAACAAACAAGTGCCCCATCCTAACCCAGAGACAAGATATGGCAACTTGTATCCAGCCAGTTTTATTCATCAAATTTTAAACCATGAACGAGCTTGAAAAAGCCCTTCCTGACAACGGAAGCGTAAATCCCCAGCCTGCCATACAGGCGGAATCCTCCTCTACAGAAAACGATGTGCAGCAGTGTGAGCCTGCCATGTGCAATGCAATGGCAAATGACCAGGCCGAAACTCCCGAATCAGAAGACAAATCGGCGGATGATACCAATGCGGCACAGCATAAATACTTCGAAATGACTAAAGATGAGCTAATAAGCTCACTTCAAAATATAATAGATGCCAAAGAGGCCAACCGTCACAAAGAGGTGGCTATGATGAAGCAGGCATTCTATATATTGCGCAATGCAGAACTGGAAGCAGAAGCAATGAAGTTTGCCGAAGAAGCAGAAGATGGTGCAAATTTCGTGTCGGCTCCAGACCCATGCGAGGCCCGGTTCAAAGACCTTCTGGCATCATTCCGCGAAATGCGAAACCTTTTCCTTGAAGAGGAAGAAAAACGCCGTCTGGAAAATCTTGCAAAAAAGAATGAGATTATAGACAAGCTGAAAGCCATAGCAGCAGACATAGACAATATCAATCTGTACATTACTGAAGTTCGACAGCTGCAAGAAGACTTTAAAGCAATTGCCGAAATACCTGCCGGGGCAGTAAATGAGACCTGGAAAAATTATCAAACAGTTGTCGAGCAGATCTTCGACTGTCTGAAGATGAACAAAGAACTGCGTGACCTTGATTTCAAGCGCAATCTGGCAATAAAGCGAGATCTGATAGAGCAAGCTCGCATGCTTACATCTGAAGAAGATGTGATAAATGCCTTTAAAAAACTCCAGGCTCTCCACGACCTTTGGCGCGAGGCTGGTCCTGTGGCTAAAGAACACCGTGAAGAAATCTGGAATGAGTTTAAAGAGCTCTCCACCGTGATCAACAAACGACACCAGGATTATTTCGAAGCACGCAAAGAGGCAGAACAGACCAACGAAGCTGCCAAAACAGCCATCTGCGAAGAAATCGAGGCAATTGATATTGATGCAATCAAGACTTTTGCAGCATTTGAGGAAACAACCGAAACCATAAAGAAAATGCAGGCTCGCTGGAAAGAACTCGGCTTCGCATCTCGCAAGGCAAATAATGCCCTGTTCACACGTTTCCGTAAATCATGCGACAATTTCTTCGCTCGAAAAGCAGATTTCTTCTCTCGCACTAAAGAAGAACTAGCCTCTAATCTAGAGAAGAAAACCGCTTTGTGCGAACGTGCCGAAGCACTGCAGAATTCTACTGATTTCAAGAAAACAGCAGAAGAAATAGTAGCTCTACAGGCCGAATGGAAAACTATAGGCAGTGTTGCACGGAAACATAGCGATGCAATATGGCAACGCTTTATGACAGCATGCAATACATTCTTTGACGCACGCAAAAAAGACATGGCTTCGCGACGCCATGAAGAAAACGAAAATCTTGCAGCTAAACGTCTTGTAATAGAGGCTCTTAAAGCCATTCCGGCAGATGCAGGCCGCCAGCAGGTAATAGAAACTCTCAAAGAGCAGCAAACACGATGGAATTCCATAGGACATGTTCCTTTCAAAATGAAAGACAAGCTGTACGAGGAATATCGTAACGCACAAAATGCTGTCAGAGAGAATTTCGACTTACGCGAAAGCCGCGCACGCATGAATCGTTTTGAAGAGCAACTGGCCGGCCTCAGCAATGACGAACGCCGCATGGCAAGCGAACGCAACAAGTTGACACGCGCCATAGAACAAAAACGCAACGAACTGAAAACATTTGAGAACAACCTCGGCTTCCTGAACATCAAATCAAAAGAAGGAAACAGCATGTTGCGTGAAATGGAGCGCCGCACACAGCGCATCAAAGACGATATCAAAGAGCTGGAACAAAAACTGGCCATGCTCAATAACAAGGCGGACAAATAAATCTGCCTATCCCATTTTCTCACATTTGCCGGCACAGTTGTCAGTATCGTGCCGGCAAATACTGTAGAGTTTCACAACCTTAACACAACTGATGACGGATAAAATCAGATTAGGGCGCTACCTCCAGACCGCATTAATAATTGGTGACTTAGCCATTATAACCCTGGCATACATCCTGTCATATACCATATTTGATGTTTCTCCGGAATTCAAATCAAAGTGGGTATGGCTCGCGGTCAATGTCGCGTTTCTGCCCTCTGCATTCGCATTTTCCGACATACACCGCATGCGCATACTCTATGCCGACCGTGTTGTACTTCAGGCATTTAAAAGCACTGTGGTATACGGTGCTACTATTGTGTCCTTATTTTATGTCCTCGGCATATCAGATGTAGGCTGGAAATCAGGTTTTGTATTCATATTCCTTTACTTCTGTCTTGTGTCATGCTGGTGGCTGCTGGCCCACAAAGTACTTAAAAAAGTACGGCGCATGGGTTTGAACTTCAAACGCGTGATAGTAGTTGGAGCCAATAGTAACTCACTTATATTAAAAAACGAGTTGCAAAGTGATGCAGGATATGGCTACCGCATAATGGGATATTTCGATGACGATAGTTCAAAACTGACCGAATTTTCCGATTATTACACTGCGCCTCTACACCGCATACCGGAATTTGTACTCAAAAACAACATCGATCTGATTTTCTACACACTTGATGTAGGCAACGCAAAACCTCTGGCTGACGTCATGGTGGTGGCAGACGAACTGGGCATAGAATTTGTATATGTACCCAACTTCAGTCCCACGCTGCGAGGTCATTTCGTGCAGAGCCAGGTAGGCTCGCTTCCTGTCATGACACATACCATATCTCCACTGACCAAACACTGGAACTGTATGTTAAAGAGAGCTTTCGACCTGCTGCTCACACTTCCGGTCATAATACTCTCCCCTCTCTGGGTATTGCCCATCGCCATCGGAATAAAACTGTCCTCACCAGGCCCTGTGTTCTTCAGACAGACACGAACCGGCATACGCGGTCGGGACTTCACGTGCTATAAATTCCGGACGATGCGTGCAAATGCAGACGCTGATAAATTACAGGCCACCGAAAACGATCCGAGGAAAACACGATTCGGCGATTTTCTCCGTCGGTCATCGCTTGACGAACTGCCACAGTTTTTCAATGTATTACTGGGAAACATGAGTCTCGTAGGACCTAGACCTCACATGGTGAGCCAAACAGAAGACTACAGCAGACTGATAAGTAAATACATGGTGCGGCACGCAGTAAAACCGGGTATCTCAGGCTGGGCGCAAGTCAACGGCTACAGAGGCGGCACCAAGCACCTGTGGCAAATGGAAAAGCGTGTGGAATACGATGTCTGGTACATCCATAACTGGAATATATTTCTGGATATAAAAATTGTTTTTTTAACAATATTCAACGCTTTCAAGGGCGAAAGCAACGCATACTGACATTTCAGGACATACAACACCTAAACAATAATCATTCGCTATATACGTTAATAGCTAAATGAAAGCCTTTATTCTTGCAATATTTATATCATTATCGGCCATCATATCCGCCAAAGCTGACAATACAGCCGTCCATCCAGATATTGATTACGACACCGCGATGGAAATGCTCCAGGCCGGAAACTATCTGGATGCATTAAAATCATTCGGACTGTCTGCAAAAAAAGGTAACCAGGATGCCCAGTACCAGATAGGACTTATGTTTCTGGAGGGACAGGGGGTAAGCGCAAGCGCGGAAGACGCCGCATACTGGTTCCGCAAAGCAGCACAAAACGGACACGCCGCATCCCAATTTGAAATAGGCTATTGTTTCGCAACAGGCGCAGGAGTACAAAGCGATGAACGCATAGCCGCCGAATGGTTCTGGCGAGCAGCAGAACAAGGGGACCCCGATGCGGCTTTCTATCTGGCCCGTATGTACCGCGACGGCAGAGGGATACAAAAGAATATTGAAAAAGCAAGAAAATATTATAAAATGGCAGCAGGACAGGGCCTGCCGGAAGCCCAGGAGGAACTGTCACAACTACCTCCGCCACCAAAAACAGTCCAAAGTCACAAAAACAGATCTAAAAGTAGCATCGATAGATCTGACAAACGCAATCCAGGGAAAAGAACGAGCAAACGCAACAAACATAGCTGATGGATATATTGACTATTATATTATTGTCGGTGGTCATACTTCTGGCCGCCGCGCTTTTTTATACCTTAAACCGAACACGAAATAATCAAAGCAGGGACATAGACAACGCGGCCTTGCGCCAACAGGCCGAATACCAATACTTGCAATTTGAACGGCGTATGGATGCCTTACAGGCCAGACACGAGCAACAATTTGAAAAAATACGTATGGAATACGAGCAGGCACGTAGATTTTCTGAACAAAACAATGAAAAATACATGGAAAATCTTCGCCGCGAAAGCACTGCGCAATTCCAAGCTCTTGCCTCAGAAATTTTAAAATCACAGTCTGCCGGGCTAAAAGAACAGAATGCGGAACATATAGAGGCCTTACTACGTCCGCTAGCAGAAAACATAGAAGGCTTCAGAAAAGCCGTTACAGATTCTTATGTGCAGGAAAATGCTTCGCGAAAATCACTCACCGACCAGATAGACCGCCTAATGAAACTCAACGAGAGTATAGGCACCGAGGCCAGAAATCTTACTTCTGCCCTTAAAGGAAACTCAAAAGTACAAGGAGACTGGGGCGAGATGATTCTTGAGACAATGCTGGAAAATGCCGGCCTCGAACGAGGTATACATTTTGAAGCACAGGTGACACGTTCAAGTGACGGACGCTCTATACAGGATGAAGAGGGACATCGCCAACGCCCTGATATTGTAGTAAATATGCCAGATAACAGAAAACTGGTTATCGACTCTAAAGTATCACTCACCGCATTTGCAGAATTGTGCTCAGAAGAAGACGAGGCCCGACGCAAGACATTACATGCCAATCATCTCGCATCTGTCAAACGGCACATAAACGAACTGGCTGCAAAAAAATACCAAGACAGTATAAACGGCTCGGCCGACCATGTGATGATGTTCATACCTAACGAGGGAGCATATATAGCCGCTGTACAGCAAGACCCCGAACTATGGCAATATGCATACACGCGGCATGTGGCACTGGTATCCCCCACCCACCTGTTTTCCTCAATGCGCATAGTCTCCCAGCTATGGGTACAAGACAAGCAAAACCGCAACACCATCGAAATAGCCCGTAAAGGCGGCGCGCTATACGACAAAGTGGTATTATTCTTAAACTCGATGCAGGAGATAGGAGCGGCGCTAGACAAAGCGAAAGACAGCTACGAGACTGCCCTTTCACGCTTAACCACAGGGCGCGGCAGTGTCACAAAACTCTCCTCAGACCTAAAAAACCTCGGAGCCAAAGCATCCAAAAACATGCCCGAATCAGTTGTTAGCAGAATAGACTGTGACCCTATTGACGAAAACGGGGAGCTTCAAACATAAGGCCGAATGAAAGACCCACATTCCAACTTTTGGCCGTGTGGCTAATATAATTGCCATAAACAGCCAACGATGCAAAGGGGAAATTATAAACCGCCGCAACCTCTCCTATGAACTGCGGATGTTGAAACCAGCCAGAATACACCGCCCTGTTACCGGCATCCGCACGCATATCCCTTATAGGACAAAAAAGATAAAAATCGCCCCTTAACTGCAAATTCTGCATAACATTATACACAGGCATTACACCGGCAGCGATATAATTATAAGCCCTGAACGCGTCATTAAACATGTAACGTGTAGACGGAGTAGGACCAAATGAGGGTGCATGCACAAGTTCTGCATAGTAATCACCTCCTACCTTGCCTGCCATACCGCGTATATCGACACATCCTCCCAATACTAGTTTCTTATAAATAGGAAAATAACGACGCATATATAACTGCGCCATAAGCCTGTTACGGATCATACGCAGCGGCTCTTTATCCGCATTTACATCGCCAGGCACGAAATGGGAGCGCTCGTGATAACCTTGCAGAGACAGTCTCAATTCCTGGCCTTCTGAAGGATACATATCAAAATTCAATGTATTCGATGATACCTGCATCTGAACACCCAGAGTATGATAATCACAACGATCGCGTCCCTCATCACGGAAATCATTAACCCGGCCAGGGAAAAATGCATCTCTTGCAAACGCATAACCCAATCCTGCCGTATACTTATAACGACGGCCTATGGCCATGGCATAATTCAGCCGCGCATATTCCTCATCCGATGTGATAAAGGCCGGATTGTCTGTATCGCTGAACAATACATCACTTTCATAGTATTTCCTACGGCTGCCGCATACTTGAAATTGCAAATAAGAAGGAACATGCGTACGCAATGACACCTTTGCCTGTGCAAGGCCGGCATAATAACTCTGACCTAACCAGCCAGCCACATCAGCATCAAGCGAATTGAAGCTAAGAGTATGATAACCAGCCGTAAGATACAACATTGAATTTACAGATGAAGTAAGCCATCCGCCAAAACCGGCACTCCATTTTCTCTTAAGATCAACATCAAGCATCATTTTAAACCTGCGTGTGCTGTCGTTATAATAAGCCTGGGGCCGCATATCGTCAATTTTTCCGGATGAAACCAGCCTGTAGAAAGCATCCTTGGCATGCCTTTCTCCAAAAGGCAGACCCCTTCCATCACTACCCTCGAAACAATAAGATATATAACCAGCCTGGCTCTCTGTTATCCCCTCGGGAACAACGGAATCAAAAGTCAGAACTGGAGTCCTGCCTCTCCAGGAAACTCTGCGTTCAGTGACTATAGATGGATCCGTGCGCGATAACACGCGTTGTTTTACAGAATCAATCATAGCCAGCCCGGTGCGATAACCGATAGCATATATCTCGTCGGCACTTCCGAAATCCAAAACTCCGAACTGCAATACCGGCACCTGTATCTTTATCCCCAGGTTTGAAGGAAGCGAATAATCATTATTTTGGATTATCATGTCTTCCAATTGCTCAAACATATCACCTGGTATAGGCTTTTTATCAGGACCACTGACAGAAACACCTATTATGACATCGGGATTAAAGTCTTCATGCATCACATCCACCGGAAAATTATCATAAATACCGCCGTCATACACCAAAACACCGTCCATCTCTATAGGCTTGAAGACCATCGGGAAACTCATCGATGCCCTTATGGCATCACCCAGACTGCCATCGTCGCATACAATCTTACGTTTATGGTATACATCGCTCGTCACACAACGAAAAGGCACGAAAAGATTGTCAAAATCGCCATTGCACTGAGCCGTATAAGGTGCGAAAAGACGCATAAACTCAAAATTCATAGGCAAAGGATTAATCAATGCCCCAGACAAAATATCAGCTCTCACATCAGTTTCTTTGCCGAAATCAAACTGCAACTGCAACATGCGCGGCGTGGGCTCATCCTGATTGAAATAATATGTCAGATTCCGGTCTATCTTGCCAGTACTCCAATAATGAAACCCTCTTGATTTTACCAATGCCAGAATCTCGTCGGGTGACCAACCACACGAATACAGCCCACCCACTATTGCGCCCATAGAAGTACCGGCCACATAATCCACGGGGATACCATTTTCCTCCAAAGCTTTGATCACACCTATATGGGCTATACCCTTGGCGCCGCCTCCGCTAAGCACAAGACCGACTTTCTCTGCCCTCGCACATACTGCCGACAAGAGGGCAAACAGTACTGATATGACCACAATGCTGCTTCTATTTGTCTTCATATCGCGAAGTTAGCAAAAATAATCGGATAGCGTAGATACAACCATCGGAAATTATAACTAATTTTGCACTCATAAAATATTCCCCATGACAGATAAAAGCAACCAGGAAGAACTTACCAAGGATTCTGCCAATTCCAACAACGAATTGTGGCCTCTGTTTATATCTTTCACTAAGATAGGGGCGTTTACCTTTGGTGGTGGCTGGGCCATGATCAGCATCATAGAGAGGGAAATAGTGGACAAGCACGGATGGATAAAGCGTGACGAATTTCTTGACCTGCTGGCGCTCGCACAGTCTCTTCCAGGCATATTGGCTGTAAATATCTCGGTAGCCGTCGGCGATAAGATGCGCGGCGTCAAAGGCAGCATGGCTGCCGCACTCGGCTCCATACTGCCTTCTCTGGTCATAATACTGCTGATTGCCATATTTCTGACACCCGACACTATAAAAAACAACAAGGTCATATCTGCCATTTTCATGGGTATCAGGCCGGCAGTGGTAGCTCTGATAGTCGCACCAGTAATATCATCGGCAAAAGCCGCAAAAATCACCATAAAAACACTATGGATCCCTGTTCTGGTAGCGCTTATGATATCTCTCGACATGGGGTTCGCATCCAATCCCATTCTGTATATCATGCTCGGTGCCGCAGGCGGATGGCTATATTTCTTATGGAGCACCAAGTCTGTACGTAATAAAAAGCAAAGAAACCGCCTATGATCTATATCAAACTAATCTGGGCCTATATCAAAATAGGTATCTTCGGTTTTGGCGGAGGTTATGCCATGCTGTCTCTCGTGGAGCATTCCGTGGTCGACCCTGGATGGATATCAGAAACAATGTTTACAGACATAGTGGCCATATCACAAATGACCCCAGGTCCCATAGGAATAAATTCCGCCACGTATATAGGCTACACAGCCCCCGGCACCGTCTCCCCTGAATTATATTCCGGCACAATGTACGGCATACTGGGATCACTGTTATGCACCCTGGCCGTCGTAATACCTTCATACCTTATGGTGCTGTACGCCTCCCATTTCATAGCCAGACACCGTGAAAGCGGCACTATAAAGCACATATTCGCCGGTCTGCGCCCCGTGGTGGTAGGACTTATAGCATCTGCGGCGATACTGCTTATGAATAACGCCAATTTCAACCCCAACGGAATACGGTGGCAACTCATATCAAATATCCTCATATGCGTAGCGGCATTCCTGCTTGTATATTTCCCTATACCTTGGAAAGGCCGTAAAATTAAATTACACCCGATATTAGTAATAATCATAGCCGGTATAACCGGTTTCTTATTATATGGAATTTAGTTCTGATTACAACGAAGTTATAGAATGGCTCTACCGCCAACTGCCCATGTTCTCCCGTGTAGGGGCTGCCGCATACAAACCCGGACTTGACACCAGCATCGCTATCGACCGGCATTTCGGGTATCCCCACCGGAAATTCAAATCGATACACATAGCCGGCACCAACGGCAAAGGGTCTACATCACATGCACTGGCCTCAGTCCTGCAGTCACAGGGATACAAAGTCGGACTCTATACATCGCCTCATTTGGTGGATTTCCGCGAACGCATCCGTGTGAACGGAGAGATGATACCGAAAGAGGCCGTGGTCAACTTCATAAACAGATACCGCGACAGTGGGTATGACGGACACCCTTCTTTTTTCGAACTGACCATGATGATGGCTTTCGACTGGTTCGCTCTGTCAGGCGTAGACTATGCCGTAATAGAAACAGGCATGGGAGGACGTCTTGACTCCACAAACATCATTACTCCGATCGCATGCGTGATCACCAATATATCTAAAGACCACACACAATTCTTAGGTGACACACTTGAACAGATAGCCGTCGAAAAGGCTGGTATAATCAAAAGCGGCATCCCAGTCGTTATAGGTGAAGCCAGAGGATCGGTAAAAGACGTATTCGTCCAAAAAGCGCAAGAATGCGGCGCACCTGCTATTTTTGCAGAACAAAATCTCAAAATACCGGCCATAACATCGCTTGAAAAAGTCGAAGTCGCACCTGGAAGATATATCAGATATGATTTACAGGGCGATTACCAAAAAGCAAACTTGCGCACTGTGCTGACCGCAATAGGCATGCTGCGTGATACAGGCATCGACATCAGTGACACGGCTCTGTCTGACGGTCTTCAGAACATATGCAGTATCACAGGTCTTGCCGGACGATGGATGAAGATAGCCGACTCCCCTCTCGTGATAGCCGACACAGGACACAACGAAGCCGGACTTACATACAATGTGAACCAGCTTCAGGAACTTAAGGCACAACGCCCGGGATGCCGCCTGCACTTCGTCATAGGCTTCGTGGCGGACAAAGATGTAAAACACATCCTGCCCATGTTCCCTACAGAGGCATCATATTACATAACGAAAGCCGATATTCCGCGAGCAATGGCCGTGGAAGAACTTGAACAACTGTGCACCCAATCCGGTCTCGGCACAACAACGTTCAAAAATGTCAGCGAAGCTTATACTGCGGCTATACACCGTGCCACGCCCAATGATATAATTTATGTAGGAGGGTCCACATTTATAGTTGCAGACTTCCTCGCCTCCGGCATACAAACGGCACGTCTATGAGCGACCTGTATCTGACCCTCGGATCTGCCGGCGAAGGCATAGTGAGAGAGAAAATGAGCCGGTTCCTTGCCTTTGCAATACCTGTGGATTCTCCAGAAACAGCAAAAGCTAAGATAAAAGAGTTTCAGAACAAGTACCACGATTCGCGCCACGTGTGCTGGGCATATATGACCGGTCCGAACCGTGACGTATGGCAGCTTAATGACAACGGAGAACCGTCAGGAACAGCCGGCAAACCAATACTCGGACAAATCAACTCGCTAAACCTGACAAATGTCCTCGTGGTGGTGGTAAGATACTTCGGAGGTATAAAACTGGGCACATCCGGCCTCATCACCGCATACCGCCAGGCGGCCAGGGAAGCCCTGGATAATGCCGAGATAGTGGAACGTTATGACATGCGCACAGCCGAAATATCTTTTCCCTATCTGGCCATGAACGATGTAATGAAACTCTGCAAGAACTTAGAGTTGAAAATAGAAAACCAGCAATTTGACAATTTCTGCACCATGACGGTAAGCACACGCCGCGACAGACTACCCGAACTACTGTCCGCAGCCAACGATATTGACGGTGTCAAAGCCGAAGAGTGCGACAAAGCATAAACATGGGCAATTATAAGAAAATACCACCTTAAACACAGATTTTTAACCTATTATAGCTTAGAATTCAAAAATTATTCCGATATTTGCACTGCAATTTTCGCCATACCTAACCTGGCGGAAAACTATTTGCACTGCTATTTAAGAAATATATTAACATAAAGATATTTTAAAATGACAAAAGCAGATATCGTAAACGAAATCTCGCGCAGCACAGGATTGGAGAAATCAGCCGTGCTCACTACTATCGAGAAATTCATGGAGACTGTGAAAGAGTCGATGGCAAACGGAGAAAATGTGTATCTCCGCGGCTTCGGAAGTTTCATCGTGAAGACCCGTAAAGAGAAAACAGCACGCAACATATCCAAAAACACAACAATCATAATCCCCGAACACAAAGTGCCGGCTTTCAAACCCGCCAAGACCTTTATCGAGGATGTAAAATAATAGAATTTATCAATTATTAATCGTACTAAATAATTAACATTATGCCCAGCGGAAAGAAAAGAAAAGGCCACAAAATGGCTACCCACAAGCGTAAAAAAAGACTGAGAAAGAATCGTCATAAGAAGAAATAATCTTCTTGACATCCAGGCTATACGCTGATGAAACCAGGCAAAAGAACAGACTTTGGTATATCCGTGTGTCGTAACATAATACCAAGTTTGTTCTTTGCATTTGCCTGATACCCGGCGGCACAACAGCCGTAACACAACCATACCGCGGCCCGGGGTAGCCGGGCCAGTCCCCCGAGAGGGGTTACCCATCTGATACTTTCTATTCTACGATGAAAAGCGAATTAATAGTAGACGTCCAACAAAAGGAAATCTCAACGGCTTTGCTCGAAGACTCCAGGCTCGTATCGCTACAGAAAGAAAGCCGGAACATAGCCTATGCCGTAGGAGACCTGTACCTGGCAAAAGTACACAAACTTATGCCGGGACTTAACGCCGCATTTATCAATGTGGGCTACGAAAAAGATGCTTTTCTTCACTACCTCGATTTAGGCACACGCTTCAACGCCTATTCCAAATTCATGGACGCAGCCCTCTCAGATCCTCGAAAGATTCCGTCCATAGCCGATTTCTGCCATGAGGCTGAAATACCCAAGACCGGTACGATTACCGATGTCCTTACCGCCGGCAAAAACCTGCTTGTGCAGATAGCCAAAGAGCCTATAAGCTCCAAAGGCCCCAGACTAACTACCGAGGTATCATTTACCGGCAGGTATATGATACTCATCCCCTTTGCCGACAAAATCAACGTATCTCAAAAAATCAAGAGCACTGAGGAAAAACTCAGACTGCGCCAGCTCATAGCCTCAATCAAACCAAAAGGATTCGGCGTGATAGTGCGCACATCGGCCGAAGGCAGACGCGTGGCAGACCTCAACAACGAACTGCGTGCCCTTGTGAAAGCATGGGAAGACTCTGTGACAAAGTTACAACGCAGTGCCGCACCTTCTCTAATATACGAGGAAGAATCCCGTGCCGTAGGCGTTATACGCGACATTTTCAGCACATCGTTTGAAAATATACATGTCAACGATGCCGAAACATTCACGCAGATTCAAAACTATGTGGCTCTCATAGCGCCCGAAATGAAGGATATAGTCAAACTGTACACCAAAGATACTCCGATCTTCGATAATTTCGGTATCACACGTCAGATAAAAAGCAGTTTCGGCAAAACGGTATCTTTCAAAAGCGGTGCCTACATTATCATCGAGCACACAGAGGCACTACACGTCATCGATGTAAATTCAGGAAACCGCTCAAAAGCCAGTAACGACCAGGAAACCAACGCCCTGGATGTGAATCTCAAGGCAGCCGACGAAATAGCACGCCAGCTGAGACTGCGCGATATGGGCGGCATAATCGTAGTGGACTTCATCGACATGGCCAAAGCCGAACACAGGCAGGCCCTGTATGACCATATGCGAGAAATCATGGCATCTGACCGGGCGCGGCACAACATTCTGCCACTCAGCAAATTCGGCCTGATGCAGATCACACGTCAGAGAGTTCGTCCGGCACTTGACATACATACATCCGAATCTTGCCCGTCATGCTACGGCAAAGGTGAAATACAGCCTTCGCTGCTATTCACCGACACACTGTATGAAAAGCTTGACCTACTGGTAAACGACCTTGGCATCACTAATTTCAAAATGTACCTGCATCCGTTTGTAGACGCATACATAAAAAAAGGGTTGTTCTCTGTTTACTCAAAATGGCGCCGTAACTTTGGCAGGAAATTCAAGATTGTTGCCGATGAGAGCCTTGCATACCTGCAATATAAGGTTATTGACTCATCAGGCAAAGAAATAGACCTTAAAGAAGAAAAGGATGTAAGTTCGAACCAGACCAAGAAGCGTGCAAGAGCAAAAAATCGAAGTAAAGAAGAAAACCCCGAATGATCAAGTATCATATCGGCATTATACGTTAAAAACCGGGACACAGTCTGCTGTTCCGGTTTTTTCTTATTGAGAAACACTATTCCTGTGCGATTTTTTTAGTAACTTTGCATTCGGCGTAAAAACCTGTTTCCCAATTAAGCCAGACTCTCAGGCATACATGGCTTTCTGACAGAGTCTGTCGATACATATCAATCTAAATTTCAAATTTCTATGGCACTTTGGTTTGAATGCAAGGTGAAATTCGATAAGATCCAGGATAACGGATCAGTAAAAAAAGTAAACGAACCATATCTGGTAGACGCTCTGTCATTTACAGAAGCCGAGGCACGCATCATTGAGATGATTACACCATATATCAGCGGCGAATTTACCATATCCGCTGTCAAAAAGACCAAAATTTCGGAAATATTCTGGTCAGACGGAGGAGACAAGTATTATATGGTCAAAGTCATGTTTGTCACACTTGATGAAAAAACCGCAGTAGAAAAACGCACAGCCTCGTTCATCCTGGTACAGGCCTCTGACTTCCGCGACGCGCTCGAAAGTTTTGAAAAAGGCATGAAAGGAACTATGGCTGACTACGAAATAGCATCTATAACAGAGACAGCGCTTATGGACGTATTCCCTATCAACGCCCAGCAACAGACCGATAATAGCGACAATCCCTCCAACTGATAATGATTAAAGCCATGCAGTCTGACATTGCAGAAAATATAACATCACTCAGAGCCAGGTTAGACGGAACCGGGGCACAACTCGTCGCAGTATCCAAATACCATCCGGTACCGGCTTTGCGCCAGGCTTACGACGCCGGACAACGCATCTTCGGAGAAAACCGGGTTCAAGAACTACTGTCCAAAATACCGGAAATGCCAGATGACGTATGCTGGCACCTTATCGGCCATCTCCAGACAAACAAGGTACGTGCCATAACAGGCAAAACAGCCCTTATAGAAAGCGTGGACTCTGAAAAATTGCTCAATCTGATTGACAAAGAGGCTGAACGTGCCGGAGTAGTGACGCGTGTGCTCATGCAGATACATGTGGCACAAGAAGAGTCAAAAACCGGCTTTCTACCCGACGAACTGCTCGACTACTTCCATGCCCGTCGCTACGAAAATCTAAAAGCCACACATATATGCGGCGTCATGGGTATGGCCACTAACACTGATGATACCAGCCGTATCAGGGATGACTTTCGGAAAATAAGGGAAGCCTATGAGGCCGTACGGGCTATGTGTCCGGATCTAAGCGGATTTGACACTATAAGTATGGGCATGAGCGGCGACTGGCCCATCGCTATAGAAGAGGGCAGCACCCTTATACGTGTGGGCAGCGCTATCTTCGGTCCGAGGGAATACTGACACGGTCATATGTTAAATTTACTTAAACAAGCCGGTCCCCGTATTACAAAGTTGTTATGAAGACAAAACCCGTTAACCCAATTCTATTATGACCGTTAATAAACAGAACACACAAGCACAGAGAAAAACAAACATCATGGCTATAGTAGTCATGTTTTTCCTCTTTGCAATGATTTCGTTTGTCACAAACCTGGCCGCTCCCCTAGGCACAATATGGAAAAACCATTACGAATGGGCCGGTATGATGGGCAATATGATGAACTTTCTCGCATACCTCTTCATGGGTATACCGGCTGGTAACCTGCTGGTGCGCATAGGCTACAAGAAAACAGCACTATGGGCTATGGCAATAGGATTCATCGGCCTGGCACTGCAATATCTCTCCAGCATATTCGGCGCTGACACAGATATGTTTGCAGTAGGTTCCGAAACTGTCAAACTCAATTTTATAATTTACCTGCTCGGCGCATTCATATGCGGTTTCTGTGTATGTATGCTCAACACTGTAGTCAACCCCATGCTCACAGTAATAGGCGGCGGCGGTAAAAAAGGCAACCAGCTTTTGCAGACCGGCGGCTCTATCAACTCTCTGTCCGGTACTCTCACACCGATTTTCGTCGGTATGCTTATCGGTTCTATATCCAAAAACACATCGATGGCAGAAGTGACCCCTCTCCTATGGATAGCCATGGGAGTATTCATAGTCTCATTCCTGATTATCACCATGGTACGAATACCGGAGCCGCACATACGCAAAAATACAGAACGAAAAATAAAGGACATACACAGTCCCTGGCACTTCCGTCATACCGTCCTCGGCGTAATAGGCATCTTCTTCTATGTAGGTGTCGAAGTGGGCATTCCGGGCGTGCTCATCTTCTATTTGTCAGACAGCAATGCGTCAGGCATTAAAGAAAACGCCACGGCCGTGGCTACAGCCGTGGCCGCAGTATACTGGCTGCTGATGCTTGTCGGCAGACTTATATCAAGTGTAATATCAGGAGCGGTATCAAGCCGCATACAGCTCATATTTGCTTCCACGCTTGCCATAATACTTGTGGTGGCCGCAATATATATGCCGGCTTCAATACGTGTCACCATGCCGGGCTACAGTGTCGAAGACGGATTCACATCCGCCCAGGTGCCATTAAGTGCCCTGCTCCTTGTGCTTATGGGATTGTGCACATCTGTCATGTGGGGAGGTATTTTCAACCTTGCTGTAGAAGGGCTGGGTAAATACACAGCCCAGGCCTCCGGCATATTCATGATGATGGTTGTCGGAGGCGGAGTGGTGCCTCTGCTCCAAAACTGGATAGCCACCACATATTCCTACATGTCATCATACTGGCTAGTGGCAGCCCTGCTCGTATACCTTCTATACTACGGTATGTTCGGCTGTAAAAATGTAAACAAGGATATTCCTGTTGCAGAAGAAACAGAAAATGACTTCGGTATCAACCAGTAAATAAAGTACCTGTGCTACGAAAACAATAAACCATAACATGCATTATACCCATTATTGCTAACTTTGCAGCAATAATGGGTATAGCCTGTAATATCCTGTCTCTCCTACCAGTATACAAACGTAAAATCATAGAACCATATAAATAAATTCCACATTACAATGGATTCAATCCTGATGAAACGAGCAGCCGACAACATGCGTGTCCTGATAGCTGCTATGGTAGAAAAAGCCAAGTCCGGACATCCCGGAGGTTCCATGGGAGGTGCCGATTTCACCAATCTGCTCTTCTCCAGATTCCTGAACTATGACCCGGAGCATCCCCAATGGATAGCGCGTGACCGCTTCTTCCTTGATCCCGGCCACATGTCACCCATGCTGTACAGCGTGCTCGCCCTCACCGGAAAATTCACAATGGAAGAACTCATGCAGTTCCGCCATTGGGGCAGCGTCACACCCGGCCATCCCGAACTGTGTCCCGAACGAGGCATAGAAAACGGCTCTGGTCCACTGGGCCAGGGCCATGTCATGGCTGTGGGCTGTGCTATAGCCGAGCGCTTCCTCACAGCCCAGTTTGGGGACATTGTGTCACATAAGACATACGCATTTATATCCGATGGCGGCATACAGGAAGAAATCTCGCAAGGAGCAGGACGCATAGCCGGATATCTCGGCCTGCATAACCTGATTATGTTCTACGACTCCAATGATGTGCAGCTCTCTACCACGGTAGACGAGGTAACTACAGAAGATACCGCGGCCAAATACCGCGCGTGGGGATGGAATGTAATCGAAGTAAACGGTTCTGACGCCGGTGCAATGGCCGGAGCTTTGGAAATAGCCATAGCCGAAACCAGCCGCCCAACACTCATAATCGGCAAAACGACCATGGCAAAAGGCTGTGTTACCGCCGACGGCAGTAGCTGCGAAGGCTGGGTAAGTACCCACGGACAACCACTGAGCAACGCAGGCGCGGATATAGCGAGAACCATCAAGGGTCTCGGTGGTGATCCGGAAAATCCCTGGCAGATATATGAAGATGTAAAACAACTCTATGCCGAGCGCCGCCAGCAATTGCTAGACTATGCCGCAAACCGCCGCGAACAAGAAAAAGAATGGGCCCGCAATAATCCAGAACTCGCGTGCCGCCTTGCATCATATGTGAAAGGCGAACTTCCCAAGATTGACTGGGATAAGATTATATGCAAACCAGGAGTGGCCACACGCACAGCTTCCGCCACTGTTCTGTCAGCCCTTGCGGAGCATGTAGGCAACATGATCGTGTCAAGCGCCGACCTTGCCAATTCCGACAAGACTGACGCTTTCCTCAAAAAGACACGTGCCATGACAGCTGCCGACATGGGCGGCCAGTTCCTGCACGCAGGTGTTACGGAGCTTACCATGGCCTCCGTCATGAACGGCATCGCGCTACACGGCGGCCTTATTGCTGCCTGCGGCACATTCTTCGTATTCTCCGACTATATGAAACCGGCCATCCGCATGTCAGCCCTGATGGAGCAGCCAGTGAAATACATATTCACACATGATGCTTTCCGTGTAGGCGAAGACGGCCCCACCCACCAGCCGGTTGAACATGAGGCTCAGATACGCCTAATGGAACAAATGAACAATCTGGCAGGCAAACCCTCCGCACTGGTATTGCGTCCTGCTGACGGTGCCGAAACTGTGGTATGCTGGCGTATGGCAATGGAAAATAACGAATCTCCATCCATACTTATCCTCTCCCGCCAGGATGTACCAGACCTGCCTGGTAAAAACCGCCACATACAGGCCGACATGGCACAGCGAGGCGGATACATAGTTTATGACGCAAAGAACCCACAGATAGTACTAGTGGCCAACGGCAGCGAAGTAAGCCTGCTTTGTTCTGTAGCCGAAGCTTTGGACAAAGAAGGAATCGCAGCCCGTGTGGTATCAGTGCCGTCAATCGGACTGTTCCTACGCCAAGACAAAGAATACCGAAACGACGTAATACCTGACGGAATAAAAATATTCGGTCTAACCGCAGGAGTACCTGCAACGCTGCAGCCCTTGATGAAAGGCGATTATGAGATTTTCGGCATGACACGCTTCGGCGCATCTGCACCATACAAGGTACTTGATGAAAAATTTGGCTTTACTACCGAAAATATTTTGAATCAAGTTAAACATTTTTTAGTATAATTCATTATAATTAAAAATATATATTGTAACTTTGTAAAATATTTGGGATATCAAAGCATGACAGCTAATATCCCAAATATCTTAAATCTTTACAATGATTTGAATTATAATAAATATACATTAAACTATGAAGAAAATAGCATTGTTCGCACTTGGTTGTGCCACTCTGTTAGGAGGGGCATCAACAAGCCTTAACGCACAGGAAGTCAGCTATGTAGAAGACTGCACACAGGGTGTTCTCCTCAACCCGATGAAATACAACTGGTTCATCACGGCGCAGGGCGGAGCCAACATGCTCTTGTCCAATCATGATTCTGATGCCGAATTTAAAAATCGCATAGGAGCTTCTGCCGGCATCTTCGGCGGAAAATGGTTTACTCCCGTATGGGGCTTCCGCTTTGGCGCCACAGGCCAGATACTCCGCGGCCTGACTACTTCCGACGGTGCATTCCGTGATCCGCACAGCAACAGTGTAATTGTCAATGACAAAGGCGTACATCTATATTCTGAACGTCTGGCCACATTAGGCCCACAGGCAGAACTCATGATATCGTTGTCCAACTGGATTTGCGGCTACAACCCTAATCGCGTATACAACGGCGTGTTGCACGCAGGTGGTGGTGCATACTGGACATTCCGTCATACTGCAGCAGACAACTCATGGCATGATGCCCACAACCGCACATTCTTTGCAGTACTGGGATACCAGAATAACTTCGCTCTCAACAAGCACATAGATCTATTCCTGGATCTTGAGGGCAAAATTATGGATTACAGCACATTTGACCAGATAGAAGAAAGTAAGAGTATCACTGCCGAGTTAGGTGTGCAGGTCGGTATTACCTACAAGTTCAATAAAACAGACTGGACATGCCCGGTGACAGCCGTATGCCCCACCTGGAAGTATACCGATGCAGAGGGTGACGCTCTCGTTGCCCGTCTGGCCAATGCAGACAGCAAGGTACGCGATCTGCAGCGTCAGCTTGACAACTGTCTGGCTCGTCCGCAAAAAGACTGCGAAGGTTCAAATGCGCTGGCTACTATCTACTACCCCATCAACGTATCAACTCTTTCTAGCCGCGAAGTGACACTGGTACAGTCTATGGCCCGTACAATGAAAGCAAACCCGGATAAGAAATATATTCTTACTGGTTGGGCGGACAACTATACCGGCAATGAAGCTATCAACACTCGTCTGCGCAACGAACGTGTAAACGGTGTTAAGAACTGTCTGATCAAAGCCGGCGTACCCGAGAGCCAGATACAGACTCGCATAGATGGCAACAATCTTACTGATTTAGGCAAGAAAAGCGCCCAGTTTGACCGCGCCGTAACAGTGATTGAAGCTAATAATTAATAAGATACTTATTTCTCCATAAAGCAGCCGATCCAACATGTATCGGCTGCTTTACTTATATCATCTAAAACTCAACGCATAGAAAACCGATATAATCAGATAAGGCTAAATATAAAGAATAGGCAGGTTGGGATATCTACTATTGCTTATAATTATTGACATAACTCCATTCGGACACAGGCGCTGCTGAGGGTTTCAACTGAGCTTAAAATAAGCTGCTCCATAATCTTGGGGGGTATGGCACAAAATTATGGAACAAGTATGGGGTTAGAAAAGACGCTTATTTTACATCATAGATGTGGAAAATGTAAATCATTGGAATAGGGCACATATTTAATCCACTCTTTCATATTACTGTCAACTGTTTGCCTTGTAAACGTATATTTATCTCCGCATCCGTTTAGCTCAATAACGTCAGAAGAAAAAGAAATTAAAGACCAATAAATGCCACCGTCTGGATTAAACGTGCAGGTATTGGGCTGGAACTTTGAATTGTCAATTTTAAGGTCATTTTGAAGGATTGACAAGTTATTCTGATAGATTTCACTCGTAAACTCGCCGGTATTTTTATTTTTCATCATTCGTATGTTCTGAAAGAATAATGTGCCGTTATTATTACTTCTTGCAGCCGCAGCACGGATATATACCATATTGGGATTGATAAGATATACGAACATATGGCGGTTGGTATTAACCTCGCAGTATGGCATACCGTCATTGTTACCATACGCAACACCCATCTGCCACTCTTGCAGACATTCGCCGACATCGAAAGCCGATTCACATTTCTTCATTTCATATGGTTTTACGGTTTCAATATCCTCTACTTTTTTCAGATGTTGACCGCAAATAACAAGCATACCACCAAATTTGCTCATTTCAAGCGGCTTTACGTTTTCTGGGAAAGACACCGAACCATCGGGAGAAAAAACTGTGCTGTGTAATATCCCGGCATTTGGAACTTCGAGAACAGCCTGCATTGTAGAATCTACTTTTGAATAAAAAATACAAATAGAGTCTGTAATGACCGCTTCTGCATTGTCATTAGCCCAAACTCCCTTATATGAGGAGAAATTTGTACCTGCATTAGCTATGATTGCAACAATGAGGCAAAATATAGAAAATGCTATTTTTTTCATCGTTAATAGTGTTAATTTATTTTACAGCTGTAAATTTAGTAAAAATCGGCGAGATACAGACGATTACCCGAGAAAACTTCGAAAGCAAAATCAAAATTTTTCTCCAAATCCTACAATTCAGAGTTTCAAATCTATGGCACCTACGAAAAAAAAGAATCGAATTAAATATAACTAACGCCCCTCAAAAATCTATAAATCTCTTTATTATATTTCCTCTAATTATCGCAATAAGTACATTTTAAGTACGATTAAACTACGATTACTTACTGATTTATAACATTATAAATACTATATCTCGAAACATACAATTAATTTATGTAATAATTCATACCGCTCTACACAACATTAACAAAGCGTATTTACTCCTACTAACTCATATTAAATGGCCGTAAATCATCCATACATTATCTAACTTGTTTGAATATCCGTCTGCAATCAATTTGCACACTCAAATAGTCAGTTGTATACATGCCATGGGCTTTACACTCACACATAAATGCCTAACTACAACACACCTTATACTTAAAACAGAGCCAACTAACATGCCTCATAAACAAAAAAAGAAGAATGCGGTAGCGCATCCTTCTTTTTCTAACCAAGCCTTGCAGGCTGTTTATTTCAGAGTAGTAAGATATTTTGCCATATCCTGGTCATCCGGCATAATCTCCAGATACTTGGTCACATATTCGCGTGCTTCAGGATTCTTGGCACTGCCGAGAGTTACACCTACCACTTTATACATATTGGCAGCTTCGCGCTTATTGTCATCAGAGATACCTGAAGCCTCGATATTTTTCAAGGCAGCCTGATACTCTGCGACAGCTTTGTCCATATCACCACGCATACGTGCTACGTCACCCATACGTTTATATACGACAAACTTATACTTGTCAGCAAGCTTAGGCTCGGCCTTCTTGATAGCATCCTCACTCATCTGCAAATACTTTTCTTTCAATTCAGGATCAGTCTGCTCCTGGCCTGTTACTACCGCATAGTCAGAAAGTGTGCTCAATTCAGTACCTGTAACCTCTGCGCCTACCTTGTCTACATAAGCAAGCATCATATCAGCCGCTTCCATATTCTTATTCAGATCCATATAGAGCGAACGTGCTACAGATTTGAGTATTGAGGGTTCGTCAGGATAATCGGCAACCCCCATATTAAGCACGGAAACAGCCTCCTCGGCACGTCCTGCCTTAACAAGATCTTCGGCAATCATACTATAATCCCCTGTAGCGAAACGATTCTTATCGCTTTTGAGTTTAAGCAACTGTTCTGCAAGTTGAATAGTCTCCGGCTTCTCCAGCAAATTTGCAAATATATACTGGAATCGACGTGCTGTAAACTGGTCCGGATTCTTAGTCAGAATCTCTGTAGCTTCCTGATATCCCTTATTATAATCCTTTGTAAAATACAGAAGTGTGAGATAACGGTCCTCGTCACTCTTGAAGTGGTTGGGATTATCCATAAGTTTGCCATATTCCTCGATACCGCTCACTATCTGTCCGTCCTCATAGAGACGCTCTGCAAGTTCGCGCTGGCCCAGTGCTGACTGCGGATTGTTCTGCAGAAGTGTACGCAGCTGGTTTATAGCATGGCTATTGCGCTTGATTGTAAACAATTTTTCAGCATATTTTATATAGCCCTCGGCCGCTGACGGGTTAATTGATATGGCATACTCGTAGTCATTACAAGCCTCACCCACTTTCTTACTGTCACCGTCAGAATCAGCAAATGTCATATCTCCGCGGAATATATAGAAATCCTGGTCATTATCAGCCCATTTGGGATTTGAAGAAAGTACTTGCTTGAGTACTAGCTTGTCTCCCTTTTCCATATAGTTCTGAATCTGCTTGGCATACAGATTGGGATTAACATCGTAATATGCACGCGCGATCGCGGCAAAAACACCGGCATCTTTCTTATCAAGTTTCTCTGCTTTCTTGAAATTCTCTTCAGCAAGTTTTGAATTATTGTCTATCAACGCAATAGCACCAAGACCCACATAATTGAAAGAAAATTCAGGATTTGCCGAAACACCCTGGTTGAAATAGTTGAGGGCTTCGCTCTTATATTTAGCCGCATTGGCATGATTCTGACGCATGCCAGAGAAATAACGGGCCAGTTTGATCTGCCCGAGATAATAGTAAGCTTCAGCCTTATTGGTATCAGCATTGTTCAGGTTGCGGTTAAGCAACTCCTCGGCATTGTCATAACGGTCTGCCTTGAAATACTCGACGCCATCCTTGTAACCTTGCGCCATAGCCGACATCGAAGCTCCGGCCAGACACAGTGAAAGCAAATATTTAAACTTCATGTCTATAGATATTATTATTTTTATTCAATTGCTGTTTTGTATCCATCGGAGAGACATGGTGATTCCCCGGAATCAATCCGCGTACTTATTTGACAACGGAAAGAAGCCGGGGTTTATTGGAATAATACTATTTTTTATTTCCTAAAATACTCAATTCAATTCTATTATGCGCTGATGCACCATATAAGGCATAATGCCCGTAAGCGAGAGTATCTTTTGCCCTGTGAAGCCGGTAACAAATGAGAAGAACGACTGACCCACTGAATTAGTGGCAGCAGTGGAAACCATATATACAACACGGAACAACGGATATTCGCCAGACGAAATATAGGCCTGGTAAGGCTTGTAACCTATGGGGCTGTCATCCTTTCGAACCTTAAGCACTTTTACCTTGTCTGTAAAATCGACAGCTATAGTGTCTGTTTCACTCTGCAAACTTACAAGTTTGCCGGTATCCATCGCGTCCTTGCTATAATCATTCTGCAGACGTTCCAGATTGTCTCCCAGCCAGCTCACACTGACAAACCCTATCGCGCTTTTATCACGCTCCACCACTTTTATCACATCTGCCGTATTTTTCTGGGCATATGTATTAGCAGGGAACTTCGCACCTTTTGCCAAAAACTTATCTTCTATAAAATTAACATTCGCCGAACCCTGGCGATCAAATACAAGCTTGACAGGTGTTGTGTCATTCCAGGCAAGCTGTGTCCACGATGTTATCTTACTGCTGAACAAATCCCTGATTTCCTGCTCAGAAAGCATATTTACCGGATTGTCTTTATTTACAATAAGTGCCACCGCATCTACCGCTATCTCCTGCTGGCGCGCCACACGGTTGTTCTTACCTCTTATATATTCTATCTGCTCCTTGGTCAGAGGACGGCTCAGCACTGCCAGCGAACATGAGTCATTAAGCAAACCATTGACAGCGTCAGTCTCACTCATGTATTTAGTAAGTATAAAGGCATTCGGATATTGATACTCAAAGACCTCGCGTTCCTGTTCTATAAAACTTTTAAAGCCCTCGTCTGCATACAACAGAGCGCTACCTTCGTCATACTTCTTAGGCGTATTGCCAGTGCAAGCCGCCACGCCTGTAAAAAAGGTAATCGCAGCGGCTATTAACATCAAAGAATGTGTAACCTTCCTCATTTCAAGTATCATTACAAAATTGTCAATTCCAGCCTTTATAGAGCCGTATCGCACGCCAGATTCCGTAAACAATGAGTAATATCCCCAGAGCAAGCGAAATGGGCGCATTGTCAAAATTGAATATGTCCAATATGCAGAGCACTCCCACTCCAACATATATAATAATCATGAATATACCGAATACCAGTCTGGCTCCGTGGGGAGTGGCATTGCCCTGTTTCTCTTGTGCGCTCATAACTTTTATGTATTAAATTGATTTTACATTAGTTTTACTTTACTAACAATTCCTACGCAGTAGAGTTCACATTGTATCCGGAATTCCTAAATAGACATCCGGTTCCGACAGGAATTTTTCGGCTGTAAAATTAACATATTTTCGCGACATGCACAAGCTCACAATATCTTGTAAGTACATTTAAAACGTACAAATCATGTACCAGACCGTACTCGCGAAGAACACCGGCAGCAATTTAAGCACATCCATACTATGAACCAATGGCATTTAATGTATGTTATGTTGGTAAAATTAATATAAAATTATGAATAAGATTATAATTATGGGAGCTTCGTCCGGCATAGGACGCGCTATAGCTGAGACATTTGCAAGCCGTGGGGTAAAAATCGGAGTAGGCGCACGCCGTGTGGCCGATCTGGAAATGCTGAAAGCTAAGTATCCGGGGATGATCGAATGCGAAGCTATAGACGTCACAGTGCCGGAAGCCAAAACCGGCCTTGCGCGACTTATCGAAAAAATGGGTGGCATGGATATATACATACATGTATCCGGCATCGGAGGTGCCAACCCTAATTTAGTAGTCGAACAGGAAACAAAGGTGACAGACACCAATGTGACCGGCTTCGCCCGAATGATCAGTGCGGCATACAACTATTTCCGCCATACAGGACGTGACGGCCGCATAGCCGCCATAACATCGGTAGCCGGCACACGCGGCATAGGCGACATGGCTGCTTATTCGGCATCCAAATGCTTTTGCTCGGCATATCTGGTAGCGCTATCGCAACTGGCACACAAACATGGCACAAAGGTCTCATTCACCGATATACAGCCCGGATGGATACGTACTCCCCTACTACGTAAAGAGAAGATATACCCCTTGGAAATGACTCTGGAGCACGCTGTGCCTCTCATGCTGCTCGCAATAGCGGAACGACGGAAAGTGGCCGTTATAGACTGGCGCTGGCGTGTTATCAAAAGTCTTTGGAAACGCATTCCCAATCCGGTATGGAACAGGATGTCGGGATTCGGCTTCTGATCTGCCATATCAGAAAAACTCCACAAACACTTTAAAATCTCTGTTTTTTAGCCCATAAGTTGTACGTATGGCTTTTTTTGACTAACTTTGCACTCGCTATCCGGGGAATGGGAAACCACAAACCGGCAGCACCCGATTCAAAGTACTAATAAATTAAAGTAACACAACAAGTTATGGCAACTAAGATCAGATTGCAGCGTCATGGTCGCAAAGGCTATGCGTTTTATCCAATCGTCATCGCCGATAGCAGGGCACCACGTGATGGTAGATTTATTGAAAGGATAGGTTCTTATAATCCGAACACTAATCCTGCTACAGTATCTCTTAATTTCGAACGTGCTCTGTATTGGGTAGAGACAGGTGCGCAGCCTACTGACACTGTTCGCTCCATACTCTCACACGAGGGTGTGCTTCTTATGAAGCATCTGCGCGGAGGTGTAAAGAAAGGCGCATTCACCGAAGAAGAGGCACAGCGTCGCTTCGATGCCTGGAAAGCACAGCACGACAAGTCTGTAGAAGCAGGTATCGCCAAAAATGCTGCCAAGAAAGCCGAAGACAACAAGGCACGTCTTGAAGCAGAGGTAGAAAAGAACAAAGCCAAAGCCGAGGCTGTAGCCAAAAAGAAAGCCGAAAAGATTGCTGCCGAAGAGGCCGCAGCCAAAGCCGCCCTTGAAGCAGAGGCAGCCGAAGCTCAGGAAGAAACTCCCGCAGCAGAATAATCAGTATTTAAGGTTGAACAAAGTTTTAGGGTCATGGACATATAGCCATGACCCTTTTTCCATAAAGTACTTTAAAGATCGGCAATCATACAAGTAATCCAATATTATGTCTAGTCCGGAAAAGTGTTGACCGTCAGATTCAACATTTTTTAGTAAAATGTG
>CAJTQU010000011.1 GCA_910578665.1 uncultured Muribaculaceae bacterium
TAACGGTCTGATTATGACCGCAAATCTAATTTGAAATCCGTTCGCTCCCAAATCGCTTATAACAAATTGAATTTCAATAATTTCAAAGAACTCTTATGATTTTTTAGTGGACACTAATGATCATGTACATAAAAACAGCAACAACAATAGATGAACAGATTGCCAAACTCAGAAAGCGAGGCTTGACAATATCTGATGAAGGTAAGGCAAGAGAAATTTTGTCGGACATAGGGTATTATCGTTTGGGCTTCTATTGGTTCCCTTATTAAAAAGGCTATCCCAAGAAGAACAAACGGAATCATCAATTTGTGCCAGGAGCAAAATTTGAGGACGCTGTAGCCTTATATTATTTCGATAATGATTTGAGAAACATATTAGCTCCGTACCTGCATAGAATCGAGGTTAGCTTCCGTACAAGCATCATCTATATTG
Organism: uncultured Muribaculaceae bacterium; assembly: GCA_910578665.1. Taxonomy (GTDB): domain Bacteria; phylum Bacteroidota; class Bacteroidia; order Bacteroidales; family Muribaculaceae; genus Lepagella. The sequence goes on from CAJTQU010000011.1 coordinate 433, forward strand.
TTTCCAATCATTACAAAAAGAACCCGACATGGTTCACTGACCCCAAAATCATAGAGAGTAATTTTATTGCCGATTTGCCTCGATTTTATAGTGACATACGTAAAAATGAGGCTATAAAACGTCATCATCAGAAATACATCAATGATATTTATGCTCCGGCTTGGAAAACATTGGAGTACATGACTTTTGGAAATATGCTTTATCTCTTTGAGAATATAAAGGACGATGTGGTAAAGGAGGCGATTAGAACAAGATTCTATGTTTCAAACCTTGAAGCTTTTATAAGCCAAATGAGAACGATACGGACTATCCGTAACGTTTGCGCACATGGCCATAATCTGTTTGATCTCAAATTCCATACCCCCATAAAAGTCGGCGAGCTCAAAGGTTTGAACGCAATGCAAAGAAGCACAATATCTGGCGGTCTTATTGTGGTTACGTCAATTCTAAAATCTATATCAGAAAACAGGAGCAAGGAATTGGTCGCAAAAATAAATAGTCTATTGACAATGGCAGAATTTGCTCCCCTTCAAAGAATCATTTCCCGAATATCTATTACTCCGGCTAAAAGTAAAAAGTAGCAATGTCTCAAACGCAAATAACAGTAATTTCAAATCCTTCTCCGAAATTAGTGGCCATGTTTGATTTGCTTAGACAAAGACAAGCGGAAACCATTGCACAACAGAATGAAGCCAATAAGCCTGAGCGCAGTGATATAGCCCTCAGAATAGCTTCAGAAGAGGAAAGAGAAAATCTTCGGATTACTGCATACAAATATATTCTACCATAAATTCTATGAAATGGAAACTCCACGGTGTGACTTTTACCTCATACCGTGGAGTGTTTTTATCTCACTGCATTATAGTAATACTTCTCGATATTATTTACCGAGGTTCCCGCTTGCTGAGCCACCATAAACACATTCTCTCCAGCCCTTACAGCGTGTGTGATTGCCGAATGTCTGAAATCGTATAGAGATAGGTCTTTCACCTCCAGATTAAGCGCTACGGCAATCTTTTTAAGATACTGATTGATGCGTTGCTCTACGTTTTTGACTCGGATATACCAAGTTGGAAATTCCGTTGGAATATCCCATTCCCTTTCATTCATAGGTAGCGGAATCAGGTAGCCGCCTTTGCTCCGGCCCTTATACTTGTTGATGATGGCTATGGCTTGTTTAGGCAAGCTGAGAGTGACACAACAGGGACGTCCTTTGGCATTGATGCGGCTGGCCAGCTTACGAGGCGTATAGACAATCGTATGAGATTCTTCATCATACTCTTTCCCATGACGCAGTGAGATCACATCTGCCGGACGTGAGCGTGTGTAATAAAGTAGGAGAATCAGATCCTTATAGATTTGCAGAAGTTCCTGAAATCGTTGTTGAGGTGGAGCGATTCGGAGAATATCAAACCTCTCAAAAGCAGCGAACTCGTCTTCAGTCAAGATTGTAACGCTTTGTCCCTTTGCTCGGATCTTCTCTTTAGCAGTATGCCCCGACAACGCTTTCACAGGCATATTTGCCTTGAATTTATATGTCAGTGTATTGTTGGTAAGTTCTTGCTGATGAGCTTTGGAAACTACTGCCTTGAATGTAGTCATCAGATTTCTGTAACCAGCGCCACTCTTAACCTCTTTGATCCAATCACCAAAGGCGATAAAATGACGGTTACTGATAGCCCGAAGGGGAATATCAAAAATCCTAATGCCATTATACATTGGGGGGCGTGAAGTGTCGGGGACGGTTAACAACTTTCTTGTTGACGCCGGTGAGAGCGTGATAGAGCGTTGTGTACTGCTCTATGTTGGATGAGCGCCCCTCTGCCTTCAGTTTGTTCATAATGCTCTCCAGAAACTCTCCAAAAGTCGCAGATGGGGCTGCTTCGGGATGGGCCTTTGCGAAGTCATAGGCATCATAGAGCTGCCGACCATCACTATAAGAGCCGGTGTCTATGAACTCCTGAAGCCCATCTAACAAGAGCTTGGTTACATGGTTGTTTTGAACTGCATTGGGGCCTGAGATAAACAACCCTTCTTTCTCATTCCAGCACTCCGGGGAATATGAGGGAGACTGGAGACCTTGCACCACTTTGTAGTGCCGTTTGAGTGTCTTTCCGTTTTCTCTTGTCGCACACTCGACGACAAGACGTCCTTTGAATTTACCACCGTTGGTGGTGAGTCGTAATGATAGTGTTGCCATACAGTGCCTTATTAGGCGTTACTGAACACTTATCATGGCACGATACCAGTCAACATTACGGTCAACATTTCCATTGGCCGGAAACGAGACGGAGAGTCGTGTCATATAGCAGACCATCAAAAGCAGGCTATTGAATTTTGTTCTTTAAGCCATTAACCTATTGATGCTGACTCAATTGAAGATAAAAAAGCAGACTACCTTTAACATAGTGATTATTAAAGGTAGTCTGCAAGTCGGGGTGACAGGATTCGAACCTGCGACCACCTGGTCCCAAACCAGGTGCGCTACCGGACTGCGCTACGCCCCGATGCCATGCAGTATCAACGGCATTGCGAGTGCAAAGTTAATAATTTTTTTTGATACGTTTATAATTTTGGCTATATTTATTTTTAATCCGTCATAATCTATGTGCGATATGGCGAGGTATTGCATCATGACGATTATTATCGATATTAAACTAAAAAACTATATCAATAATATTCGTTATGTCATCAGTAAAAGTAAAATTCCGTCCCTCATCGATAGCAGGCATAGAAGGGACTGTCTATTATCAAATTATTCACGCAAGAAAAACAAGGCAGCTGGCCACGGAATATAAAATATTTCCTTCAGAGTGGAATGAAAGGCGCTGTACGCTGTTAGTGCCTCAGAATTCGCATAGAACATCCTTTGTACAGTCAATCAGAGAACGTATCCGCTGGGATATGGTTCGGCTAAACAAAATAGCGATTAGGCTTGAAAGCCAATGTATATCATATTCTGCCGATGATATTATACTGGAATTTATGACGTATGCTAGAAAATATTCGCTGTTTAATTTTATGGAATCGCTTATAGTGGCTCTGAAGGAGAAAGGAAAGATCCGAACATCGGAAACATACCGTGCGGCACTTAATAGTTTTAAGAAATACAGAAATAATGAGGATATGACGTTTGATGCCTTTACTTCCGATGTAGTTGAATATTATGAGGCAAGTTTGCAGAAGCAAGGGATTTCGCCTAACACAACATCGTTTTATATGCGTATATTACGGGCTGTGTATAACAGAGCAGTAGAGAAAGATATTGTGGAGCAGCAAAATCCTTTCCGTCATGTTTATACAGGTATTGACAAGACCGTTAAAAGGGCTCTGGCTATTCCTGCCATTAAAAAGATTAAGATACTTGACCTTTCGTTCAATCCAACTTTGGATTTTGCCAGAGATATGTTCATGCTGAGTTTTTATATGAGAGGTATGAGTTTCATCGACATGGCATATCTGCGCAAATCTGATTTGGAGAACGGGTATGTGACATACAGGCGACGCAAAACGGGACAGTCCCTTATTATAAAATGGACCAGAGAAATGCAGCTTATCCTGGACAAGTATCCCGAAAATATGACATGCTATCTTCTTCCTATAATAACCAGCCCGGGGACCAACGAACGCTATGCATACAAGCGTGTGGCTTATAAAATTAACCACCATCTTAAGAAGCTTGCCGAGATAATAGGTGTCAGCATTCCTCTTACTATGTATTGCGCCCGTCATAGCTGGGCTTCGGCAGCAAAAGCAAAGGGTATACCTCTGGGGGTCATAAGCGAGGGAATGGGACATGACTCAGAAGCAACGACACAGATATATCTCGCATCATTAGACACTACGGCGGTAGACAAAGCTAACGCTGCAATTATAAAAGCCTTGAAATGATATGGATTTATTGGTACTCTCCAGATATATACTAATTGTAGTTACAATTGATCGTAGTTTTAAGACGGCGAAACAAGAATCTGGGATTATGAAGCTGGTTTACTATCAAAAAATTACTAATTTTGTTGACTGAATTTTAGAGTATGATTTATATTGAAACCGACAGATTAATTTTGCGTTCTTGGACATCAGGAGATTTGCATACGTTTGTATCCATGAATCAAGATAAACAGGTTATGAGGTATTTTCCTGCATTGTTGACGGAGGAAGAAACTCTATTGTTTTATCGTAAGATTGTTGCGGAATTTGATACAAAAGGATATGGTCTGTACGCAGTGGAATTGAAATCTACAGGTGAGTTTATAGGCTATGTCGGTTTGCATGAGGTAGGTTTCCATTCCCATTTTACTCCCGGAGTGGAAATCGGCTGGCGCCTTGCCGCAGAACATCATAATAAAGGGTATGCCACAGAAGCGGCAAAAGGTGTGTTGTCGTTAGCCAAGAATATCGGTATGGGTTGCCTGTATTCTTTCACGGCACTGCCCAATAAACCATCAGAAAGGGTTATGCAGAAAATAGGCATGATAAAGGTCGGAGAGTTTTCGCACCCTAGTTTGGATGCCTCTTCGCCATTGTGTGTACACGTTTTGTATAAGATCAATCTATAACGCTACGACAGGTATTCCATGTCTCTACTATCAGGTAGACATCTGATATTGAATAAGGGCGGCAGCATCTGTGCAAGCACAATGCCGCCGGCCTTATCCGATGAAAATTAAACAATATAATTCCTTGATTGCCTGTATGGTTGACATTTATAATTAGAATTTATATAATTATTTTACTAGAAATCCTTACGATAAATTACATGAATTAATGCTTGAATATTTATATCATTTATCCGCATATACTCTTGTTGGCTTTGCGACTTCTTATTTGTACATTAAACGTTTATTGTAGTATACTCTGATATATATAAAGAATACTGATAGAACGTAGAGACATATTAAGATGGTGAGCAAGCTACAAATAAAGCTTAGATAATAATTTTTAACTAGTAAATAATCAAATTCTATTATAACAAAAACAATAGCTGATAGTAATATTATTCGTAAAATATGATTATTCAATTTTTTGGAATTAGCAATATATTTTTTACCAAATTTCATTTCTGAATATTCATATGGACATACTTTTGATTCCTTTATATTTTTTTCAAAACTCTTTACTGCAATCTCTTTATTTATAATAAAGGAGTGCAATACTGTAAAGATTGTTATAGTCACACCTAGTATTGACAGTATTATTGTAATTTCTTGTGTTACTATTTTTTCGTAGTTTTCTGAGTACCATTTAAAAATACTATTCATTTGCTATAAACTGATTTATGACAGAAGATAAATATGATTGCACATTAATAGGATCATATAAATGCAGTAAATCATTTTCATCAACGGATATTTCATAGCAATTATCTTCTAATAATGCTGTTAGAATTAGATCTTTTTGTTCATTAGATTCGTATACATATTTATATTTTTGGTGATTATTAAGTTTCACAAATATTTTCTTAATATTGAATCCTCGTGTATTTCGATTGTGTATCAGTGTTAATGCGTCCTTCGAGGGTAAACCTTCATATACCTCTACTCTGTTATCTTGTTCTTTCAGCGAAACAAGATAGTCCTTAAATTCAATATCCTCATTATTTATATTTTGTTTGGTTGCATACGTAATTTTAATTTGTTCTATTATACCTTGACGAAGAATATTTTCTTTTGCTCCTTCTCGTTGTATTTGTTTTATTTTTAAATCAAATATTTTAATAGCTACGGATTTTATTGTATTTATTACATCTGTATCATCTTTACCTGGATCATCGTAAATGAATATAGCCCATCTATTAGATGGTTTACCGGTTCTATCGAAATTGATTAGTGGATAAAATAGTGCATAATTATAGTTACTTCCTAACTTGTCATTAGCATCAAGATTCAAGGCTTCGTCATGTTCTACATATAAGTCTAATAGACCTGTTTTGAACTCTTCTATCCTTAGCATGACTGCTTGGACTCCGGAAAAAGTATAAATATCATAATGTAAATGTTTAATAGTCTTCTTCTAGGATTTCTTCCGATATGAAATAACGCATTTGTCTTCAAGATTAATATTTCCATAACCATCAATCCTAGATTGAAGTTGTTTTATCATACTTTCGTAATTATTTACTGGCTCAGCAAGAGGCACAGTTATGAAAACGGGTATTTTTATTTTATAACTCATATTATTAGGTGTGTAATCTAAAATTGTAGTACTATCTATTAATTTGGAACGATATTATATAATTTCACAAAGATAAACATAATTTATGATACAACAATATGGTTTTAGAGAATAAAGAATTAATTACGGTTGCTGACCGCTATTTGGGGATACTTTGTGAGAGTTGTTCAGAAATTATAGGTGATCGTGTCACTATGATATGTTTGGATAGTGTTTACTGTATTTACTGATGAATGGAGTTTGTCGGAATGCTACTCATCGTGCCGGTCTGCATAGCGTGAGGCCGCTTTGCGCACGCTTGCAGCTATCCTCTGACGGAATTCTGGTGGGGCGATCACTTCGGCGTGGCCTCCGTAACCGAGGATGAGGCGTTCCAGTTCGTTATTGATCACTACTTTCAGCGACAGCTGTATGCTGCCATCGCGGAAACGCTGCTCCACTTTCTGTGATTTGTGGAATGGTTTTGACTCAACATAAGGCGCCTGCTGACGATCTATCTTTATGACTATACGGCGAGCTTTGTCGCCAATCTGCCTGGTAACACCTATTGTATCATCAAAAAAGTGCCAGGGGTCGAAATCAACACATTTCTTGAAAGGATGATTGTAGTCGATGGTTACCGAGTGTATGCGGTCAAGCGCAAAGATATTAACTTGCGGAGAATGGTTTGTTGCTTTCTCTCCGATCAGAAACCAACGGTTGCGGTATTCCTTAAGCAAATAGGGATAAACTGCCAATGCTTCAGGTTGTCGTGCCTTGAACGATTGATATTCAACAACAATTGTCTGCTGTTTTCTGACTGCGTCATAAATTGTACCAATGAATTGAGCGCCACGATAGCCTGGCACATGTTCCATATCCATAGCCGGAGCGGATGTCCCTGTGTTACGGGATATTTGCTCGTTTAGTTTGCTTATGATGTCGATTGAAGACGATAACTGTGGAAAACATTGAAGCTGCCGAAGAATATCGAGTGCGGAATTAAGCGCGTCAAGTCCCTCGTTGTTAAGTGGCAGATGCGTTATACTGAAGTCTGGGTCTTCATATTCGTAATACTTATTGTCACGCACTACAATAGGCGCATTATAGCCGAGGCGGTCACTACGCATCAGTGCCAGATCATTTTGAAAAGTACGGCGGCTCACAGGATTGCTCCGCCCCTCATATTCGGCAAGGGCTTCTGTGCAGGCATCAATCAAGTCATTGATTGTCCACCGCCTGTAATGATTTTGCAGGCAACGGTCAATGACCGAAATGCGGATCAGAGTAGCTCGATTAAGTGGCATGATATATTTTTTTGCGAATATAATATTTTTTTCGTGGGTGCGCAAATTAGTTGCGCAACCAATGCCAAACTTTGCACCCAAAATTAAAAGTATGATAATAAACGGAAAGACTACGTCGGCTGAAATATTCACCGACAATATAGAGGAATCTGCCCGGGCATGGGTGGCAGAACTATGCGACCATCCGGCTATGGAGGGATTGCCAATTGTACAGATGCCGGATGTTCATGCCGGAAGTTCATGTAATATCGGCACTGCATATCCCATAGGAGCTTATATAAATCCCGGCCATGTGGGGGTAGACATAGGTTGCACGATATCAATGCATAAGTTGTCTGACACAGTCAGCCCTGATGACTTCGCGCTTCTTGATCAGCGCATTCGCGAAGTGATTCCGACCGGAACCAGCATATGTGCGAAGAACTCGCTTAATGAAAAGGAATTATTCCGCTTCATCAACGCGCAATATCAGAAAGCGCGGTCGGCTGCTCCAGATCTTATAAATGAAATTCCACGCATTGACGCTCGTTTCATCAGCGACTTCTGCCGACGAATCAAACTCCAGGAGGGCATATTCTATAAAAGCCTCGGTACTCTCGGAGGCGGAAATCACTTCATAGAATATGGAGAATCAGATGGTGGATGGCTGACAATTCATTGTGGTTCCCGCAATCTCGGAGTGAAAGTCGCCAACTACTGGTGCTGTATAGCCGAAAATCCCCGAAAAGCCGAGTATACTGGTTATCTGTGTGGTGACGCTTTGCGCGGCTACCTCTCCGATATGATAATCACACAGGCATATGCGCTTTATAATCATCATATTATACGTGACCGCATATTTATCATTCTCAAAAAGACCTCAAATGCTAAATGTACGGAATCGATATTTACCACACATAATTATATATCTGTGACCGATGAGGTGCCGATGTTACGCAAAGGAGCGATAGACGCTTCGGAGAATCGCAAGGTAGTGATTCCTTTCAATATGCGCGACGGTATAGCAATCTGTCTCGGAAAGGGCAATGGGCAGTGGCTCAACACCGCGCCTCATGGCGCCGGACGCATAATGAGCCGCACACAAGCCAAGAAACAGATTGCACTTTCAGATTTCGAGGAAGTGATGTCGGGTATATACTCGACTTCAATATGCAAGGAAAATCTTGATGAGTCTCCTATGGCCTATAAACCGACTGATGAAATTCTTAATCTGATAGAGCCTGCAGTCGATGTCATAACTGTTGTAAAACCCAGACTCAATATTAAAGACAACGGATAATGAAAAAGTATATACAGATCACGGCCGGGCGTGGCCCGGTAGAATGCGCAAGAGTGGTCACTCTCGTAGCACAAGAATTACTTAAAGTAATTCCGAGGCTTCAACTTGTTGACTGCGAACCCCATAATCAAGTGCAAGGATGTTATATGTCAATGATATTCGCTACTGATGAGCCTATTATTCCGGAGATAATCAACAAATGGCATGGTACAGTATTGTGGCGCTCTACCAGTAATAAGTATAGACCCGGCCATAAGAGGAGTAATTGGTTTGTAGGCATTAATTTCTTCGATGAAATAGAGTTGCCGCAAATAAGCAACATTGATATAAGCTATGAAACCTGCCGCTCAGGGGGCAAAGGGGGACAAAATGTCAACAAGGTTGAAACAACTGTCAGGGCTACCCATATACCGACAGGTATCTCTGTCAAATGTTCCGACGAGCGATCCCAGTCACAAAACAAAACCCTTGCACGCGAGCGGCTTCTCCTGAAGCTGCAACAGCAAAACGATGCTGCCATCGCAGCCTCGCGATCTCGGCAATGGAGCAACCATGATGCTCTAATGAGAGGCAACCCGGTAAAAAAAATTGGCGGCCCACTATAAAACACATAACCTGTATCGATAAATGATACATGGCATTGATAATTTTGCATCATAATCTAAAAGGTAATTGATACAGATGAGAGGTTTAGACATTCACAAAGCAGACAAAACAAAACATAAAAACTATGCAGAAAATGCCAAGTCCGAAAGCATTCTGGAGGCGTTTGAATATATCGTTGAACTTGCCGAAGATTCTAATCTCGACAAAGATTTTTTCGCTAAGGCTGCTCCACACATTAAATATGCCGCGAGTAAGCTTCAACTGTCCGAGATACAGGTGGTTTTGCTTTCAATCTTTGTCGACAGGAGTGAGGATAGCCACATTATGATGTCTGAAATAGCTAGTTATACCGGATGCCGCACAACCAAGATTCTGCGTCTTTCCGACGATATTGACGCGCTTGAGGCCAAATGTTATCTACGAGTGTCAAGAAGCCGCAAATCATTGAGCTATCGTGTTCCCGTAGCGGTGTTGAAAGCATTGCGTAAAAATCAGCCCTATGTTTACGAAAAAGAGGCTGTTCCGGACACACAGACTTTCTTCGACCGCTTTGACCTGCTCATGAATGAGAAATCCGACAACGAACAGACCCACGCCACTCTAATAGAGCAGACTACGGACATGCTAGAGGAAATCAAAGACACAGATTTTGCGATCGCTCTGCGCCATTGTAACCTAGGTGCCGAAGACACACTGCTGTTTATCTTCATGGCTCATCTTTTCGTGGAGAATAATGATGATAACATAGGGTTCCACGATATTGACAATATTTTCGATGAAAACGAAATACCCGGATGGTGCAAACGCGAATTACGCAGCCGTAAGTCTGGACTGTTTGATCAAGAGCTGATCGAGAATGTCAATGAAGACGGGATGGCTCGTAGCGACGCATTTAAACTTACAGACAAAGCTAAAAATGAGTTGTTATGCGAACTTAGTCTGAACAGTGTCGGAAAATCTGATAAAGGACTTATCAAAGCTGGCTCTCTTGCAGAAAAAACTTTGATATATAACTCTTCGGAACAAGATCAAATAGGCATCCTGTCATCAATTCTATCAGAAAGTCGTTTTAACGAGGTTCAAACTCGGCTTCGAAGCGTGGGCATGCGTCCGGGCTTCTGCTGCATATTCTATGGTGAACCAGGCACAGGTAAGACTGAGACCGTATACCAGCTGGCGCGGCAGACTGGCCGTGACATTATGCGCGTTGACGTAGATAAAATCAAGAGCTGCTGGGTCGGAGAAAGCGAAAAAAATATTAAAACCATCTTTGACCGCTATAAAAACATTTGCAAGAACTCCAAACTCGCACCTATACTGCTTTTTAACGAGGCTGATGCCGTGCTCGGACTGAGAATGGAGGGAGCCGCACGTTCTGTTGACAAGATGGAGAACAACATCCAGAACATCATCCTGCAAGAAATGGAGACTTTGGAAGGCATTATGATTGCCACAACCAATCTCACCGCTAATTTAGACAAGGCATTTGAGCGCCGATTCCTCTACAAGATACGATTTGAAAAACCTACAGTCGATTCTAGAGCAAAAATATGGCAGACTATGTTGCACGATTTGTCGGAAAAGGATGCCAGAACCCTTGCCTCGCAATTCGACCTCTCTGGTGGCGAGATAGAGAACATCGTTCGAAAACATTCCGTCAGCGCAATTTTGGCTGGTACAGATATTATCGATCTGTCATCAATAATAGAAACCTGCCGCAAAGAACGTATTTCAAACCATGTGAGAATCGGATATAAATAAATGTTACTATCGAAATTGAAAAATAAGTTTATATTCAATTTATTCTTAATAGAAAGAGGCTAATACTTGTCAGTCCAACATTAATTAGCTATATTTGCAAAGAATCTTTTATTGTACAACCGGTATAAAGCTTGCCCAAAGAGCCGTACCACAAAATTTTAAACCAATGTATTCATCTCAAGACAATCAGTTAATCCTTGATAAATGGGCAGAAAGAGCACATACAAGGAATGAGGGTGAGATATCACCTGATGGTGTTTATTACAAAGGTGAGCGTCACCAATACGAGAGCGACGGTAAAATATACTGTGAACGTGAGCCTGGCAACGAAGACGCATTATGGAATAGCGCGAAACGTAGAATCCTGTTCATATCAAAAGCCCCCAACGAACCTGACAACCCTTATGATATGCGTTGTTGTGAACTTACGCATAATCCCGATGGTTCACTGTCATTCAAAGGACGTTTTGTGAATAATATGCTTAGATTAGCTGCTGGAATTGCATCATTGTCTAAAGACGGTTTCGTTGACTATGGTACAGTAAATAACATTGACTATGCTGACAATGTTTGGGAACAAACAGCCGTTGCCCGTATAAATGTGAAAAAGCACTCAGGAGGCCCTTCAATCTCAAATCAACAATTGTTATCATCTCTGGAGGCATATAAGGACCTGATTGTAGAACAAATTAAACTACATGAGGCCAATATAATTATTTGCTGTGGTGGAAGCAGTCTCATCAAGGATTTTGTTGTTGAAAATGTATATAATGATGCCGAGAAACTCAATAACTGGATCTATTATTCCGCCTCCCACAATGTCTGGATTATAGACTCATACCATTTACAGGCGCGTTGCACATCAGACGAAGAGCTTTATAATGACATGATGACTAACTTTAGTCTTGCGCTAAAGGATAAAAACATAACTGATCCAGTCAGGTGAAATAAAACACAACGATAAGTTCGCAAGGTGCAATCGGCAACTAATGACAGGACAGACAAGAAGCCAATGCTGGTAGTAAAGAGCTTTATCATATAATGATCTCTGAATTCATCATTATTGTATTGCAGAATGAGACATCGCAGTCTTAATTTTGCAATACAATATGTAAGCCTGGTGAAGCCGATGCCCAAAAGCAATCGAAATACTCAACTCTAAAATATAATCCAATGAACACCGAAATTTCAACTTGGGGCGGATATGCCGTTCATGGCGATGTCAAAGAACTTGACAGGATTGTCGAGTCAACTGGTTTAATTAATCTTGACAAAGAAGATATTATCAAAGTCCTATCGTCTGACGGTGAAATTTTTGTGACATACGGAAGCAATGCAAACCTTAGCGAAGCGTTCAAGGAGGCATTCGACAGACTGCCTTGCAAGAGTCTCCAAATCAACAAGCTACTGATTGAGTTCAGATATGGCATAAGACAGCCCGATATGGCTCAAATTTCATCGATTTCCGCCACGCTGTCGGAGGCTAATGCCGACATTGCCGTTATGTGGGGCATGATTTCTGATGAATCGCTGGGAGAATCCAACAAGGTGGTACTGGTCGCATCGGTTAAGATTTAAGAACCGTATAAAACAAAACTAGCATAAATATACCATCTGCAAATCATAAGGAAGAAACATCATTTACAACGTTTTTAGCTTATTTCATATATTCGTTTTTAGGCCCCGACAAGCTTTTTCAATTCTGCAACCATGCGCCAGTTGTTAAAGTGCTGGAACACGTCTCCGGAACAGAGAAGGCTTCCGATTAAAAACTCCCCAACCGGAAGATATTCCCATTGAGCTGGTTTTGAGTTTGTAAATAACGGATCTGGCATACTCCGCAAAACAATTTTTTATCTCATACCCTCGTTTTACAGTCATGAGACAGAGCTGTATCTCGGATTTTTTGTAATTTTGCATTGTAATGGATGCTGAACTGGGATATATGGGACCGGTTATGGTCTTTGATCTGGACGATACACTATATGCCGAAGCCGACTTCGTGCTTTCTGGTTTCAGAGCGGTATCCCATATGGCTATACAATACCGCCCTGTCACATCTGCCGAAACATGGTACCAGCTTATGAAGCAGGCCTGGCTTTCAGGTCGCAATGCGTTCGATGCACTGTCCGAGGAAGTCGCTCCAACCGACACAGAATCTTTTATCAAAAGCTGTGTAGATACATACCGCTTCCATAAACCCTCTATATCACTGAGTGACAGCGCTGTGCTCTTATTAAGCACGCTTGCTGCAAAAGGAATAAGGATGTCGGTGATTACCGATGGCCGTTCACGCACGCAGAGAGCAAAAATAAAGTCTCTCGGACTTGAACGCTATATCGGTATAACAGATATATTAATCTCTGAAGAACTAGGAGCAGAGAAAACATCTATAGACGGATGGCGCAAAATAGTCAGCCGGTATCCGAATGCCAGCCAGTTCATATATATAGGCGATAATCCGGCAAAAGACTTTTACTGGCCACGCAGACTGGGATGGCGAACATTCGGGCTGCGAGACCATGGTAAAAATATCCATAAACAAACAGGTGATTTCCCTCCGGGACACATGCCTGAGATATGGATAGATGATTTAAGTGAAATAATTAGTTTGATTGCAAAGTATTAATATAATGTCAAAAAATATAGCTTTAATAACCGGTATCACCGGTCAGGACGGGTCATATCTGGCCGAATTCCTGCTTGATAAAGGATATGAAGTGCACGGCATACTGCGTCGTTCCAGTTCTTTTAACACGGAACGTATAGAGCATCTGTATCTTGACGAATGGGTGAGAGACATGCACAGCAAACGATTGCTGCATCTGCACTATGGCGACATGACAGATTCATCTTCACTAATCCGCATCATACAGGAAGTCAAGCCCACCGAGATATATAACCTGGCCGCACAAAGCCATGTCAAGGTAAGTTTTGAAGTTCCGGAATATACTGCCGATACCGATGCGCTAGGCACACTTCGCCTACTTGAAGCAGTCAAAATACTTGGACGCGAAAAAATCACAAAAATATATCAGGCAAGCACTAGCGAATTGTTCGGCGCCGTAAAAGAAGTGCCCCAGTCGGAGACCACGCCGTTCAATCCGCGCAGTCCCTATGCATGCGCAAAAGTGTACGGCTACTGGATAACGCGCAATTATCGCGACAGCTATGGCATGTATGCCTGCAACGGTATTCTATTCAACCATGAAAGCGAACGTCGCGGAGAGAATTTTGTAACTCGCAAAATCACACTGGCAGCAGCGCGTATCAAAGCTGGTTTACAGGATAAGTTATATCTGGGCAATCTAAACGCACTGCGTGACTGGGGGTATGCCGCCGACTATGTGGAATGCATGTGGCTCATACTACAGCAGCCTGAACCAGACGATTATGTAATAGCTACCGGCGAGCAGCATTCTGTAAGAGAATTTGCCGACCTGGCTTTCCGCCATGCCGGTCTGCCACTTCATTGGGAGGGAGAAGGGCTCAATGAAAAAGGTATTGATGACAACGGGCGTGTACTTATCGAGGTCGATCCCCGTTTCTTCCGTCCGGCCGAGGTTGAGACACTGTTGGGTAATCCAGAAAAAGCACGCAGGCAGTTAGGCTGGAATCCATGCAAAACTAGTTTTGAGACATTGGTAAAACGTATGGTGGATAACGACATTAAAATGGTAAACAGTTCAATGCGATGAACAAAGATGCAAAAATATATGTGGCCGGACACCGGGGCCTGGTCGGTTCGGCCATAAAGAAGAATCTGGAAAAACGCGGTTATACTAATGTTATCGGCCGCACACACAGCGAATTGGACCTGCTAGATGCTGATGCCGTACGCAGGTTTTTCGACCATGAACAGCCGCAATATGTCGTTCTCGCAGCCGCCCACGTGGGCGGCATAATGGCCAACAGCCGCTATCGTGCCGATTTTATATTTAAAAATCTGGGCATACAGCAAAACATAATTGGAGAATCGTTCGCACACGGAGTGGAAAAACTCCTATTTCTCGGCTCTACCTGCATATATCCTCGCGAAGCACCGCAACCCATCAGCGAAAACGCACTGCTTACATCACCGTTGGAATATACTAACGAACCGTATGCCATAGCAAAGATCGCCGGTCTGAAAATGTGCGAGAGTTTTAATCTGCAATACGGCACCAATTACATAGCGGTAATGCCTACAAACCTCTACGGTCCCAATGATAATTTTAACCTTGAGACAAGCCATGTGTTACCGGCAATGATGAGGAAGA
Source organism: uncultured Muribaculaceae bacterium (assembly GCA_910578665.1). Classification (GTDB taxonomy): domain Bacteria; phylum Bacteroidota; class Bacteroidia; order Bacteroidales; family Muribaculaceae; genus Lepagella. The sequence goes on from CAJTQU010000011.1 coordinate 15,798, forward strand.
TGCATCTGGCCCGTCTGGTGATGGACGGTGACAGAGAGGCTCTTAGGAAAGATCTGGCACGACGCCCGGTGGAAGGTGTGGACGGCACGGCATCCGACAGCGACATCGACGCTGTCTTAAACAAATACGGCATCGGAAACAATACATTGTGTCTGTGGGGTACAGGCGCCCCCCTTAGAGAATTTCTCTGGAGCGAGGACATGGCTGACGCTTCTGTACACATTATGGAACATGTGGATTTTGACGATGTACGAGGTCCCGGCCCGGAAACAAGGAACTGCCACATAAACATAGGCACCGGCAAAGAATTATCCATCAAGCAACTGGCTATGCTGATAAAGCAAATCTCAGGTTACCAGGGAGATATCCTGTGGGATAACACAAAACCAGACGGCACGATGCGCAAATTATGTGATGTCAGCAAGTTACACAGCCTCGGCTGGCAACACAAAGTAGAAATCGATGAGGGTGTGGAACGTCTGTACCGATGGTATCTTTCATCACTCTAAATGCAGGTATTACACCACATACGAATTATGTCAAGATACTGTGTAAAACAGGCGCGGCAATATAAAATAAAGGCCAGGTTCATACGCCCTGACCTTACACATTATTTACCAAAATATCTTTCTAAATCCGTCATACGGCTGACATCTCGCCTCTAAGCGGCATGTTCAAGTATTCTTTTACCTTGTCTGGCGAAAGACCGCGCCCAAACAAATACATCAGCTTGGTTATAGCGGCCTCGCTCGTCATATCCCGACCGCTAACAACACCGACTTTGGCAAGATTAAGACCGGCCGCGTATAACTGTGGATGAACACATCCGTTGGGACACTGCGTGATATTCACAACCACTATGCCTCTCTCCACCGTCTGCCTCACAGCGTCCAGAAACCATTCGTCTGCAGGCGCGTTACCGGCTCCAAAAGATTTCATTACCACACCTTTCAAGCCCGGAGCGTTAAGAACATGCTCCACCACCTTACGGCTTATGCCGGGAAAAAGGTCAAGCATAACAAGATTGTCATCCATCTCGTACTGCACTTTGAGAGGCATATTGCGAGAATCATTACGCCACAACGATGCACGATTAAAATGTATACCCAAGCCTATGCTTGCAAGTTCTGGATAATTATTACTTTTAAATGCATCAAAATTATCGGCACTACGTTTTATACAGCGGTTGCCGCGCCACAGATGATGCTCAAACAATATAGCTACCTCGCGCACCATAGGACGTCCGCCGGCATCTGTTGCGGCAGCTATCTGCAGGGCCGTAATCAGATTTTCTTCACCATCTGTCCTCACCTCCCCTATCGGCAGCTGCGAGCCGGTTATGATCACAGGCTTGCGCAGATTTTCAAGCATGAAACTCAGGGCTGACGCGGTATAGGCCATCGTATCAGTGCCATGAAGCACGACAAAGCCGTCCACACTGTCATAATGACGCTCAATTACCTCTGCAATTTCCCCCCAATGCTTCGGATTCATCGATGACGAATCTATCGGAGTCGCAAACTGCACATGCTCTATCTCATAGCCTAACATTTTAATCTTAGGGACGTTATCTATAAGATGATCGAAGTCAAACGGTTCAAGAGCATGGTTTACAGCATTCTCTATCATACCGATAGTGCCACCGGTATAGATAAGCAATATTCTGGGGATTTTGGTAGTCGCCATGGTAGACACAATCTTTAGTATGGTGAATAGACAGGTTCTTTACGGATGCAAAGTTAGCAAATGGGATTCAAATATCCTATCATTTTGACTAGAATTTTTCACTAATTTGGATTTACGGATGTAAATATTCTTACAATATGATATAATATAAAACAGAATAGAGGCTTTATTAGCTGATAATCATACATTTACACCAATGCCATAAAGCCAGTACTAGACAATACCACGATAACAATAGCTAACACTGTATAAACCAATTGAATCAAGAACTACTATATCCTGTATCCGTTTCTTTTTGACACCAATCACTAAGACTATGTCATTACAAAAAAGCCTGCACCGCAAATCGGACAGTATGGAAGCGAATCACAGTATCAGCGGATTAAAAAAATCCTTTCTGAGAACACCATATCTTGAAAAACTACGGCAAAAAATAACGTGGGTAGAACTTAAGTCTACCCACGCTACCATAATATTGCCGACTTATTATTCAGGTTTAGGCCCGTAACGTAATTCCTGACCCTTGCGAGTCATGGGGATTCCCTCTTTCATCCAATACGGCATGGGGTCACCCTTAAGATAATGGTCAAAGAATTCCTGTAAGCGGTGTGTAATATCCTTACGATTCTTACGCGCGCGTATATTATGTGCCTCGCCATTATACTGCAACATCCATACAGGTTTGCCAAGACGGCGGAGAGCCATAAAATACTCTATACCCTGGTACCAGGGCACAGCGCCGTCCTCGTCATTATGCATAATCAGCAACGGAGTATTTACCCTGTCGGCCTTAAACAAGGGGGAATTTGCAACATATAATTCCGGCGCCTCCCACAAATTACGGCCGATACGGCTCTGACCGCACTCATACTGTGCCTGACGAGAATCACCTGTTCCCCAGCGTATGCCGCCGAATGCCGATGTCATGTTGCTGACAGGCGCTCCTGAGCCTGCACAGGCAAACATGTTTGTACGTGTGACAAGATATGCTGTCTGGTAGCCGCCCCAACTCTGGCCGTCAATACCGATTCTGTCTTTGTCTATAAAATCATATTTATCACAGAGATATTCTACACCGCTGCAAATACTGTTGTAAGCGCCCTCTCCCGGTATGCCGGGGGTATAATGAACATCCGGTACGAATACGACATATCCGCGACTTACGTAGAAAGGATAATTAACCCAGCTCCACGACGGCTCCATGACATAATGGCGATACAGTTCCTCGCTGTTTGTCTCATAGAACACTACAAGCATAGGATATTTCTTGTTCGGATCAAGATCTTCAGGCGTATAAAGCACACCTTCTGTCAATTTGCCGTCATAAGCATACCATTTGACGAGCTGCGCATCACCCCAGCTGTAATCTTTCATCTGAGGATTGGCGTCAGTCACACGTTTCGCGCCGGCAAAATTGCCACCCGTCGCAATCCACACATTGGGAGAAGTATTGAAATTGCTTTTGTTAAAAGCATACACGGGAGCTTTTGCCGCTTTACGAACCTGGGTAAACTTATACTTGTCAAGCACCTTGGTAGCAGGAACTGCAGGGGCACCGATTTTCAGTGTAGCTAGTCCGTTCTCCTTAGTTGTATAGTCAAACAAATCAAGTAAGACATCGTCACCCTTGGCAAAGAAACGCCATTCAGGATCGGTCTGTATGTATTTATAGCGGTAGTTACGTTTGCGACCTTCACCCTTGGTCAGGTTTACCGGAGCATTCTTCCCTGTAGGATCAAGACTCCAAATATCATGACGGTCATATACAAGTAGCGCGCCGTCATTCTCAGTCCAGCCCATAACGCCATAAGGATTACGCGGCATAGGAATATCCTGGTCTTCGTCCCATAACGGCACTTCGATAGCCTCGCTTACACATACAGTCTGTTTTGTTGCTATATCATACACATAATACTGGCGGTCCTGGTACCAATACACATATTTCCCGGCAGGACTGATCGACGAGGTTTCAACCGGGGCAGTAGCCACTTTCCTGCGTTCGTTAGTCTTCAGACTGACTATGTACAAATCTTCTGGTGCCGTATAATTCCACTGCTGCGATACGATATATGGTTCGGGATCTCGAACCAGCACCCATTCCCCGTCCCAACGGTCAGAATCCATGACACTCTGCAAATTGGATGTTGAAACAAGCACCTCTTTTTTCGTGTCAAGATCAATGACCAACGGCAATGTAGCTTTTTTCTCTTTGTCCAAAGCTGATTTCTCCTGGGGAGGTGTCAGCGGAGCGTCCCAACGCCAAATATCCAGCTGCGGTTGCTCGAAATCGACTATAGTCGTATCGTCAGGAGCCACATAGCGTGCTACACCGGCTATAAGACGCTTTCCGTCATGAGAGAAAAACGGTTTGGTATACTGGTTGATAAATATAGAATCTCCCATGAGCGCAGCAAGATGGCGGCGGGCCGAATCATATATCGAGTCACGTTTGCTCTCATCGGTGATGCGCGGAGGAACAATCGTGGGATGCGCATTTGCATTGATTGTAGGAATCACATATTGCTTTTCAGCTTTCGGAGCTTTTGTATCAAGCGATGCGACATACAGGTCACAACGGCGTGTACCTGTCTCTGTGCTGTCCATAGAAGCGGTAAACGTCATTTTGTCACCGGCATAGCTGAATGCCGGCGTGCCAAAGAATTTCTGGTCCGACAGCAATTCAACCTCTGCCGTATCAGGCAGATTTAGCAGCAACATCCGGCTTACAGCCAGTGAGTCGCTCTTATGAGGCATGGTCCATGCCGCCAGTCTGTTACCCTCGCGCGACACGGTATAATCCTTCACCCACTTCACCACCTTACGGTCTCCCGTGGCAAGGCGCTGTATAATCAACGGCTTGCCAGCCTTTTTATCCTTAAGCGCTTTAGGCGATACCAGCGTAGTGTCACAAGAAGTCCAGGCCAGCCACTCGCCGCCATCCTTACCAAGTTTGTAAGACAGGACATCGGCATATTTCTGAACCTTGCCTGTACGCAGGTCAACGATAGCTATCGAATCTTGCGGCATGTCAAAATCTTTCTTCTTGTCTGTCTTTGCCTTGCGCGTATCCGCATAGCAAGGCTTTATAAGAGCCACCGCCCAACGTGAATCAGCCGAAAACTGAGGCTTGTAGCCGCGCGGTATCAATGTCTGGCTGCCCGATTTCGTATTACGGAAATAAAGAGTGCCGTCACCCTCCTGTGGGTTTACAGCATAAGCAGCCCACACACCGTCATTGCTGAGCGAACTGATCTGCACGTTATTCCAGCTGTCAAAACTATCATGGTCCAGAGGCTTCTTAGCCAGACCGGACACTGTGGTAATCACAGCCAGCGATAATGCTAATTTTTTCATAAAAGGTTAGATTCTCGGTTAATATCTAAAAAAGCGAATTAGTCTACATTGTCGAGCACATGTCCCATACGGGCTTTCTTTGTATGCATATAAAAGCGATTGTACTCGTTAGGCTCTATCTCTATAGGCACACGCTCCACTATGCGCAGTCCGTAACCCTCCAGACCTATACGTTTCATCGGATTGTTACTCATCAGACGCATGTCGCGTATACCCAGCGATCGCAATATATTGGCACCCACTCCGTAATCGCGTTCATCTGCCTTATGTCCCAGATGCAGGTTGGCATCTACTGTGTCCATACCCTCTTCCTGCAGCTTATATGCCTTTATCTTATCCATCAGCCCTATGCCGCGGCCCTCCTGGTTCAGATAAATGACAGCTCCGCGTCCTTCCTCCTCTATGAGCTTCATGGCTCTGTGCAGCTGGTCGCCACACTCGCAACGCTGCGAGGCAAAAATATCACCCGTGGCGCATGAGGAGTGCACACGCACCAGCACAGGCTCCGGCGTAGATATATCACCCTTTATAAGGGCCACATGCTCCAGTCCGTTAGACTTCTGGCGGAAAGGGATGAGACGGAAATGTCCGTACGCAGTCGGCAGATCAACCTCCTCGCCTCTTTCCACAAGGCTTTCACGCTCTGTGCGATAAGCTATGAGATCGGCTATAGAGACAAGCTTCATACCCCATTCGTCAGCCCTCTGCCTCAGTTCGGGCAGACGCGCCATAGAACCGTCATCACTCATTATTTCCATAAGCGCGGCGCAGGGCTGCAGACCGGCAAGACGAGCCAGATCGACAGATGCCTCGGTATGGCCGGCACGCACCAATACGCCTTTATCCTGCGCATACAACGGGTTAATATGGCCCGGACGCCCGAAATCCTCCGGCCGTGACTCCGGATCAGCCAATGCCCTGATAGTGGCACAACGGTCCTGTATGGACACACCGGTGGAACAACCCTCCAGTTTGTCCACAGTGACTGTAAACGGTGTCCCAAGCATCGAAGTATTATCCTGCACCTGGCGAGGCAGCTGCAGCTCGGCGGCACGGCTCATGGTCAGAGGCACACACAGAACACCGCGCGCGTTCTTTAGCATGAAATTGACCTGTTCGGGAGTGATCTTCTCTGCTGCGACTATGATATCACCCTCGTTCTCACGGTCTTCGTCATCAACGACTATAAGCATCTTGCCGGCCTTGAAATCGGCTATTGCCTCCTCTATGGAGTCAAGTTTTATTTTATTTTCCATTACCAAAATGTGACAGGTATCAATTAGTTACTCAGAGTGGAATACTCTTATATCTGTATATCTGGTGCAAATTTACTCATTCGCCGTGACTTGGCAAAATAGACCCATTCATTTTTTATCCATACTCAGTTAAGCAGTCTCTTAAGCATATATTTCAAAGGATTGCGTTGCACATGCTGCACCTCGTGCTCCACCAGATCTGCCGCCGACACACCAGGAATAAGGCGCTGCCATACCGGATCGCGCAATTCCTCTTCCAAAGTCATCTCTACGGCCTGGCGCGTAAAGCCAAGTTCAGTCATCAGCGAGCGCACATAATAATGCAGAAGCATCACTAGTTCTTCCTCGATATATTGCTGGTTCTGCCCCAGCATTCGCTTTACCAGGTAGACATGTTTATAGTCCTTGATAGCCGAAAACTTATATGTGGCCGTAGTAGCCCCGCCCCAACGGTAATTATACCCCACATAGTCAACAAATGCCATAGAACGTATCTCTCGCAGATACTGTATATTGAAAATCTGGTCTTCGCCCCAGAACTGCGAAAACTCTATCGGATCAATCTGCCGGAGAATATCGGCCTTATATAATTTTGCCCAGCAAGGTGCCTGTATAAAACTGTCCATACCTATATATGACGCAAGCGAACGAAAATCATCGCCATCTATCTTGCGGCCTGCCAAGTTTTTGTCAAAACACTCCTTATAACGCACAGAAATCCCTTTCATACGGCGGCACATACGCGCCTGCACCATATCGGTGTCCAGCGTTTCGAGAGACACATACATCTGTCTCAAAACATCTGGATTAAGCCAGTCGTCAGCATCGACAAAAGCTATATAGCGGCCGGCACACTGGGTGATACCCTCATAGCGTGTCTTATACAGTCCCAGATTCTTGACATTGCGAAACACTCGGCATCTCGAATCTAGTGCCGCATACTTCTCGGCAATCTCAAAACTGTCGTCACAGCTCTCGTCATCCATTATTATGACCTCTATGTCCCTCAGGGTCTGTGTCAGCACGGAGTCGAGACACTTACGCAGGTAATGCCTCTTGTTATATACAGGAATAATAATTGAAACCAGTGTATCCATTCTGTCGCACGAATTGTTCAGCGTAAAATTATAAAATTTCGCGCTAAAAACCAAACAGATATCCTAATTTGACAAAAACACCATTCCGTAGATCTCTTTGAAACAGTAAGACCATCACAGCCTCAGCAACACTTTATGCCAATGTCTAACATATAGAATAACATTAAACCATTTTTTTTTGCTAAATTTGCGTCCAAATATAACCTTTACATTTATGACACCTCTGTTTATATCATGGAATGTCGATCCGATATTGTTAAATCTCGGACCGCTGGCCATACGCTGGTACGGATTAATGTTCGCCATAGGATTCCTTGCAGGATATATGATAGTGGCACGTATGTTCCGGCACGAAGGCGCGCCGGAAAAATGGCTTGGCACGCTGCTGATGTATCTGGTCATTTGCACTGTTGTGGGCGCAAGGCTCGGCCATGTATTTTTCTATGACTGGGAATATTACAGTACCCACACCTCCGAAATATTCAAAATATGGGAGGGAGGACTGGCCAGCCACGGTGGTGCCATAGCAAATTTCATCGGTCTCTGTATGTTCTCCTGGTGCGTGGCTAAAAAAAATCCGTCATGGACCATTGACAAAATAGTGGCACCCGTAGCCCTCACCGCAGGACTTATCCGCCTGGGCAACCTGTTCAACAGCGAGATATACGGCGTACCTACCGATATGCCCTGGGGATTTATATTCGTACGGGACGGTCAGACATTGCCGGCCCATCCCACCCAGATTTATGAGGCATTATGCTATTTCGCCCTGTTCGGACTATTGATGTGGATGTATTGGCGCCGCAACGCTGAAGAACGCCCCTGGTTAATGACCGGAATTTTCTTTATCTGGACATTCGGCACACGCTTCTTTATAGAATATCTTAAAAATCCTCAGGAATTATGGGAAGCTGAGATGTCGCTCAATATGGGGCAGCAGCTCTCAATTCCATTCATCGCAGCGGGAATAGCTATGACCGTATACGCATATATACGTCCGCGCCAACACTGGACATTCCCAGGCAGATTTGCCGATGAACCTGTAAAAAAATAAATGGCTCGCTGACATTATAAATAACCGTGGCAGAGAATCCGGATTCTCTGCCACGAGTTTTTTAAACATATCAAAGCATAAGAGATTTAACTTTAAGCCGATTGTTCTGTCTAAGAAATAAAGTTCTAAAACAATTATCTATATGAAAAAACTATTTGCAATATTACTATGCAGCTTATTGTTTGCAACCACTCCGTGCATAGCCGGGCCACACCGACACGGGCACCACAAAAAACAGGAACAAACACACAAACATCGCCATCCGCACTATGCCATAGGTAAGAATGTCGTAAAATTCAACGGAAGAATTATCAAGGGAGCATCAGCCAGCAGTTTTAAAATACTACGTGACGGTTATGCGAAAGATGCATGGGATGTATATTTTGAAGGAAAAATTATAAAAGATGCCTCGGTAGGCAGTTTCAAAACACTACGTGACGGCTATGCAAAAGACGCATGGCATGTATACTTTCACGGCCGACAGATCAAGGGAGCGAATCCTCATACCTTTAAATGCAAAAAGCACGGATATGCCGAAGATAAACGGCATACATATTACCTCGGCAGAAGACTATAATTATACAATATGAATAAAAACAGCAATGGCCGGAACCGATTAATTGGTTCCGGCCATTGTTTTTTATTGTAAATATACGCAAGCTTATTTACCTGAAGCTATCGCAGCTGTGTCACGGGCAATCATAAGTTCCTCGTCTGTGGGAATAACCACTACTTTAACCTTTGAATCCGGACGTGTGAGCAGCACCTCCTTGCCACGACAGTTATTAGCCTCTACATCGAAGTCTATGCCGAGGTAAGCCAGCTGTTTGCATACTCGTTCGCGAGTGATTGTCTGGTTCTCGCCTACACCTCCTGTGAATACAATGACATCCACACCGCCAAGGACAGCAGTATAAGCGCCTATGTATTTCAAAATGCGGTACTCATACATATCAAGTGCGAGTTTGGCGCGCTCGTTGCCTTCGGCTATCGCATCTTCCACGTCACGCATATCGGAGCTCAACTCGGTAACGCCGGCCACGCCGCTATCCTTATTCACCAGCTTCAACAGACCATCGGCGTCCAGATTCATGCATTTGGCCAGATATACCAGCGCACCCGGATCAACATCGCCCACACGGGTGCCCATCATCAAGCCCTCTGTAGGTGTCAGACCCATTGATGTATCGATGCTTTCCCCATTCTGGACAGCAGTGATTGAAGCACCGTTACCGATATGGCAGGTGATAATCTTCTGTTCTTCGTAAGGCAGGCCGAGGAATTCGCAGGCACGGCGGCTTACATAACGGTGGGATGTGCCATGGAAACCATAGCGGCGCACACCATATTTTGTATAAGTCTCATAGGGCAGAGCATACATAAATGCCTTGGCCGGCATAGTCTGGTGGAACGCGGTGTCAAACACACCCACCTGGGGTACATCGGGCAGCAGTTCTGTCACAGCCTCGATGCCTGTCATGTTAGCAGGGTTGTGCAGCGGAGCCACGGTATAGCATTCTTTGATCTTTTCTATTACCTCGGGGGTGATCAGTACGCTCTTATTGAACTTCTCCATGCCGTGTACCACACGGTGGCCTACGGCGCCGATTTCAGCATAAGAAGAGATAACGCCTTCCTTGGGATCAGTGAGTATCTTGAGGATGTTGCCTACTGCCGATTTGTGCTCCGGCATAGGTGTGACGATTGTTTCCTTAGTGCCGTCGGGACGCTTGAACTTCAAGAAAGAATCGGGCAGACCGATTTTTTCCACACCGCCCTCGGCAAGCACCTGGGAGCTTTCTGAATCTATCAGTTTGTATTTTACGGACGAACTGCCGCAATTTAACACGAGTATTTTCATTGTGTCTTGTCTATTTAACTAAAATGTTGCTTAAAGTCCCTTTTCACCTATGGCCTGGTTACAGGTCACAATGATAGTCTTATAGATATCATCTACGAGACATCCGCGGCTCAGGTCGTTGACAGGAGCGGCCAGACCCTGGAGTATTGGGCCTACGGCACCTGCGCCTGCCAGACGCTGTACCAGTTTGTAAGCGATATTACCTACTTCGAGAGAGGGGAACACGAGTGTGTTGGCATGGCCAGCCACAGGGCTGCCGGGAGCCTTTGCCTCGCCCACAGACGGAACAATAGCTGCATCGCTCTGCATTTCTCCATCGATCTTTATAGAAGGATCGATCTCATGAACTAATTCTGTGGCACGTATCACCTTGTCCACACGTTCGTGGTTGGCACTGCCCTTGGTCGAGAAGCTCAGCATGGCCACCACAGGGTCTATACCGGCTATATTACGGGCCGTGGCCGCTGTAGACACAGCTATCTGCGCAAGTTCCTCGGCAGTGGGATCAGGAACCACGGCACAGTCTGCAAAGATCAGCATATTGTCAGTGCCATAAGGCAGATGTTCCGGCAGAAGCATGATAAACGCGCCGCTGACAACGCTGATGCCAGGTTTGGTCTTAAGCACCTGGAAAGCTGCGCGAAGCACATTGCCGGTTGTAGACAGAGCTCCTGCCACCTGGCAGTCGGCATCGCCGTTTTTGATCATAAGACAGCCCAGATAGAGGGGGTTCTTCACTGTGTAACGGGCATCCTCGAGGCTAACGCCTTTCTTTTTGCGAAGCTCGAAGAAAAGCTGCGCGTAAGGCTCGGTCAACTCGCGGTCATCGGGATCTACAGTGCGTGCTTTGTCGATGTTCTTAAGGGAAAGTTCGGCCGCCTTGGCCATGATTTCCTCCTTTTTGCCGATAAGGATTACTTGTGCCAGTCCATCGGCGATAATGCGGTCAGCAGCCTGGAGTGTGCGAGGCTCTGTGCCCTCGGGGAGCACGAGGCGCTGGGGATGTTCAGCGGCCTTCTGTGCCAGACGTTCAAAGAGTGTCATAACTGTCTATGGTATTATTATTCTGTGCCGCGGCCGGCGGTCACGGCACGTTGGTTATTCTCAAAGCACAAAATTAATAAAATATTGCCTGAACGGCAAATAATTTGTAACTTTGAGGGCTAAAAATCCGGTTGAAACGCTCATGCGAGAGCCACAATGAAAATAGTTAAACGGCTACATATCTTTGTTTTAAAAAGTTTCCTACCACTGTTTGCGATGACATTCTTCATCGTGCTCTTCATCGTGCTGATGCAATTCCTGTGGAGATATATCGATGACCTCGTGGGCAAAGGGCTGGAAATGCATATACTCGGCGAATTGTTCTTCTATGCCGCCGTAAGCCTGGTGCCTACGGCTCTGCCGCTGGCCATACTCCTAGCGTCACTTATGACGTTTGGTAATCTGGGCGAAAAATTTGAACTTACTGCCATGAAAGCCGCAGGTGTAAGCCTGTTACGCACCATGGCTCCGCTTATAGTTCTGATAAGCGGAATATCGGTCGGCGCTTTCTTTTTCCAGAACAATGTGCTTCCCAAAGCCCAGGTCAAGATGTGGACCCTGCTGTTTTCGATGAAACAAAAAAGTCCCGAACTGGAAATACCTGAAGGTGTATTTTACGACCAAATACCCGGTTTTAACCTTTATGTAAAAGAAAAAGACAAAAAAGCCGGCACATTAAAGCACATGATGATATACGATGTGCGTAACGGCTACGACAAAAGCACTATACTGCGTGCCGATTCGGCCCGTCTCGCGTTTACAAAAGGGATGCGCTACCTCTACCTGCACATGTGGAGAGGCGAACAATTTGACAATCTTTCAGACCAGAATACGGCCCGGCAGAATGTGCCGTTCAGGCGCGAACTGTTTGACGAGAAAGAGATACTCATACCTTTTGATGCCAACTTCAACCGCCTGGACGAAGAAGGCATGCGCAAGCAATATGTAGGAAAAAACATAGAGCAGTTGCAACACACGATCGATTCCGTGCAAAACCGTGTCGATTCTGCCGGAAATGTCTACTCTCGCTACCTGCGTCTGCGTGATTACGGAGGGGTAAGCGCCTCGGTCAACCCCGAAACTCGCGAACCAATGCCTTACAAGCCTGTAAAAATGCCCGGGCAGCCTCTTGACATAGACACCCTCATGTCAACTGTACAGCCTGCAAAACAAGCCATGATTTACGACCAGGCCTTGCGTAAGGCCGAAGCCGAACAGGCAGACTGCATGTTCAAGGCCGAAACAATGGAAGATGACCTTAAGAGCATACGGCGCCACGGCATAGAGCTTATGAAGAAGTTCACTCTATCGGTGGCATGCCTCATATTTTTCTTTATCGGAGCTCCGCTAGGCGCTATTATCAGAAAAGGAGGTCTCGGTACTCCGCTGGTAATATCGGTGTTCCTGTTTATCGTATATTACATTATCGACAATACCGGTTATAAAATGGCACGTGACGGCCACTGGGTAGTGTGGCACGGTATGTGGATATCCACATTTGTACTGGCTCCGCTAGGCATATATGTCACATACAAAGCAATGAATGACTCTGCCGTCTTCAATCCCGATGCCTACCGCAACCTGCTGTCAAAACTGCTCGGAGTACGCCAAACCAGATCTGTAGAATTTAAAGAAGTCATAATAAACGACATATCTGAGACAGAAGCCCTGAAACGCATCCATTTGTTACAGGAAGAGACGTCATCATTTCTAGACCGGCTCCGCCGTACACAATTCTATACCAGATATTGGACCAAAGGTTATCCCGAGCACGTAATAGGCAATATCGGCACAGGGCTTGACAATCTGGCCGACTACCTTTCAGACAGCCGCAACAAAGCCGTTGTCAACAAATTGCTGGATCTGCCTGTAATCAGCCGTATGTGGATATACCGTCCCACAACCAGACGCTGGCAAAGCATTCTTGCATTCGTCTTATTCCCTTTAAGCATACCTGTCTGGTGCATAGGCCTGTACAAACAGCGACATCTGAAAACAGAAATGCGCACGGCACAAAAAGTATTGGCCGAGCTTGAACAGTTACTCGGCCAATCATGACAATATGTCATTTATTACTATTAGATATTTCCAACGCAGAGCCTTAATGGTCTGCATGGAAATATATACGGCAACAGCTTAATTTCCACCCCTCAATTTCTCCAGTTCGCCTGCGATAAGGCGGCTTTGCTCTTCAAGCTGGCGAATCTTCTGCTCACGATGACGGCGCACTGTATCATCCACGGTGGCCAGCAGCGTGTCAACCTCTGCCATAATAGCATTGTAATCCTCTTCCCCCATCTCAGGAGCATTGCCGACCAGGGCATTTACCCTGCGCAAAGCGTCGATTATCTCACGCGTGCTCTTCGGAGTACTCTCCTCACGACGCAACTTGCGACGCCACTGCATGATGGAGCTATACTGCTTATCCAGACTTTTTGAACGAAAACGTTCGCATGATTCCGGGCCGCGCCCTTTGAGAAATTGGTCTATATACTTATTTACGGTATCTTGCCTGCTCATAATCCATATTGTTTATTATCTGCAAAATTAGCCAAAAATAATTTAACCTGACTTATCTGAAAAAATTTTTTACCGGGACAGTTAAACCAAACGCCCGTTATAAAGTCTAAAAGTCGGTGTTTGGCAGCTTATATGCTTAAAGTTGGCACCCGTAATTATTCAAACGACAAGTTTTACCCCAATTATTAATAGCGTTCCGGATAAGCCGGGATTATTTGACCCATTTATTATAGATGAAAAAAGCAATATGCGCTGTAGCCGCTATGTCTCTTGCTTTCGGATGTTTCGCCAAAGGCAGTGTGAAAGGCAGCATAATCAACAAGACTTCGGGAGAACCCATAGATTTTGCCAGCATACAATTGGTTGACTCAAAGACAGGCCAAAACCTGCCTATAGGGACAAGTTCTGATGCAGATGGTTCTTTTACATTAAACAATATTCCTGACGGTAATTACCTGGTACGCATCACCAATATCGGCAGTGTGTCACAAGAAAGACCGGTAAATATCAAGGGGGGTATAGCCGATATCGGAATAATCAGACTGGCCGATGACGCGAAAATGCTTAACGAAGTAGTAGTGACCGGACAGGCCTCGTCCATGAAATTCGAACTTGACCGCAAGGTTTTCACAGTAGGTAACGATATCGCTTCGGCAGGTGCGTCAGCCAGCGAACTGCTGGAATCCATACCCTCGGTCGAAGTAGACCAGGACGGCGAGGTAAGCCTTAGGGGAAACTCGTCAGTCACAGTATGGATCAATGGCAAAGAAAGCGGCCTGACCGCCGACAACCGCGCCCAAATTCTCGAACAGATCCCAAGCGAGACAATTGAGAAGATAGAAGTCATCACTAATCCTTCAGCCAAATACAGCCCCGAGGGCACAGCCGGTATCATCAATATAGTACTTAAAAAAGACCGGCGCGGAGGTTATTTCGGAAGCGCGGAAGTAGGAGCAGATTCGCGCGGCGGCGGCAATGCCAGCTTCAATATCAATTATAATACGGCGAAATGGGACACTTACGCATCAGTAGGATTCCGCATGCGCCATAATGCTGGAGGATCGGAATCTCGCCGCTCTTATGACAACGGCATGTTCCTTAACTCTGACGGAGAGAGCAAAAACCACGGTAATAATTTATTCATACGCCTGGGCGCCACATACCATCTGACAGACAAAGATGACATTTACACCAATGCGTTCGGTATGTTCGGCCACCGGTGGGGACACAGCTCCACGGCATATTCGTCAAACCTGCCCGGACAGTGGACAAACAACCTTAATACGTCACGCAATAACAACGATATGCGAGGCGCGCATGCAGAACTGGGCTACACACACAAATGGAGTGACCATCACTCCATTGACGCGATGGTAGGCTATAACTTCTGGGGCGGCCCGATGCGGAACATCTATCTGCAACACCAGGACTGGGGCGAAGATACTGCTACAGAAGATGTATACCAGGAGCAAGACCAGCGAATACACTCTAATGATGTAGAAGCAAAACTGGATTATTCTATACAATTGCGGCCATGGCTCAAACTCGAAGCCGGCTACAATGGCAAATACTCTCACGAGAATTCACCAGTGAGCACTATGGAAGGTACAAACCATGCCGATATGGTGCTGGAACCGTCATTATGGAACCGATTTATCTATACAAACAATATCACTGCGTTTTATGCCACGCTAGGCGGTAAATACCGCGCATTCAGTTTCTCGGCCGGGCTACGAGCCGAAGCATGGCAGGTGCGCGCTCAAAGCCTCGCATACGGACAGTCACGTGACGAGGTTGATCCATATAAGAGAAATGACTTTTCACTCTTCCCGTCGGCATTCATATCATGGGCACTGCCTCATGACAATGAGTTGCAAGTAAATTATACAAGACGCATACGCCGGCCTTGGGGCGGACAGTTAAACTCTTTCCGTAACATTTCAGACCCGACCAATATAACCTATGGTAATGAAGAATTGCAACCGCAGTATTCCAATTCTTTCGAACTGAATTACATAAAGAGCTTCCCGGAACATATACTCAGTGTCTCAGGATACTTGCGCACCACGTCCAACACAATGAACCGTATCAGCTATCTGGCAGACGGAATAATGTACACGACATCGGCAAATGCAGGAGACCAGACAGACACAGGTGTGGAGATAGTGCTCAAAAACGGATTTTTCAAAAACGTGCTGAGCCTGACAACTACCGCCAACCTGTATAACAACCATGTAAGTGCATGGACTCTGGATTTCCCTCACGAAGGACAACTGATACCAGTAAGCAGCAAGGCACGCAATTCTTTTGCCTGGGATATTCGCTGCATGGCCGGAATACGCCTGCCATGGGATATGAACCTGCAACTGACAGGACGTTATAATTCACGCCAGCTCACGGCGCAAGGCTCACGCGAAGCCGGATGGAGCATCGATGCCGGTCTACGGAAAAATGTGGGAGACTGGAGTTTCTCTCTCAACTGCAGAGACATATTCGACTCCCGTCGCATGCATTCGTTCACTTACGGCATAACAGAAGACGGCATAGCATACACCCAGGAGAACAAACGTTGGCGAGGCGGAAGAACCCTGAGACTGACCGTAAAATATTCATTTGGCAACATGAAAGCCAAACGCACACGCCAAAACATGAACGAACCTATGGATGGCTCAGGATACGGTGAGATGGAATAATCCCACAATATTTAACAACCGTCCACGTTTAAAAAACGGGTGTCCGCAAAAGCGGACACCCGTAATAATGAATAAGGATATGCATACCATAATACGATTATTTTTAATATTGACGGCCATGATGCTTATCTCTCCGGCTGCGATTGCCGAGGGAACCATGCCTAAACGAGAATTCAGAGGCGCATGGCTGCATGTGATAGGTCAAAGCCAGTACATGAACAAAAATCCCGAGCAATGCCGCACCTATATCTCGGAACAGCTGGACAAACTCCAGGAAGCCGGATGCAACGCCGTCATATTCCAAGTACGACCTACAGCCGACGCCCTGTATATATCGGAAATCGAAACATGGAGCAAGTGGCTTACTGGCAAACGCGGACGCTGCCCTGACCCCGTTTGGGACCCGTTAGCATTTATCACAGACGAGGCCCACATGCGTGGCATGGAAATACACGCCTGGCTAAACCCCTACCGCGTGACCTCTGATGCCAAAGAGGTGCTCCCCCCGGACCACATATCACGCCGACATCCGGAACGCTTTTTCCGCTTTGACAATAAAATCTTTTTCGATCCGGCATACCAGGAAAACCGTGACTACATAAACAAAGTGATTGCCGACATCGTGGCCCGTTATGACATAGATGCCATACATCTTGACGACTACTTCTACCCCTATCCTGGCTCGTCAGGCCGTTTCGATGGTGACGGGGCCAGCTACGCTAAATTCGGCAACGGGATGGCCAAAGGGGACTGGCGCCGTCAAAATGTAGACAAGCTCATCGAACAGCTGCACGCCACCATCAAAGGTGTAAAACCATGGGTGAGATTCGGTATAAGCCCGTTCGGCATATGGCGTAACAAGCAAAACGACCCGAGAGGTTCGGAAAGTTCCGGTCTGCAGAATTATGACGACCTGTACGCCGATGTGCTTCTATGGGCAGAAAAGGGATGGATTGACTACCTGGTGCCACAGTTATACTGGCAGCTGGATCTCAAGGTAGCCCCCTCGCGAAAACTAGCCTGCTGGTGGAATGACAATGTACCCGAAAGCTGTTACCTATATATCGGACAAGACACAAAGAGGACCATGGACACACCTTGCGGAGGACACGACAATGAACTTGAAACCAAAGTAGGGCTGTCCCGAAGCCTCAAAAATGTCAACGGCAACGTGTGGTGGCACGGATACTGGGTGACTGACAATTACAAAGGCGCACTTGACGCCCTTGCTTCCAAACACCAGAGAGCACTCGCATTACCGTCGGCATACAAAGAAGGTAAAGGTGCTCCGGCCAAAGTAACGGGTCTGCGCACAGAACAACGAGGGAAAGACAATGTGGTAGCATGGGATTTCCCGTCAAATTTCCACGGCTACGGAACTGAAGACATCGGCGTTCGAGGCAAAGAAAGCGATGTGGTGAGATTTGTGGTCTACCAGTTCTTCAAGGATGAGACAATAGACATCAACGATCCGGAAGCCATTATCGCCGTCACTCCGTACAATGCGGTACATCTGGATAATGCAGAACCAGGTACCACATTCATCATAACAGCACTAGACCGCTTAAACCGCGAGTCCGCACCGTCGCAAAAACTCATCATAAAATAAAACCTCTAAACAAAAAATAACAAGTCCGCAGTACCATCCATGTATGGCGTTGCGGACTTGTTACTTTATGTGTATGTTATAAGTTAAAATAAAATGTGCCTGTGGACAACACTACATAAAAATCATAGTTGTTGCCTCGTAAATAATATGACGTATTCACCGCAGGAACATCTACCCCGTAATCCCACATATCTGTCCAGGGATCCCAGGCATCAAGCACTTTGACATCATATTGTATACCGTTATATTTATACGACACTTTCAGCGGCATTACCTGCCAGTCACCTTTGGCATCATATCCGCACGAAATCACATTAATTTTACCAGAATTCTGCCAATCCGGATTCCCCACAGGAATCATGCCAGGTCCCCAGCCTCCGTAAAACGGGGGCCTCGGAGTGCCCCATACATCAGAAGGCGCGATTCCGCCTGGCCCAGGAAAACTGCTACCGTGCCCAGGAACAGAACCTCCGGGAGGCGGAAATCCGGGTGTTGCGCCGGCAACCACGGGAGACAGCAATACTGTAAGAATGAAATATAATACTTTCATGGCTGAGTAATTGTATTTTAGAGCTATAACAATTTATGCCGTCCCGGTGTTGATTATTCGCTGTAAAATGACTAATTTTGCACATTGATTGGATAAAGAAGCTGTAAGAAACATGAACAACCGACTTAAGATTTTGTCCGCAGCGGCAATAGCAATATTTACATCTTGCGGCGGCAACAAAGGGGCGGAGAGTATGGAAAAAGGCGAATCAGCTATGGCCGTGGTAGAAGCCGCCATGATGGAAGGTCGCAACGCTGCCCGCGTATTCCTGTCGCAAGATCCAACAGACACCATGGCTATGGAACAGAAACTGCTCAATGCCCGGGCCATACAGAGCCGTTATGTAAATGACAACAATCATGATGCCGCCATGGCTTTTGACACTGCTTTCATTCACACATTGCGTGCCGCTCGCCCTGAACTGGCGCAACAAATCGAAACAGCATACTCGCCGGACAACAATTAACCAAAAGAGACCGGACAAATACCCACTACTGATTATACAATCTAAAATCTAAATACGACATGACACTTGTAGACCGCTTTTTAGATTATGTAAAGTTTGACACACAAAGTGACGAACTTACTAATCTGACACCATCGACCCCCGGTCAGATGGTCTTCGCGCAATATCTTGAAAAAGAGCTGCAAAAAATGGGACTTGAGGATATAACCCTTGATGAAAACGGTTATCTGATGGCCACACTGCCGGCAAACACAGATGGGGATATTCCCGTAGTAGGCTTCATCGCACATCTTGACACAAGTCCCGACATGAGCGGCCGCCACGTCAATCCGCGCATTGTCAAGAATTATGACGGACAGGACATAACACTCAACGAAAAAGAGCAAATCGTACTTAGTCCGGGTGAATTCCCCGAGTTGCGCGACTATGTCGGCCAGGACCTCATCGTAACCGACGGCACAACCTTGCTGGGCGCCGACGATAAGGCTGGCATCGCCGAAATCATTTCGGCCGTGGCATATCTGCAGGAACACCCCGAAATAAAACATGGCAAAATACGCATTGCGTTCAATCCCGACGAGGAAATCGGTCTGGGCGCACATAAATTTGACGTAGAGCATTTCGGTTGCGATTTCGCATATACCATGGACGGTGGCGAAATAGGTGAACTTGAATATGAAAATTTCAATGCTGCCGTAGCCAGAATAACTATCAAAGGCCGCAACGTGCACCCCGGATCTGCAAAACACAAAATGATCAACTCCATCCGCGTGGCCACTCTGTTCACCCAGATGTTGCCCCGTTGGGAAACACCAGAGCACACAGAGGGCTACGAGGGTTTCTACCACCTTGTAAATATCGAGGGCAGTGTGGAAAGCACGACTATCACATACATCATACGTGACCACGACCGTGCACGCTTTGAAAGCCGCAAGCGCGAAATCGAACATTTGGTGAACAAGACCAATAATGAATATCCCGGTTGCTGCACCGCAGAAATCAAAGACCAGTATTACAACATGCGCGAGAAGATAGAGCCTGTGATGCACATTATAGATATTGCCAAACAGGCCATGTATGACGCCGATGTCACACCTAAGGTGCTTCCCATACGCGGCGGTACTGACGGAGCCCAGCTCAGTTTTAAAGGCCTCCCCTGCCCCAACATCTTCGCCGGCGGTCTCAACTTCCACGGACGTTACGAATTTGTTCCCGTGCCCTCTATGGAAAAGGCCCGTGATGTAATAGTGCACATAGCCCGTCTCGTAGCCGGGAAATAAAAATACAAAGAAACTCTACGGACACTCTGATCGTCATAACAGGTCCTACAGGCATAGGCAAAAGCGCATTGGCCATGTCTGTAGCCGAAAGGCTCGGCACAGAAATCATTTCGGCCGATTCCCGGCAAGTATATGCCGACATTCCAGTGATTACGGCGGCTCCATCAGATCAAGACATGGCTCGTGTGCCGCATCACTTTGTCCGTACGCTTCCGCTTGACGCATATTTCAGCGCTTCGGTCTTCGAGACCGAAGCGCTGAATCTACTTCCTGACATCTTTGCGAGATGCGGAGGTACTACCGTAGTATGCGGCGGATCAATGATGTATATAGATGCTTTGTGCAACGGCATCGACGATATTCCCACTATCAGTGACAGAGTAAGACTTCAGGTAGCCGTAATGCACAGTGAAAGAGGTGACGAGGCAATGCTGGAAATACTCCGCGATCTTGACTCTGAATATTATGAAGCAGTAGACCGACGCAATATAAAACGCGTATTGCACGCCATAGAAATATGTCTTGAGTCTGGCACCCGCTACACCAAACTGCGTAAGGGTACAAGAAAGCAACGAGACTTCCGGATACTGAAATTTATGCTTATCGCGCCCAGAGACATATTATTTGACCGTATCAACCGACGAGTGCTGTCTATGCTTGATGCAGGTATGGAGGAGGAGGCAAAGAAAGTATTGCCTTTCCGCCACCTCAACTCGTTAAACACTGTAGGATTCAAAGAA
Organism: uncultured Muribaculaceae bacterium; assembly: GCA_910578665.1. Lineage (GTDB taxonomy): Bacteria > Bacteroidota > Bacteroidia > Bacteroidales > Muribaculaceae > Lepagella. Next base: position 37,008 of record CAJTQU010000011.1, read on the forward strand.
ATGTTTAAATATCTGGACGGCGAGTGGGATCTAGATACCGCCATAGCACGCTTACAGAAAAACACCCGTGTATATGCAAAAAAACAACTGACCTGGTTTGCACGCGACAAGGAAATTAGAACTATTGACATATGCGGCAACGATGCCCTGTCGCATATACTGTCTGCTCTTTAACACATAACATAAAAAAACAGAAGGCGGATTTGGGTTTAACCGGATCCGCCTTCTGTGTTTTTTTACGAAAAATATATTATATCGCATCTGTCTGATAGCCCGGTATACCAAGCAGTCTTACCTGGAAGATAAGATTGGAATAAGGCTTTACCTTGCCATATTCCCTGGCACCATAAGCCTGCGAATAGGGAATAATAATCGTACATGAATCTCCCACGTGCATAGCAGACAATGCTATCACCCAGCCCGAAAGATTTTTGTTAAGCTGCGTACGGTACACACTGTCTGCAGGAGTAGTGCGCGAATATGAATTGTCAATCATCACACTGTCTATATCCTGCACCTGGTACTTTACATCTATAGTAGAGGTCGACAGCGGTGACAGATTTTTCTCTGTCAGACTGCGGTCATTATGCCACCTCATCAGCACATATCCGTTATTGTCCCACGCAGAATTTATGCGTTCATAAAGATTCGCGCCAGACTCGTCTTTCTCTGCAGCTTTAGCGTCAATCCATTTTTCATTTTCCTTTCTCCACTTTTCATAGGTTTCCGGCTCGTCATCCCCCAGACAGGATGGAAGCATGCAGAGAACGAAGAAAGCCGCAATAATATAAAAGGTCTTTTTCATCGTTTTACAGTATTTCATCAACCCCTTATTCCTCGTCTTCAAATACGCTGGGGGCAGAAGCCGCATCTGCGTCTGCTTTGAACATAGATTTGGGGGTAAAGCCGAACATGCCAGAAATCAAGACATTGGGGAACGAACGAACCTTCTTGTTGTAAACCTTTACTGCATCGTTATAGTTTACGCGAGCCACCTGGATACGGTTTTCCGTGCCGGTCAGATTTTCCTGAAAATCCAGGAAGTTCTGAGACGAGCGCAGTTCCGGATATGCCTCTCTGACGGCATTAACATAAATATCCAGAGCTTTTTTAGCCTGGTCCTGCGCAAGCATATAGCGGTCCATCTGCTGTTCGTCAGCCGGTATGGCTCCTCCGGCTGCCTGGTCGGCATTCTGCTGGGCACGCACCGCTGCCGAACGAGCCTTTACAACTTCGGTATACGTCTTACCCTCATGTTTGGCAAACGCTTTCACCGTCTTTTCCAGATTAGGTATCAAATCCTTACGCCTCTGATACTGGCTCTCGACATTTCCCCACGCGGTATCGACCTCCACCTGGGTGTTCAACATACCGTTATAACCCGACACCAGCCAGATCACCAATACCAGGACTATAGCTCCTATTATAATCAACGTCCTATACTTCTTCATATCAAAATAATTTAAAATGTTTAAAGCAATTTCTTGAGCAGGCTGTTAAGGCTCACCTCTTCTTTCAATATTCTTTCCACCTCGTCTACCGAGAGCCGCTGCTGCTCCATTGAATCACGATGACGCATTGTCACAGTACCGTCTTCAAGCGTCTGGTGGTCTACAGTGATACAATATGGTGTACCGATGGCATCTTCACGACGATAGCGCTTGCCGATGGAGTCTTTCTCATCATAATGGCAAGTGAAATCAAAACGAAGACGATGCTGTATCTCACGGGCTTTTTCGGGCAGTCCGTCCTTCTTAACCAACGGGAGCACAGCACATTTAACCGGTGCAAGAGCCGCTGGGAAACGCAATACCACGCGCGAATCGCCACCTTCGAGCTGCTGCTCGTCATACGCGCTGCATAGCACAGTAAGGAACATACGGTCCACACCTATAGAGGTCTCTATAACGTATGGCACATAGCTTTCGTTTAATTCGGGATCAAAATATTGTATTTTCTTGCCCGAAAACTTTTCATGCTGCGCCAGGTCAAAGTTAGTACGCGAATGTATTCCCTCTACCTCCTTAAAGCCAAAAGGCATCTTAAATTCAATATCGGTAGCAGCGTTGGCATAATGAGCCAGCTTTTCATGATCATGAAAACGGTACTTGTCATCTCCTAGTCCCAGGGCCTTATGCCAGCGCATACGGGTCTGGCGCCAGAAGTCGAAGTATTTCAATTCATCGCCCGGACGCACAAAAAACTGCATTTCCATCTGCTCGAACTCGCGCATGCGGAAAATAAACTGACGCGCGACTATCTCATTACGGAAAGCCTTGCCTATCTGTGCGATACCGAACGGCAGACGCATACGTCCTGTTTTCTGGACATTCAAGTAATTTACAAATATTCCCTGCGCTGTCTCAGGACGGAGATACACATCCATCGCACCATCTGCCGTAGAACCCATCTCGGTCTTAAACATAAGGTTGAACTGGCGCACATCTGTCCAATTGCGTGTGCCGCTCACGGGGCAGACTATGCCATAATCAAGAATAATCTGCTTGAGATCTACCAGGTCGTTATCCTCCATAGCCTTGGCAAACCGCGCATGCAATTCGTCTCGTTTTCGCTGGTAATCCAGCACGCGCGGATTAGTCTGACGGAACATGCTTTCATCAAACGAATCACCAAAACGTTTGGCGGCTTTTGCCACCTCTTTATTGATTTTTTCCTCCATCTTGCCGATTTCATCCTCGATGAGCACATCGGCGCGGTAACGTTTCTTTGAATCACGGTTGTCTATCAACGGGTCATTGAACGCGTCCACATGTCCTGACGCTTTCCATACGGAGGGGTGCATGAAGATGGCCGAGTCAATACCAACAATATTGTCATGAAGCATAGTCATCGCCTCCCACCAGTAGCGTTTGATATTATTTTTAAGTTCCACACCGTTCTGGCCGTAATCATACACGGCAGACAGACCGTCATATATCTCGCTGGACTGGAACACGAAACCATACTCTTTGGCATGGGCCACTATTGTCTTGAACACATCTTCTTGCTTTGCCATTATATCTTGCGTTTATATATTCATATTATAGATTACAAAGTTACAATATTCCCACGAAATGCACAACTCCACCACGATTTTTTGCCTACACCACAATATCGATTTGGCCGTTCACCGGGAATTTAGTAACTTTGCACAAATTGCGCGGAAGTAAAACCCGCCTAAAAAATTCTTACACACATGCGTACTGATAAAGAATTAGAAGGTGTGACCCTGCTTGGCAACCAGGGTACCGTATATGCCTCAGACTATTGCCCGGACGTGCTGGAAACATTTGAAAACAAGCATCCCGACCGTGATTATGTGGTGACTTTTGATTGCCCTGAATTCACCACATTATGCCCAAAGACAGGCCAGCCTGATTTCGGGCACATATATATCAAATACATACCGCGTACACGCATGGTGGAAAGCAAGAGCCTCAAGCTGTACCTGTTCTCTTTTCGCAACCATGGCGATTTTCATGAAGACTGTGTGAATATCATACTGAACGATCTCTGGCACCTCATGGATCCGAAATACATCGAAGTCAAGGGTCGTTTCATGCCTCGCGGCGGCATCAGCATACATCCGTTCGCATGTCGCGGAGACGAAAACCACAAACATCTGGAAAAGGAACGCATGCTGGCGGAACTTAATTCTTAAACGACCATGGACAAAGACTGTGTGCTCATTTTGTCCGGAGGCATGGACTCTACCACCATGCTTCACGAATATGCCGGACGTATAGCCTTGGCCGTAAGCTTTGATTACGGCTCCAACCATAACGCCAGAGAGATAGAATATGCCCGAATGAATTGCGAAATCACGGGAGTGGAACATATTGTCATCCCCCTCACTTTCATGGGCAGGTATTTCAATTCGTCTCTGCTCGAAGGTGCCGACAAAATACCAGACGGGCATTATGCCGAAGACAATATGAAAAGCACCGTAGTGCCTTTCCGCAACGGAATAATGCTGGCCGTGGCAGCCGGGCTGGCCGAAAGCCGCGGTCTGAAGCATGTAATGATGGCAAACCACGGAGGCGACCATACCATATATCCGGACTGCCGCCCGGAATTCGCTGCCGCCATGAGCGAGGCAATGCGAACAGGCACATTTCCGGGTATCACGTTGCTCGCCCCGTATACAGAGTTGTCCAAAGGAGAGATCGCCGCGCACGGCAAGGGGCTGGGTATGGATTACTCGCTTACATACTCATGCTACAAAGGCCGTGAGAAACACTGTGGCACATGCGGTACCTGCGTAGAGAGAAAAGAGGCACTGGCAGCGGCAGGGATCGATGACCCCACAGAATACGAATAATAATCATCCCCATGTATTACGTACAGAAAAGAATTGAGATTTCGGCTGCACACAGGCTTAATCTGTCATATGAGAGCAAATGCACATCGCTCCACGGACATAACTGGATTATCACGGTACACTGCCGTGCTAAAGCATTAAACCAAGACGGAATGGTAGCTGACTTCACCCATATCAAACAACTGATACAGGGACGGCTGGACCATGCCGTGCTTAATGATGTCATTGATTGCAACCCTACAGCTGAAAATCTGGCACGCTGGATAGTAGACCTGATTCCCGAATGCTACCGTTGCGATGTGCAAGAGAGCGAGGGCAATATAGCTTCATATGAATCAGACTAAACACACATGAGGCGCATAAACGAGATTTTCTATTCCCTGCAAGGAGAAGGTGCGCATGCCGGTGTACCATGTGTATTCGTACGATTCTGCGGCTGCAATCTGCGTTGCACATTTTGCGATACAGCCCACGAACAAGGTGTCGAAATGAGCGATGCCGACATTGTGGCATATATAAACACTTATCCGGCAGAGTGGATCGTGCTCACAGGAGGCGAACCATCATTATGGATTGACGATGATTTTGTACACACACTACATGTGGCCACCGGCAAAAAAATAGCTATTGAAACCAACGGGACCCACCGTATACCACAAGAGACCGACTGGGTGACGCTCTCTCCTAAATTCGGAATGACCACGCCAGAATACAGCAGCGAGGCCGCCAGAATATGCGTGCAACGTGCAGACGAAATCAAAGTGGTAGACACGGGCCAGCCCCTTGAGCCATACTTCACACTCCCACAGGCCCGTTCAAATACAATGATGTTCCTACAACCATGTTATGTTGACGATCAGGCTGCTTTCGCATCAAACGTGGCACGGACAATCCAACGCGTAAAAGATGACCCTCGCTGGAGGCTGAGTGTGCAACTGCACCGTTATCTACAAATACCGTAGTCACTTATACTACTTACAAAAAGAAACAGTTCCTGTTAAAATAACAGGAACTGTTTCTTTTTGTATTGGATTATTACTGCTCATCGACAGCTGCTGGTCCGACAACCTCCGGATCAACACCCCACTGCTGTTTGGACAGGCGCAAATAGTTATTATAACGCCACTTGGCATTGTCTTCGGCAGCCTGGAACAATTCCTCTGCCTCGGCTGGATACTGCTTCATAACCGAAGCATAACGCACTTCCCCTTTGAGAAAATCTTTAAACTTATCCCACTGCGGCTCCTTGGAGTCAAGAGTGAAAGGATTTTTGCCCTCTGCTTCCAGCGCCGGATTGTAACGCCATAACTGCCAGTATCCGCATTCTACCGCACGTTGCTCCTCGGCCTGCGCACGGCCCATACCGGCCTTAAGACCGTGATTGATACATGGAGAATAGGCTATGATGAGCGATGGTCCGTCATAGGCCTCTGCCTCACGAATAGCCTTAAGTGTCTGGGCGTTATCTGCCCCCATGGCTATCTGGGCCACATAAACATAACCGTAAGTGGTGGCTATCAGGCCGAGATCTTTCTTACGTATTCGCTTGCCGGAAGCCGCAAATTTGGCTATCGCTCCCATCGGTGTCGACTTAGAAGACTGTCCGCCGGTGTTAGAATATACCTCGGTATCAAGCACCAATATATTCACATTCCGGCCACTGGCTATCACGTGGTCAAGACCACCGAAACCTATGTCATAACTAGCACCGTCTCCTCCTATGATCCACTGGCTGCGCTTAACCATATAATGGCTCAGAGCCAATATCTCTCTGCATGTACCGCATCCGCTTTCCGCGCATGCCTTAACCAACGGCAGAAGCTTTTCAGACGCCGCGCGAGACGCATCAGCATCTTCCTTAGAATCAATCCATGTCTGCGCAGCCTCTTTGTAATCGGCACTTGTCTGGTCTGAGGCTATCATTTCAGACAACAGATCCACAAGACGGTCTCTCATCTTTTCGGTAGCGAGACTCATACCCATGCCGAACTCGCAGAAATCTTCAAACAGAGAGTTTGCCCAGGCAGGGCCCTCTCCTTTCTCATTGGTGCAATAAGGGGTAGACGGTACAGAGCCGGAATAGATAGAAGAACATCCTGTGGCATTGGCCACCATCTGGCGGTCACCGAACAACTGTGTTAGAAGTTTGACATACGGTGTCTCTCCACATCCGGAGCAGGCTCCCGAGAATTCAAACAAAGGTGTGGCAAACTGGCTGTTTTTGACACTGGCTTTCACATCTACCAGATGCTGTTTCGAAGATACATTGCCTACACAATAATCCCAATTGGCTTGCTGGCCGTACTGGCTCTCAATATGCTTCATCGTAAGAGCTTTAACGCCTTTCTTACCAGGACATACATCAGCACAGTTACCACAGCCGAGGCAGTCAAGCACGTCTACCTGCTGTACGAACCGCATACCGGCAAAATTTTTGCCCACAGCCGGAATAGTACGATCCTCGGCATATGGAGAGGCCTGCAACTCTTTTTCATCAAGAACAAACGGACGAATAGACGCATGAGGACACACATAGGCACATTTATTGCACTGTATACAGTTCTCCGGATTCCATTCGGGTACGAAAGCGGCCACTCCGCGCTTCTCGTAACGTGCCGTACCAGGAGTCCATGTACCGTCCTCTATACCTCGGAAAACACTCACAGGCAGCAAATCGCCGTCCTGGGCATTTATAGGACGTACTACATCGGTTATAAACTTGGGAGCGCCGTCATCTTCAGCCTGTTCATCACTAAGAGAGGCCCAGGCAGGATCCACCGTAAGTTTGTGATATTCGCTACCACGGTCTACGGCCTGGTAATTCATATTAACCACATTTTCACCCTTCTTGCCATAAGACTTGTTGATGAATTTCTTCATCTGCTCGACAGCAAGTTCGACCGGTATGACCTGTGTTATACGGAAAAACGCAGACTGCAGAATAGTATTTGTACGGTTACCCAGACCTATTTCCTGGGCAATCTTTGACGCATTAATATAATAAAGCGTGATATCATTCTGGGCCAGATAACGTTTAATCTTGTTCGGCAGATTCTTTGCGAGTTCGTCACCCTCCCATATAGTATTGAGCAAGAAGGTGCCGCCCTTCTGCAGACCGCGTGTCACATCATACATATGCAGATACGCCTGCACATGGCATGCCACAAAATTAGGTGTATTTACCAGATAGGTAGAACGAATAGGCACATCTCCGAAACGCAGGTGGGAACATGTGAAACCGCCTGATTTCTTAGAGTCATAAGCAAAATAAGCCTGGCAATATTTGTCGGTATTGTCACCTATAATCTTTACAGAATTTTTATTCGCTCCCACAGTGCCGTCAGCGCCAAGGCCGAAGAATTTGGCTTCGAACACATTGCTGCCGCCCATCGAAACTTCGGCACCTACCGGCAATGATCTGAAAGTGACATCATCCTCTATGCCTATAGTAAACTGATTCTTAGGCTCCGGAAGTGACAGGTTTTCGTACACGGCTAATATCTGTGCCGGCGTTGTATCCTTAGACCCTAGCCCGTAACGGCCACCAACAATCAGAGGGGCGTCGGCCTGTCCGTAGAAACAATCTTTAACATCCAGATACAACGGTTCGCCGTTCGCTCCCGGCTCCTTGGTGCGGTCAAGCACTGCTATGCGGCGCACTGTAGAAGGCACTGCGGCGAGGAAATGACGAGCGCTGAAAGGCCTGTAGAGATGCACGCTGACAAGACCCACTTTCTCACCTTTGGCCATAAGGAAATCTATTACCTCTTTCACAGCCTGAGTTACAGAGCCCATGGCTATGATAACCCGCTCGGCATCGACAGCACCGTAATAGTCAAATAAATTATAGCGGCGGCCTGTGATTTTGTAAATCTCATCCATGTATTCCTCTACTATGGCTGGCACTGCGTCATAGTAAGGATTGCTGCTCTCCCGATGCTGGAAAAAGACATCGGGATTCTCAGCCATACCGCGCATCACGGGCTTTGAAGGTGACAGTGCTCGCTGCCTGAAATCATTGAGCGCCTCACTGTCGATAAGAGGCACAAGATCTTTCTCCTCAAGCATCTCTATTTTCTGTATCTCGTGCGATGTGCGAAAACCGTCAAAAAAGTTTACAAAAGGCACGCGGCTCTTAATTGTAGAAAGATGCGCAACGCCAGAAAGATCCATAACCTCTTGCACAGACCCTTCGGCAAGCATAGCAAAACCGGTCTGGCGCACAGACATCACATCCTGATGGTCACCAAAGATACTCAATGCGTGGGAAGCCAGCGTACGGGCCGACACATGAAACACGCAAGGGAGCAATTCTCCGGCTATTTTATACATATTGGGTATCATGAGAAGCAATCCCTGCGATGCCGTATAAGTAGTGGTAAGGGCACCGGCCTGCAACGAACCGTGAACGGCTCCTGCCGCACCGGCCTCGCTCTGCATCTCCTGCACAAGGACTCTTTCTCCGAAAATATTTTTGCGGCCGGCAGCCGACCAGTCATCCACATATTCAGCCATAGTCGACGACGGTGTAATAGGATAAATCGCGGCCACTTCGCTAAACATATAGCTTATATGGGCTGCGGCCTGATTACCGTCGCAAGTCAGAAATTTCTTTTCTTTACTCATAAGGTGTTGGTTTATAGTATAATGTTTATACTTGAAAGTACGGGAAACGTGACTACACAATTAACACTCAGACATGCCGGCACATTGAGCCGAAACACCGCAGCTCATCTTAAGACAAGCCATCTAATCATGCTCTAACACTCAGAATTTCCTAATACCTTTTTACTGAATTCTCTATCTTTATTATTTATATCCTCTACCGGATTCAGAATTTTATGCAAAATTACTAAAAAACTTCCATCCGGCCAATTTATTTACTAACTTTGTATTCTAAACGAAGAAACGATGAATACATTACAATATCCGGCTACACCGACAGGAAGACAAAAGATAACAATACTGTTTTTCACATTATTATGTATTCTTGTCCTATGCACGGCATTTGCAGGTTTCAGCACCAAGGGGGAACCTAGAGAGGCTCTCGTGGCAGTCGAGATGCTCCGGTCGTCCAACTGGATACTACCGGTAGACCAATCAGGAGACATGGCATACAAGCCACCCATGTTTCACTGGCTTATAGCCTTGTTATCTCTTCCAGCCGGTCGTGTGACCGAACTGACGGCACGTCTGCCGTCTGCCCTGGCCTTAAGCCTTATGTGCCTGTTCTCAACCAAATTCTTCGGACGCAGGGAGAACGGAAGAGGGCTTCTGACAGCCATTCTGATGCTCACCACTTTCGAAGTATTTCGCTCTGGCACGGTATGCCGTGTGGACATGCTGCTAACCATGTTTATAACCGGCGCTATCATGTCTCTATACAACGCATACTTCAGCAACCGGCTGGCAAACCGGACACGGTGGTATGTCGTTGCGATACTTGCTATGAGTGGTGCTGCTCTCACCAAAGGCCCTGTGGGAATCATACTACCGCTAGGCGCAATATGGCTTTTCAGGGCATTTAGAGGAGACAACATCCTGCGCACCACATTATTAACAATCATGCTACTCATTTGTTCAGCAATATTGCCGGCACTATGGTATTATGCAGCTTACCGCCAGGGAGGCGACCGCTTCCTATCGCTTGCAATTGAGGAAAATTTCGGGCGTTTCTTAGGGAAAATGAGCTACGGCAGCCATGAAAAACCATTCTGGTATAACATCACATCACTGCTCCTCGGATGGATGCCATGGTCTCTGCTTGTTATCGCATCTCTCTGGAAAGTCTCAAAAAGCGGTATGCCTAAATGCAATATCCGCACATGGTGGAACAACATGCTCCACAACAAGCCTTTAGCGTTCTACAGCCTCATCTGCATACTGGTCATATTCACATTTTATTCCATTCCAAAAAGTAAGCGCAGTGTGTATCTACTGCCTATGTATCCGTTCATGGCATACGCACTGGCTGTATATGTTCAGTGGCTCATAAGAAAGGGTGTAATTACTGACAGATGCCTTAAAAGAATATGTGTCTCCATTCTGTCTTTATTCATAACGGGGTTCGGTATCATATTTCCGTTCATAGCCAACCACAAGTCTGATAAAGAGAAAGCTGCCGCAATAACAGCGATAACTCACTCAGGACCGATATATAGTTATGTGCCTGACCGATTCATGCGCTATTACATCACAGATTTCTATCTCGGTTCACGCATAGTCTCTCTAATGCCGTCAATGCAGGTAAACAACCAGGAGGCCCTTCCGCTTGACACACGCAGTCTGTCTGTTCCTCCAGTGTCTGACTTCTATATGATAACGGCTGAAGAATACCTCGATATGCCTTCCACAGAACCTCTAGGAATAAATTACTGGCTCAACCGGCATAATCTCAAGGCCGAGACAGCATATATTTCGCCCGGGCGAGCCCACGACATTAAAAAGAAAATTATACTGTTACACATAACACCCGCCGAGAAATGAACAAAACAGCTATAATACTTGCAGCAGGCTCCGGATCACGGGCCGGCGGCTCTGTACCCAAGCAACTGCAAAACCTGCATGGAATACCCGTTTTCCTCCATTCAGTCAATCGATTCATATCTGGATGCCAGGACACACAAATCATACTTGTAGTCAATCCCTCATACCGTGATATGTTTATCAAGCACCTGGCCGGAAACGATACCTGTATACACATAGTCAATGGCGGCAAATCCCGGCTCGAGTCTGTGGCAGCAGGACTAAGGGCCGTAAGTGACAACGAGACTGGTTTGGTAGCGGTACATGACGCGGCACGCCCACTGCTGTCAGTCGATATGATACGGCGCGGATGGAAATGCGCCGCTGAACACGCCGCGGCCGTGCCTGCAATACAGGTGACTGACTCGTTGCGCAAGCGCGACGGCACACTTAGCCATGCTGTCGACAGGGCGCTATACATGGCCGTACAGACACCGCAGATATTCCGTACCGATATATTGAAAAAAGGATACAAGGAACTTGAAAGTCTAGCCGAAACAGAATTAGCCGCACTCACCGATGACGCATCGGTTGTAGAACGAATGGGTATACCCGTCCACACTTATGAGGGTGAAGCCACTAATCTTAAAATTACCGGACCGGCAGACCTCGCCATAGCGCACACAATACTCTCCGCATTATGAACCGTAATCCCCTTGTGACCGATATAAAATACCTCAAAGGTGTGGGCGAGGCTCGTGCCAAGATTCTCGCTTCGGAACTGGATATACATTCTGTACGCGACCTCTTGTACACAGCCCCGTCAAAATACATAGACCGCAGTAGGTTTTACACCATCTCAGAAATGACAGAAAACCTGCCTGTCATACAGGTAAAGGGGAGATTTGTGCGTTTTTCAACAGAAGGAGAAGGCGTCCGGCAACGTTACATCGGCTTATTCCATGACGGACACAGCATGATGCATGTAACGTGGTTCAAGGGCATACGGTTCATTAAAGAAAAGATTAATACCGGCACCGAATATGTATTGCTCGGAAAACCCAGCTATTTCCAAAGGTCGTATTCATTCATACATCCCACTGTGGAAATATATGATCCGGCAAAACCGCCTACAGGTTTACAAGGAATATATTCTCTACCCGAGACATTGCGCCGGCGAAACATAACGGGAAGCACCATTTCTGCCCTGGTGGCCCAGGTACTTGACAAATTTACTGACATACCCGACACTCTCCCATCTGAAATCACAGGCATGTACCATCTTATGCCTCTGAGACAGACTTTACAGTCGCTTCACATGCCATCTGACACCAAGACACTAGCCCTGGCTCGGGAGAGACTGAAATTTGAAGAGCTTTTTTACCTGCAACTACACATACTACGTTATGCCTGCCGGCGCAACAGCACGATGCGAGGACAGATTTTCGGCCAGATAGGCCGGTTCTTCAACGATTTTTATCATAACGCGTTGCCATTCCCTCTCACTGGAGCACAAAAAAGAGTTATCAAAGAGATTCGCCATGATATGCGCACCGGCCTGCAGATGAACCGCCTGCTACAAGGAGATGTGGGCAGCGGCAAGACCATGGTGGCATTTATGACCATGCTTATTGCCATAGACAACGGATGCCAGGCATGCCTTATGGCTCCCACTGAAATCCTGGCAGCACAGCACTTCGACACAATAAGCGTCTGGGCCGAAAAGATAGGCCTGCATGTGCAGCTGCTCACCGGCAGCACACGCGCCAAAGCACGCAGAGAGATTGACGAAGGTTTGCTCTCTGGCAAAATCAACATACTCATAGGCACTCATGCCGTGATCGAGGAACGTGTCCAGTTTGAAAATCTCGGAATGGTGGTGATAGACGAGCAGCACCGTTTCGGTGTGGCGCAAAGGGCGAGGCTATGGCAAAAAAACTCTGTCGCGCCACATGTACTCGTCATGACGGCCACACCCATACCGCGAACGCTAGCCATGACCGTATACGGCGACCTGCGTGTCTCTGTGATAGACGAGCTGCCCCCCGGACGAAAACCAGTGACAACGCTGCTCCGCTACGAAGAAAACCGCCACCAGGTATACCGTGCCGTCCATTCCGAATTGCTAAAGGGACACCAGGCATATGTGGTATACCCCCTTATAAATGAAAGTGAAAAAACCGAGCTAAAAAGCCTGGAAGAGGGTTACCAGCAAATATGCGAAGCTTTTCCGAGCTTCAAGGTGTGCTATGTGCACGGACGCATGAAACCGGCTGAAAAGGAGCACCAGATGCAGTTGTTTGTATCAGGCAAGGCAAATATACTTGTAGCCACGACAGTAATCGAGGTGGGCGTGAACGTGCCGAATGCCTCGGTTATGATTATTGAAAATGCAGAACGCTTCGGTCTGTCGCAACTACACCAGCTAAGAGGCCGGGTGGGACGCGGAGCGGAACAAAGCTACTGCATACTCATGAGCAAGCAAAAGATAGCGGCACTGACACGCAAAAGGCTTAATGTCATGACTGAAACTACTGACGGCTTCATTGTTTCCGAAGCAGATATGAGAATGCGCGGTCCGGGCGATATGGAGGGTACGCAGCAGAGCGGCATAGCGTTCAACCTGCAACATGCCAATCTCGCCAACGACGGGCAGATACTGGAGCGCGCGCGCAAAGCCGCCACTGACGTACTGGCCGGCAATCCGCAAATAAGCGACTCCGACACCACAACAGCTTTTACATATGACAGAGATACTAAGCCCCTGCCTCTTTCTGCAGGCTCCCTGCACATACTGGCCGGCGAACTCCGACTCAGATTCAGCGGCCAATATGACTGGGGGCGTATATCATAAAACCTGTCAGCGCACAAGTTCCACCCTTTGCTTCTGCCCTTTGATACGCTGGTTACAGCCTTCCTTAAGTATACCGGCGGCCACATCGACAGGAAGACTTACAAGCGAATAATGATCTGCCACGTCAATACGTCCCACCGACTTGCCATCAACAGAGCAATTTTTTGTAAGCCATCCTAGTATATCTCCTTTGGAGAGTTTCTCTTTCTTGCCGGCACCTATGTAAACAGTATCATATCCTGAAGCCAGATTCGCGGTTACTCCGGCATCTATATGGTAATTATCATCAATAGTCACAAAACCAGGCAGGTCTTCTTCAGGACCTACTATAACAAACACCTGGCCGTCACGGTCAACACGTGCCGTTCGTCCGTTGCGGTGTGTATATGCCTCTGATGAAATCGGTATATGGTAATGAACCACATGCTCCACACCCTCTATATCAAGACCCCTGGCTCCCAGATCGGTGCTTACAAGCACCGGACGGCTTTCATTACGGAACAAGGCCAGGGCTTTCTCCCTCTCTCTCTGGTCAAGAGCACCATGATATAATACCGCAGACGCGCCGCTATTACGTAAAAATTTAGCTACTCTTTCAGCACTTTCTCGGTGATTGACAAAAATTATGGTTTTCCCCAGAGATGAACCGCCGGCCATGTTATAAAGAAGTGCCAATAAAGTCTGAAGTTTATCCTTGCCGCCGGATTCCACACGATGTACCCTGATACGACTTCTAAGCTGTTTGTTATCTTCAAGATAGCTGAAAGTACGAGGGGATTTCAGTTTCAAAAATTCTGGCAGCATATCTGTATGGGTCGCCGAAGTCAGGAGTATGCGGCTTACATTTTTCAGATGCAGAAATACTTTTGACATTTCTTTCTCAAAACCTAATTCAAGCGACTTGTCAAACTCGTCCAATACCAATATACGGCATGGCAGTAAATCTATATTCCTGCGCTTCACATGGTCCAGCAAACGACCGGGTGTAGCCACTACTATGTCAGGTGTCTCGCGCAACTCGTTTACCTCATCCTCCACATTATGCCCTCCGTAAAGCGCGGTACATTTATATGTTGCCGCTATCGCACGGAACACTCCGGCTATCTGTATGACAAGCTCCCTCGACGGTGCCATGACCAAAACCTGCACACGGCCCGATGCCGGTTTAAGCAGCTTCAAGACGGGCAGTGCGAAAGCCAGTGTCTTGCCGGAACCTGTGGGTGACAGCAATATTATGTCGCCACTCTGGGTGACTGCCTCAAGCATTTTACGCTGCATGTCGTTAAGTTCCTTTATACCGAGCCTCTCTGACACAAGCGGCAGGAATTCTTTTTCTCTCATATATTTTTATAAAACTTATTTTGCACGGCTCACTACCGGCACCCGTCATTAATAAACCGTTTTATCCAGTATATCAGCCACATAGCATCACACAGGACAATATCGGCATCCCCGGAAATACAAATGTAGAACCAACCCCGGCAGATAACGCCGCCAAGGCGCCTGCCGGGGTTTTATTGTAAAGTTTAAATCTCTTATTACATATTCATGCCGCCATCGACCTGGATTACCTGGCCGGTGACATAGGAACTCATATCCGAAGCAAGGAATACAGCCACATCTGCAATATCCTCCACTTTACCGCCGCGACGCAAAGGAATCTTCTGGCACCATTCCTTACGCACATCTTCAGGCAGCGCGGCAGTCATAGCTGTTTCGATAAAACCAGGTGCTATAGCATTGGCACGTATGCCGCGGCTGCCCACTTCCTGGGCTATAGATTTAGCCAGGGCTATGAGACCGGCCTTTGAAGCCGCATAATTGGCCTGCCCGGCATTGCCGTGCACACCTACGACTGATGCCATATTAATGATAGATCCGCTGCGCTGGCGCATCATAATTGGCAATGTGGCATGTATGAAGTTGAAAGCAGACTTCAAGTTAACCGCTATCACGGCATCCCACTGGGCCTCAGTCATACGGAGCATGAGGCCGTCCTTGGTAATACCGGCGTTGTTCACAAGTATGTCTATGGCTCCAAAATCCTCTTTTACCTGGGCCACTACCTTCTCCGTCTCTGCAAAATCAGCCGCGTTGGAAGCATATCCCTTGCACTTTACTCCGAGAGCCTTTATTTCATCTTCGGTAGCTTTGCCGTTTTCATCTATAACCAGGTCGGTAAACGCGATATTAGCGCCCTCCTGGGCAAATTTCACGGCCAGTGCCTTGCCTATGCCGCGTGCGGCACCAGTTATGAGCGCCGTCTTTCCTTCAAGAAGTTTCATATTTTAATTTTCAGTTCTTTGGGTTAATCAGTGATATACCGACAAGAAAACCGTCATGGTTTCTCGGCGATAAAGGCTCCGCAGCTATAACCGCCGCCGAACACCATAAGGGCCACTTTGCTGCCGTCTGGTATCTCGTCCTTATACTGCGACAATACCAACGGGGCCGAAGCAGAACCCGTATTGCCTAATTCCTCGATATTATTTATAAAATCATCAAGATTCTTATCAAGCTGGTGAGCCACCTGAGCGACAATACGTTTATTTGCCTGATGGGTTATCAGCTTGGATATATCTTCGATTTTAAGTCCGGCATTGTCAAGAGCCTTGTTAAGAGCATAAATCATGTAACGGCATGCGTGGATAAAGACATCGCGGCCGTCAGGCATTGTTATGCCGTCCTCTTTAGGACGCAGACGGACCCCGTCAGGCCCTTTGCCCACATTGCCGAGACCTTCTGTAAAAACTGTTGAGACTTTCCAGTCGGTAGGCGCAACGCGCTCTTTCGAGATAAAGTATGCCACAGCACCGTCTCCCCACAAATGTCCTGCCTTAGGATCAGATTCATTGGAATAATATGTGTTGTGCTCACTGCATATTAGCAATGCCTTAGTCGCCTTGCCAGCGGCAAAATATGTCTCTACCACCTCCAGGCCGTTGATAAACGATGAGCAGGCGGAAGTCAAATACAGCACCTTGGCTCCGTCTATATCATACTGGCGCTGCGCCTGGTGGCCCACTGTGGCCACAGTGTCATAAGCGGCATAAGCGGCTCCGACTATCAAGTCTACATCCTTTATATCGTACGGAAGAGACCTCATAGCATCCTCTATTGCCTCCATGGCCATTGTATTCTGGTTCTCGCCATCCGCACATTTAGAACGTGTGCGTATACCTGTGCGCTGCAATATCCAGTCGGCTGTCAGACCATTGATATCCAGGAAATAATCATTGTCGACTCTTTGTGAGGGCACATAATGCCCCATGGCGTTGATATACATAATTATGTTTTTAGGCTTGAAAGCCAGTTTTTATTCTACATAGGTCAGCGTCTGCGTATGCCGTTGAGTATAATATCCGACAAATCCTGCATTACCTGGCTCTTATCCATACCATGCTCCGCAAGATTGTCACGAATGTAAGGAACATCGAGCCCGTGTATCGCATGCACTATGACCACGGCGGTCTGGTGCACCCTCGAAACCGCGAACTGCCCCTTGTCCACACCTTCGCGCAAGATACAGCTGAGTATTTCAATTTCCTTTTGCGATACGAGCTTGCGAGCGCGGTCCACCTTGCGCACGTCACGGAAAAAGCCGGCCTTGAGAGAGCCGTTACGGCTCACTATCTCACGCATGGTCTCAAAGCGACACTCTATATACATCGAAAGCTTTTCGGCCGGAGAGATAGGCTTGTCCAGAATCATACGCAGGGTCTCCATCAGTTTGTCTGTCTCCTGCTCTATGACCGCGTTGAAAATATCCCGTTTATTTTTGAAATACGTATAAATAGTACGGCGGCCCTTGTCAGAAGCCGACGCAATATCGTTCATGGTCGTATTCTCTATACCCTTGCGGGCAAAGAGCTGCCTAGCCACTTCTATAAGGCGGTCGCGTGTCTTAAGTACCATAAGCGTCTGTTATTATACGTTTGTAAATACCGGGAGCCTCCCTCATTCGCAATGCGAGATACAATGGATGAACAAAATACACATTGCACACATTCGCTATTTTTGTGCGAAATTAATAAAAAATTCTTAGTTTGCAAAAGTATTTTGCACCCATCTAAGGTTATTGTGCATATTTCACTCCGAGATGGGAGAGGCAAAACATCGTTTGCATATTTTAACACAAAAATACACGAAAACATTTGCACAGTCCAAAAATTCGCCGTAACTTTGCACTCGCAAAAGGGAAACAGACTGGTGAAGAGATGCAATTCATCATACAAGGTCACTCCCGGCAAATATCGCGGGGTGGAGCAGTAGTAGCTCGTTGGGCTCATAACCCAAAGGTCGTAGGTGCGAATCCTGCCCCCGCCACAAATCCGACACCGTCACCAATCCAAGTGACGGTGTCTTTTTGTTTAATCACACCACTATGACACCCGTCTACGAAGACAACCACATAATAATCGTTTACAAACGCCCCGGAGAAATCGTCCAGGGCGACAAATCGGGCGACACTCCGCTCGTAGACATGGTAAAGGCGTACATAAAAGACAAATATGCCAAACCAGGCAATGTATTCTGCGGTGTCGTACACCGCATTGACAGGCCCGTAGCCGGCCTGGTGATTTTTGCCAAGACCTCCAAAGCTCTCACCAGACTGAACCAAATGCTGCGTGACGGAGAAATACATAAAACTTATCGGGCCATAGTGAAAGGAAGTCCGCAAAAAACAGAGGCAAGGCTTTCCCACTATATAACCTCGGTAGAGCGCAATAACAAAAGTTATGCGCACGACAAACCGGTTAAAGATAGTAAACATGCCGAATTGGAATACCGCACACTGGCTACCGGAGAACGATATTCGCTACTGGAAATAAAACTGCTCACCGGGAGAAAGCACCAGATCAGAGTGCAGCTGGCAACAATAGGACACCCCATCAAGGGGGACCTCAAATATGGTTTCCCCCGCTCCAACCATGACGGATCAATATCACTGCTGGCATATAATATCAAATTTATCCACCCTGTCTCCAAAATACCTGTCGATGTCACTGCCCCTATACCAGACTCCGACCCTCTTTGGCAGACATTAAACAACATCCACGACAATGGACACCATCAATAAATATTCAGATATAATCGAGCAGGCCGTAAAATCGCTGCAACTGCCGGCCGACCGGCTGCCCGGTCTGTACGAACCTATAGCCTACGGACTTGACACCGGAGGCAAACGCCTCCGCCCCGTTCTCGCCCTTATAGCGTGCCAGGCCTCTTGCGGCACACCAGACCCGGCCATACCGGCCGCACTGGCAGTAGAAATGTTTCACAACTTCACACTGCTGCATGATGACGTAATGGACAATTCCGACACAAGACGCGGCAAACCGTCAGTACAGAAAAAATGGGATGTGAGCACGGCAATACTCAGCGGAGACACTCTGGCCACTTTGGCCACCCAGGTATTATGCCGACTACCGGATCCATGCCTGAGAAAAGCGCTTGAATGCTTCAACAAATCCGCTATAGAAGTATATGAAGGCCAGCAGCTTGACATGGAATTTGAGAAGCGTTCAGATGTCTCTCTATCTGAATACCTTGAAATGATACGTTTAAAGACCTCCGTATTGCTCGGCTGCGCTGCAAAACTCGGCGCGCTGGCCGGAGCCGCCACAGACATGGAGGCAGACCTGTGGTACGCCTATGGCGAAGCTCTCGGACTAGCATTCCAGATACAGGATGACTGGCTCGACGTATATGGAGATCCTGCCACTTTCGGAAAACCTATAGGCGGCGATATACTTAACGACAAAAAAACATTTCTAATGCTCTCGGCTCTTGCAGGCCCGAATGCGGAAATGATGAAACAGGCCATGGCCATGCCGGCCTCGGAAGAGAAAATCAAGACTGTGCGTCGCATTTATGACGATAGCGGCATTCCGCAGGCATGCCACAACGCTATCGAAAAATACACTGACCAAGCTGTTAAAGCGTTAGACAACCTGAATATCGCACCCGGCCTATATGAGCTATTGGTATCGCTGGCACGAAACCTTGCAAACAGAACAAAATGATCGACACGCACACACATCTATACCTTCAGGACGCATTTCCAGAACAAGAGGGCTGTGACGCCGTACACCGTGCGATAGAGGCCGGGGTGACGCGCATGATTATGCCTAATGTGGACACATCGTCCATTGCCAGTATTACAGCTATGCGCGATAAGTTTCCCGACAATGTATTTATGGCCATGGGGCTCCACCCCACCGAAGTGACAGACTCATGGAAACATGATCTGGCCATTATAGAAAAGCATCTGGATTCAGTCGGAATGGTCGGCCTAGGCGAAATCGGCATGGATTTATACTGGGACGCGTCAAAACGCGATCACCAGATTAAAGCATTCAAGCACCAGCTGGAATGGGCCGTAGAGCGCCGACTCCCTGTAATAATACATCAGAGAAAAGCATTGCAAGACACTCTGGATATACTAAAAGAAACTGATCTTGAAGCCATACCGGCCATAATATTCCATTGCTTCACAGAGGGAGTAGATAGCGTGCGCGCCATAAGAGAAATTGTGCCTGACGCATTCTTCGGTATCGGCGGCGTGGTAACATTCAAAAATGCTTCAGACCTGAAACAGGCAATCCCGGAAATAGGAATACAACGCATCGTTTTAGAGACCGACGCCCCATGGCTCGCTCCGGTTCCCCACCGTGGGAAACGCAACGAAAGCTCTTATATACCAGTCATAGCCGGAAGTATAGCCGAAATACTGGGCATTCCGCCAACACAGGTAGAATCAACCACCACAGACAACGCCAACCAGATATTCAATCTGCCAGTGTTATAGGAGTATCCTCTACAACGGGAACCTCCTCCTCCACAACGGTCGAAACATCTGCATCTACAGGCTGCGCATCACTATGCGCGGCCTCTTTATATCTAGGCGCTGTTCTGGCTGGTCCGGGAGTGCCGTATTCCGCAACAATTTCAGCAGGGATCTCGCCTGCGGCACGCGTATTTATCCCGGCAGCAAAACCACGTAGAAATCTGTTAAACGTATCCTCGTCATTACCACAGGCACGGCGCAGTTCAGCCACCTCGCGGTCCACCTTGCCGATAGTAAGACGTTTCTCTATCACCTGGTTGACATATCCGAGACCGAGTTCATACCCCACACGGTCCAAATCGGCTAACGGAGAGGCCATAAGCATCTTCATCTTGGCCACAAGCGGCATATACTCCATATATGAGTCAAACGCCTGACGGTACAAGCCGAAACCGGTTTCGCCAAGACGCTCATACATATAAGTATCCACCACTGTAAAATCCTTGAAAGCAATCCCAGGATGCTTGCCTTCCGCGGTTTCACACACAAATACCGCGATTGAGTCAGGAGACAGACCATGGTCCAACAACACACGCACTTTGGCAGAATCAGACATTGTTGCAAAATCAGCAGGCAGCGACGAATCAATCACATTATTGCCTCCGTCACTCTTTCCACAAGAAAAAAGCAAAAAAGCCATAGCCGCTACCAGGCATAATCTACAGACTTTCATATAATTACTAGTAATTAATCTCACTTAGGAACAGTTAACGGCACAAAATTACTAAAAAATTGACAAAGAGCCTTGGCCAGTTCAAAAAAAATCACTAACTTCGCACTGCAATTGGCAAAAGCTTTACATACAAACTACAGCCAAAATAATTTGGAATGGTGCTCGAGTGGCTGAAGAGGCACGCCTGGAAAGCGTGTATACGCCAAAAGCGTATCCCGAGTTCGAATCTCGGTCATTCCGCAACAGAAGTCCTGAAAATTAGCGAATTATACACTAGTTTTCAGGACTTTCTATATGCCTATCTATAAATTTCGAGCATTTTCAATACTCATTTGGGGATCATCTTGCTAAAACATACCACAAGTTGTACCAGCCTTATTCCTTAATGGTGTTCAGGTCACGGAATAATTTAATGTACCTAGGCCACAAATACCATACTGACAATACTAAGGACACTATTATGGTTCCGATACACAGCCAAAATGCAAAAACATTAATAACATATAGGTCTGGCAGAAATAACATAAAGAATTGGATAATACCGATTCCAAATATAATTTCACCGGAAAGAGTATATATTTTAAGAGTGGTCGTTTTAGCAAACAACTTGGCCGGAGTTAGCCGTGAGATACTGAGTTTCTTGAGCTTAAAATACATCAAGATATACCAGACAGACGCGAGTGCCAGATAAATTATGAGGAAAATGTGAATATGGACCTGTAATGCCGGTAAATTCACATTTCCAATCCACAACAGAGTGAATACTATTGCCAGTATGGCGGTAGATATAGAAGAGCGGCGATATTTTTTGAGCAAGTGAGACTTTGCAGTCTGTGATGCCGATACATTGATTTTGATGTCAGTCGAAGTCTTGGATAACACCTGGTCCAATACGGACATACTTTCTTTAAGTTCGTTGAGCTGCATATTATATAGATTTTGATAGTTTGTCTTTGATACGGTGTATTTTAGTCGCAACAGTGTTACGTTTTAGGCCGAGGGTAGTGGCTATTTCTTCATATGAATATTCATCTAGCCAAAGCAAAATTATTGCTTTCTCAATATCTTCAAGCCTGTGAATCAACGAGTGGAGTATTTGAAGATTCTCTCTTTGCGCATCGTCAATTTCGGATGATAAGTCAGGCAGACCGAAATCGAACGATACTGTTTCAATTTTTTGTTTTGAAGAACGTAAGGCCATTAAAGCAGAGTTCACGGCAACCCTGTAAATCCATGTCGACATTTTGCTGTCACCTCTGAATTGATTTAATCCAAGCCAAATATTTACATAAATTTCTTGCCGTAGATCTTCAAACAGCAATTTGTCGGTAGCATAGAAGTAGCTGACCTTATTAATGATTTGGGAATGCTGCTGTATAAGCGATGCAAACTCCCTTTCATTTATCGGAGGATGTATCATATCTAGATTATTTTGCTTCGTTAGATGCAGATTTAACTCCGAAAGTTTCAGCAGTTGATTTTTTAACACAACCAATATCAAGAGGCACAGCTAGGAATTCCCCGTAAATTAATATGTAGTCTCTAAGCAACTATGCCATGGCAGTAATTAACGCGGCATAGTTTAAATTATTGCTGTTTAATACTTATAATCGTTTATCTCAAGATTTGAATCTTATTTTTCAAGGCCGATCTTTGTTCTGGAGAGGTTCTATATTCAAAAGCAGCGATATTGCCGGATTTATCAACTACGATCGTCAGCGGATAACCGTTCGCACCTATCCATTCTTTAAACTGTTTGTCATCGACAAGATGAATCCATGTAAAATTGACTTTATCAAGAACCTGGCGAGCCACCGCCGGAGTTTCGTAAGTAGATGACAAAAACATCACATCCGGCATCTCGTCTTTCCAAGTAGAAAGTTCGGGCATCTCTCTTCGACAAGGGCCGCAGCCGGTGAACCAAAGATTAAGCACCATCACTTTGCCATCAATATCAGCATTCTTCCAAATTTTTCCATCAATATCCGTAGCAACAAATTGAGGAAACGGGTCTCCTACCCTGATAAGGGGTTTTGTTGCACTCATAGTAAAATTAATGCCCTGCCCCTCTTTCTGTTCGTTATATCTGCGTAACAACTCCTCCCCTTCCGAAACATTTTCCACAGGAATCGCATACTTCAAAGCTTCTTCGGAAAGAATAATTGACGGAGAGAATACGCACAACACCCTGGTACCATTTGGCGTGTTTATTGTAAACAGTTTCATATCCTGAAGCATCGGGGTATTTTTAGCAGCAGAGGGCAACTCTTTAAAAAACACACCGTTCAGTATAACTATTTTCTCTGAATCTTTGGCGAAAGCCGTGACACCGACTAACATTAGTATTGAGAACACAAAAGACGTTAATATCTGCATAACGATCAATTTTAAACACGTAAAGATACACATTTCCAGTGAAATATAAATAACTATCTAGCTAAAAACACACTGGCAGCTGATTCTGAAGAGACTATTCTGTGAAACATAAATTATTATACTACTTTCCAGATAAAAAACAAGATAAATATTTACCCGTCTCACTGTATGCAGTAGCCGCAATCTGGGACGGAGTGCCGGCAGCCACAATCTCGCCACCCTGTTCTCCGCCGCCTGGTCCCATATCTATTATATAATCCGCATTGGAAATAATGTCCATATCGTGTTCTATAACTATAACAGTGGCACCATGGTCTACCAGATGTTGGAATACTTTCAGCAATGTATGTATATCAAGCGGATGAAGTCCTATTGTAGGTTCGTCGAATACAAACACTGAATCTTCCTGCAACCGCCCCATCTCTGCCGCAAGCTTAAGCCGCTGTGCCTCTCCTCCCGACAGACTGGTAGTAGCTTCTCCTAGTGTCAGATAACCCAGGCCAAGATTTCTAAGCACTGCCAGGCGGTCGCAAACCGACTTCCTGTCAGATATTTTCATTTCTGCTTCCGCAACGTCCATCCCCATAAGCTCCGGGATAGAGAACATACCCTGTTTATTGTCATAGTACACCGTGTGGGCTTCCTTTGAATACCGCGATCCCCGACAGCCCGGACACGGTATGTCAATATCTGGCAAAAACTGGACATCCAGACTAATAATGCCCGTTCCGTCACACACAGGGCACCGCAGACACCCCGTGTTATATGAAAAATCCCCTGCTTTGTAACCATGTTCCCGGGCAGTAGGCGTTCGTGCGAACATCCGGCGCAAATCATCATGCACATTGGCATAAGTGGCTACCGTAGAGCGGACATTGGCCCCTATCGGCGTCGAATCGATCAATTTTACATGTTTGATTCCGTCTGCATCTATATCCGCGACATGAGGCGGCAACGGCTGCTGTCCTGACAATGAGGCGAGTGCCGGCACAAGACTCTCTATAACCATGGTAGTTTTGCCTGATCCTGACACCCCGGTCACAACTGTAAGCCTCCCTTTGGGAATTTCAAGTTTTAAAGGTTTGACAGTGTGCAGCCTTCCTGTGACCATTTTAATACGTCCCATGTCAAACATTTCCTTATATTCTGCCTGCGGACGTATCACCTTGCCATATACTCCCTGTAAAAATGGCGCTATTACAGAATTCTCGTTCTTCCCTACACAGTCAAGAGTGCCTTGCGCTATAACCAGGCCGCCATGTCTGCCTGAGCCGGGCCCCATCTCTATAAGCCAGTCTGCCTGACGCAGTATCTGCGTGTCATGGTCAACGAGCAAAACAGAGTTTCCATCCTCCACAAGATCTCGCATAACACCTATGAGACCCTCTACATTAACAGGATGCAGACCTATAGATGGTTCGTCCAAGACATACATAACACCCGTGGTGCGGTTTCTAACCACTCTTGCAAGCTGCATACGCTGGCGTTCGCCCGTGGACAAGGTAGAACCGGCCCTGTCCAGACTTATATATCCGAGACCTAGCTCCATAAGCCTGCGCGCGGTAACGAGAAATGACTCGCAAATGCTTTCTGCCATCGGCCGCATATCAGGAGGCATTATACCAGGCACTCCGCGCACCCAGACTGCAAGTCGGTCCAAAGTCATTCCGCATGCTTCGTCTAACGAAATACCTCCCAGCCTAGGAGCGCGTGCCTTGTCTGACAAACGCGTGCCATGGCATTCCGGACAGACGTCCCTCTTCAGAAACTTCTCTACCCTCTTCATGCCCTTGTCATCCGTGACTTTAGAAAGAGCATTCTCCACAGTACGTACAGCATTGTAATATGTAAAGTCTAATTCGCCGGCCACATTAGATTTTTTTGCCTTATACAAAATATGCTTTTTTTCCGCAGGGCCGTGGAAAACAATATCTTTCTCTTCAGCCGAAAGCTTGTTAAACGGCACATCGGTCCTTACACCCATCTCGCGAGCCACATCTACCATCAGCGACCACATGAGACTGTTCCACGGGGCCACCGCACCCTGCTCCAATGTCAGCGACTCATCAGGAACCAATGTGGCGTAATCCACAGTCATCACGGTACCCACACCGCCACATCGCTCGCATGCCCCGGCGCTGTTAAATGACAGATCTTCTGCTCCGGGCGCATAAAACCGCTCCTTACATACGGCGCATTCCAACTCTTTTTCAGCAGCAACATCAAGTGTTGGTTCGAGATAATGTCCATTGGGACAACAATGGCTGGCCAGACGGGAGAACATAAGCCGGAGACTATTTAGCAACTCAGTACCAGTCCCAAACGTACTGCGTATGCCCGGAACGCCCGGACGCTGGTGCAACGCGATAGATGCCGGCACATGCATTATCTCATCCACATCGGCCTTGGCCGCAAACGTCATACGCCGGCGAGTATAGGCAGACAATGCCTCCAGATAGCGCCGGGAACCTTCGGCATATACAGTGCCGAGCGCCAATGATGACTTGCCAGAACCGGAAACGCCGGCCACCCCCACAATCTTGCCTAACGGTATACTGACATCAACATTTTTCAGATTATGCACTCTGGCACCCCTAATCACTATCTCTTTATTTTCCACTACTTCGCCTGCTTTAATCATATTGGTATTTATCTTGATATAGCTCTATGAGGAACATTTGTCCGCACCGCATTATTACAAATTACAAAGATAGCGATTTTTACAATAGGCAACATATAAAATACTGAAGTCATCTTGACTTTTTGAGTCTGTTAATGTGTTTAAGAAATATCACATAGAATGCCAGGAGATTCCACCCTTTCCAGCTGGAAACCGTTTTGTCGAAACGATTGAGCACGGATCGGAAAGAGTCCATCCAGGCATTTGTCCTCTCAATGCTATATCTGAGAGACAGAAGTTCTGTGTCCAGAAGATATTTCTGATCGTTATTGGTATGATTGTTGAAGTCAACGTTCGCAATGATTCCGGCGCCTTCACATTTTCTTCTGAAATCGTGACAGTCAAATCCGGCATCGGCATTGAGGAAAAGGCCGTCAATGGAAATTCCTGCGTTTCCCATCATTCCGAAAAT
>CAJTQU010000012.1 GCA_910578665.1 uncultured Muribaculaceae bacterium
GACTGTAAATCTGCTGGTTTATACCTTCGGTGGTTCGAATCCATCTTCGCCCACAATCCTCTCTAAGAGAGGAGCAATGCGGAAGTAGCTCAGTTGGTAGAGCATTAGCCTTCCAAGCTAAGGGTCGCGAGTTCGAACCTCGTCTTCCGCTCCACTTAAAACAATGCCTATGTAGCTCAGGGGTAGAGCACTTCCTTGGTAAGGAAGAGGTCGCGGGTTCAAATCCCGCCATCGGCTCAGATTTCTTCTCGACTTAGACGTTAATCATAAATCAAAAAAATAATATAGCAATCTTATGGCTAAAGAAAAATTCGAAAGAACCAAACCGCATGTTAACATCGGTACTATTGGTCACGTAGACCACGGTAAGACTACTCTTACTGCTGCTATCACTAAGGTACTTGCAGAAAAGGGTCTTTCTGAGGCACGTTCATTTGACTCTATCGACAACGCCCCCGAAGAAAAGGAGCGCGGTATCACTATCAATACTTCACACGTAGAGTACGAAACAGCCAACCGCCACTACGCACACGTTGACTGCCCGGGTCACGCCGACTACGTTAAGAACATGGTAACCGGTGCTGCCCAGATGGACGGTGCTATCATCGTGGTTGCTTCAACTGACGGCCCCATGCCCCAGACTCGCGAGCACATCCTTCTGGCTCGCCAGGTTAACGTACCCCGTCTGGTTGTATTCATGAACAAGTGTGACATGGTTGACGACGAAGAGATGCTCGAACTCGTTGAAATGGACATGCGTGACCTGCTCTCTCAGTATGAGTATGACGGTGACGAGACTCCCATCATCCGCGGTTCTGCACTCGGCGCTCTCAACGGCGAAGCACAGTGGGTAGACAAGATCATGGAGCTCATGGAGGCAGTTGACACATGGATTCCCCTGCCCCCGCGCGACATCGACAAACCGTTCCTGATGCCTGTAGAGGACGTGTTCTCTATCACAGGTCGTGGTACAGTTGCCACAGGCCGTATCGAGGCAGGTATCGTTAAGGTAGGTGACGAAGTTCAGATCCTGGGTCTCGGTGCCAACATGAAGTCAGTAGTAACCGGCGTAGAGATGTTCCGCAAACTGCTCGACCAGGGCGAAGCTGGTGACAACGTAGGTCTGCTGCTCCGCGGTATTGACAAAAACGAAATCAAGCGCGGTATGGTAATCTGCCACCCGGGCATGGTTAAACCCCACGATCACTTCAAAGCTCAGGTTTATATCCTGAAGAAAGAAGAAGGTGGCCGTCACACTCCGTTCCACAACCACTACCGTCCCCAGTTCTACATCCGTACACTTGACGTGACTGGCGAAATCACACTTCCCGAGGGCGTAGAGATGGTAATGCCTGGTGACAACGTAGAGATCGATGTTAAGCTCATCACTCCGGTAGCTTGCGATCCGGGTCTGCGTTTCGCAATCCGCGAAGGTGGCCGCACAGTAGGTTCAGGCCAGATCACACAGATCGTAGAAGACTAATCTGGTTACAGGCCTGATGCCTGACAGATAGAACAAACATATACAAGGGGCTTATCGCCTAAGCGGTAAGCCCCTCATACACGGGAATAGCTCAGTCGGTAGAGCACTGGTCTCCAAAACCAGGTGTCGGGAGTTCGAGCCTCTCTTCCCGTGCTAATTTTTTAGAAGATATGAAACTGCTTAGTGCTATCAAGGCATCATATGACGAGCTCATGTACAAGGTGTCTTGGCCTACTCAAAAACAACTTGTCAACAGTGCAGTGCTGGTGTTGATAGCTTCCATCATCATCGCCGTGTTCATTTGGGCTGTAGACAAGATATTTGACCTGTTAATGGAATTCATTTACGGACTAAGCTTCTAATCTGTAGAGTAATCGATGGCTGAGAATAATGGTAAGGGCTGGTACGTATTGCGTGCCATCTCCGGCAAGGAGGCAAAGGTGAAGGAAGTTCTTGATTCAGCAATCAAGAACGGCACACTTGGCAAATACGTTTCACAGGTATTGATTCCTACCGAAAAGGTCTACACTACCCGTAATGGCAAGAAGGTAATCAAGGAGCGCACCTTGTATTCCGGCTATGTCTTTATTGAGGCTGAGTTGTCAGGCGAGGTAGAGTACGAACTGCGCAACACAACCAACGTGATAGACTTCCTGCGCGGCAGGGCCAAAGGCAGCAAGCCCGAGGTGCTGTGCGAGCAGGACGTTATGCGCATGCTCGGCAAGGCCGATGATCTCCAGGAAGTGACGCTCGAAGAGAGCGCCACATTTATGGAAGGAGAACCGGTCAAGGTTATATTCGGACCTTTCAACGGATTCTCCGGCGTAGTGAAAGAAGTAAACAGTGAAAAGAAAAAACTCAAGGTAGAGGTCAAAATATTCGGCCGTCCTACAGATCTTGAGCTTGAGAGCACACAAGTAGAAAGAGAATAGTCGAGTGGTGTTACGCCTCGGCTATGCTCGCGCGTTAACTAATAAACAAAGAAGAAATGGCTAAAGAAATTGCTGGACAGATCAAATT
This sequence comes from uncultured Muribaculaceae bacterium, assembly GCA_910578665.1. Lineage (GTDB taxonomy): Bacteria > Bacteroidota > Bacteroidia > Bacteroidales > Muribaculaceae > Lepagella. The sequence goes on from CAJTQU010000012.1 coordinate 2,504, forward strand.
GCAGATTAAAGGCGGAGCAGCAAATCCGTCGCCCCCGGTAGGTCCCGCGTTGGGCTCCAAGGGTATCAACATCATGGAGTTTTGCAAGCAATTCAATGCCCGCACACAGGACAAAGCAGGCAAAGTACTGCCTGTGGTCATCACCTACTACACCGACAAGAGCTTTGACTTCATTGTCAAAACTCCGCCGGTAGCAGTTCAGCTGAAAGAGGTAGCGAAGCTCAAAAGCGGTAGCGCCCAGCCGAACCGTAACAAGGTGGCTGAAATCACCTGGGAGCAGGTAAAAGCGATAGCAGAAGACAAGATGCCTGATTTGAACTGTTTTACTTTAGACTCGGCTATGCGCATGGTGGCCGGTACAGCCAGAAGCATGGGTATCACCGTGAAAGGGGCATTCCCTGAACTAAACTAATAAACTTCAATTGAAATGAGTAAACTTACAAAGAATCAAAAGTTGGCTTTGTCGAAGATTGAAGCTGGGAAGGCTTACACACTGGCAGAAGCAGCCGAATTGGTGAAAGAGATTACTTTTACTAAATTCGATGCCTCGCTTGATATCGACGTGCGTCTGGGTGTTGACCCGCGCAAGGCCAATCAGATGGTACGCGGCGTAGTATCGCTGCCCCACGGAACCGGCAAGCAGGTACGTGTACTCGTACTGTGCAGCTCGGACGCCGAGGCCGCAGCTAAGGAAGCCGGTGCCGACTATGTGGGTCTTGATGAATATATCCAAAAGATTAAAGGTGGCTGGACAGATGTAGACGTGATCATCACCCAGCCTGCCATCATGGGTAAGATAGGCGCACTGGGCCGTATCCTCGGTCCGCGCGGTCTGATGCCTAACCCCAAGAGCGGTACTGTGACTATGGATGTCGCAAAAGCCGTTAAGGAAGTTAAGCAGGGTAAGATTGACTTCAAGGTTGACAAGAACGGTATCGTTCATGCCTCAATCGGCAAGGTAAGCTTCACCCCCGAACAAATGGGAGACAACGCCCGTGAGTTCATCAACACCCTGATTAAGCTGAAACCTGCCACTGCCAAGGGTACATATATCAAGAGTATTTATCTTTCAAGTACTATGAGTCCCGGCATCAAGATCGAGACCAAAGGTGTAACCGATTAATTAAGATTAAACGATGAAAAAGGAAGATAAAGCTCAAGTAATAGAAATGATAGGCAATACGCTTGCTGAATACAGCTGCGTATACCTGGCCCAGACCTCCGGCATGAATGCCGAAAAGACAAGCGAGCTGCGTCGCGCCTGCTTCAAGGGCGACATCAAAATGCTGTGCGTTAAGAATACCCTCCTTAAAGAGGCTATGAAAGCCAGCGAGGCAGATTACAGCGAGCTGTACGGCCTGCTTCACGGCGAGACTACGCTGCTTCTCAGCAACGTTGGCAACGCTCCTGCAAAACTGCTCAAGTCTTTCCGCAAGAAGGATGACACCCTCCCTGTGCTCAAAGGCGCTTATGTAGAGGAAACTGTATATGTTGGCGAGGAAAATTTGGAGACACTGGCCAACATCAAGAGCAAAAACGAACTTATCGCCGACGTTGTGGCCCTGCTCCAGTCGCCTGCGAAGAACGTTATCAGCGCACTCAACAGCGGTGCCGGCAAACTGCACGGTATCCTTGAGACTCTCTCCAAGAAAGAAAACTAAAGTAAAAAATAATAAAAAAACAAAATACGACAATGGCAGATTTGAAAGCATTTGCAGAACAACTTGTTAACCTCACAGTAAAGGAAGTAAACGAACTTGCTCAGATCCTGAAGGATGAATATGGCATCGAGCCCGCCGCTGCCGCAGTAGCAGTAGCAGCTGGTCCCGCCGCTGCAGGCGAAGCCGCTGAAGAGAAGAGCGCATTCGACGTTATTCTTAAAGCTCCCGGTGCAAGCAAGCTTGCAGTCGTTAAGCTCGTGAAGGAACTGACCGGTCTCGGCCTGAAAGAAGCTAAGGAACTGGTGGACAACGCTCCCAGCCCCATCAAAGAAGGTCTTCCCAAGGCTGACGCTGAGGGCCTGAAAAAGCAGCTTGAAGAGGCAGGTGCCGAAGTTGAGCTGAAATAATATCACCTTAATAGGCAAAAATCGGTTAAGAACATCTCACGGTGTTCTTAACCTTTTTGCGTATTAGACAGGAATATGATTAAGTAAATTTATAAATTATTATATATCTATAAGTTTTCTTAATTATTATTAACACAACAATGCTTGTATCTCCGCTAGATACCCGGCCGGACAGGCACAGTTCGGCATCCCCAGACAAACTTTAAAAGGGAGAAGATATTGCATGTAAAGCATACCAATGGAGGTGGGTCGACATGCAGAAAATGGTTGGCTGGGAATACGGTAACAGATGAGCCGCCTGCGCGATAAATAAAGACTGTAGAAGACTGTGACAACCAAAACCTGTCAAACTACGGCACAGTCTAGAAATATTACACTGGCAAACGGTTATAGCCAGACGGCTAGCCGCATACTCAGAAACGATATTTGAAACGATTAGAAATTAATATACAGAAGGACAAGATGTCAGTAAACTTAACTGAAAATACGAGCGCCAAGTCAGACGTGGCTGTAGCCAGGCCGCGTGTGAACTTCGGCACTGTGAAGAATCCGCTGCCATATCCGGATTTTCTGGAAATTCAGCTCAAGTCGTTCCGTGACTTCCTGCAGCTCGACACGCCGCCGGAAAACAGAAAGAACGAAGGCCTCTACAAGGTTTTTGCAGAGAATTTCCCAATAGCCGACACTCGCAACAATTTCGTACTCGAGTTTCTCGACTACTATATCGATCCGCCCCGCTACACTATAGACGAATGTCTTGAGCGCGGCCTCACATACAGTGTGCCTCTTAAAGCCAAACTGAAGCTCTACTGTACCGATCCGGACCACGAGGATTTTGCCACCGTAATACAGGACGTATATCTCGGACCGATTCCCTATATGACAGACCAGGGCACCTTTATTATCAACGGTGCCGAGCGTGTTGTCGTAAGCCAGCTGCACCGTTCGCCCGGCGTGTTCTTCGGACAGAGCACACATGCCAACGGTACAAAGCTGTATTCGGCCCGTATCATACCTTTCCGCGGCTCATGGATAGAGTTTGCCACTGACATCAACAATGTGATGTACGCCTACATCGACCGTAAGAAGAAGCTGCCTGTAACCACACTGCTGCGCGCTATCGGTCTGGAGAGCGACAAAGACATAATCGAAATATTCGATCTGGCCGAAGAGGTCAAGGTAAATAAGACCAATCTGCAAAAAGCCGTGGGTCGCCGTCTGGCAGCCCGTGTGCTGAACTCTTGGGTAGAGGACTTCGTAGACGAGGATACCGGCGAGGTTGTGTCAATCGAACGTAACGATGTAATTGTAGACCGAGAAACCGAACTTTCGGAAGAAGACATACAGCCCATCCTTGAGAGCGGCGCAAAAACCATATTGCTCCAAAAAGAAAATGTGAGCGCCGTAGACTACTCTATCATCTTCAATACGCTCCAGAAAGATACCTCGAACTCAGAAAAAGAGGCTATTCAGTATATCTACCGGCAGCTGCGCAACGCAGAGCCGCCAGATGACGCCAGCGCGCGCGAGGTGATACAGAATCTGTTCTTCTCAGAGAAACGTTATGACCTTGGCGAAGTAGGCCGTTTCCGTATCAACAAGAAGCTGGAACTTGACACTTCGATGGACGTGCGCGTGCTGACACGCGAAGACATTATCGCCATAATAAAGTACCTGATCGAGCTGATCAACGCAAAGAGCGACGTGGACGATATCGACCACCTGTCGAACCGCCGCGTACGCACCGTGGGAGAACAGCTCTACAACCAGTTCGGAGTGGGCCTGGCCCGTATGAGCCGCACTATCCGCGAACGCATGAATGTGCGTGACAACGAGGTGTTCACCCCTATCGACCTGATCAACGCGAAGACCATATCGTCGGTCATCAACACATTCTTCGGTACCAACGCGCTGAGCCAGTTCATGGACCAGACAAACCCTCTGGCCGAAATCACACACAAACGCCGTATGTCAGCCCTTGGTCCCGGCGGTCTGAGCCGCGAACGCGCAGGTTTCGAGGTGCGAGACGTACACTACACACATTACGGCCGTCTCTGCCCCATCGAGACCCCCGAAGGTCCCAACATCGGCCTGATATCATCATTGTGCGTATACGCCAAAATAAACAATCTCGGATTTATCGAGACGCCCTACCGCCAGGTAACAGACGGCCGGGTAAACCTGAAAAACGACGAGGTAATCTATCTGACTGCCGAAAACGAAGAGGGCAAGATGATAGCACAAGGCAACGCGCTCCTCAATGACGACGGCTCATTCGTACGTAACAAGATCAAAGCGCGCCAGGATGCCGACTTCCCGATCTCGGCACCTGACCAGATAGAGCTTATGGACGTGGCCCCCATACAGATAGCGTCAATCGCTGCATCTCTCATCCCCTTCCTGGAGCATGACGACGCTAACCGCGCGCTGATGGGTTCGAACATGATGCGCCAGGCAGTGCCGCTGCTGCGCAGCGAATCCCCGATCGTGGGCACAGGTATCGAGGGACAGCTCATACGCGACTCACGCACCCAGATCATGGCCGAGGGTGCCGGCGTGATTGAATATGTGGACGCTACTGTGATCCGCATACGTTACGACCGCACCGAGGACGAAGAGTATGTATCGTTTGAATCTGCCGTAAAGGAGTACAAGCTGCCCAAATTCCGCCGTACGAACCAGGGAACCACCATAGACCTGCGTCCCATCTGCAATGCTGGCGAACGCGTGGTGAAAGGCGATATACTGACCGAGGGTTATTCTACCGAAAAGGGTGAACTCGCCCTGGGCCGAAACCTCAAAGTGGCATTCATGCCCTGGAAAGGCTATAACTATGAGGACGCCATCGTGCTCAACGAACGCATGGTACGCGAAGACATACTCACATCTGTACACGTAGACGAGTACACGCTCGAAGTGCGCGAGACTAAGCGCGGCATGGAAGAGCTGACCTCCGACATCCCCAATGTGAGCGAAGACGCCACCAAGGATTTGGACGAACGCGGCATAATCCGTGTGGGAGCCTATGTTGTGCCTGGAGACATAATGATAGGCAAAATCACGCCTAAAGGCGAAAGCGACCCCACCCCGGAGGAGAAACTGCTTCGTGCCATATTCGGCGACAAAGCCGGCGATGTGAAAGACGCGTCTCTGAAAGCCAGCCCCTCGCTGAAAGGCGTGGTAATCGGTACAAACCTCTTCTCCCGTGCCCTTAAGAAAAAGAAAGCCAAGACAAATGCCATACTTCCAAAGCTGGACGAGGAATATGAAGACAAGCAGGACCGCCTCAAAGCCGTGCTGCTTGAGAAGCTAAAGACTATCACGGCAGGAAAGACTTCCGCAGGCGTCAAGGACTTCATCGGAGTAGACATAATCCCGAAGAACACTCCTTTCAGCGATGTCAATTTCGGAACAATAGATTTCGAGACTGTCAACCTGTCCAAATGGACTACCGACATTCGTGTGAACAACATGGTAGGCGCTGTTATCACCAACTATCTGCGCAAGAGCAAGGAAATAGATTCCGAACTGCGACGCAAGAAGTTCGATATCACCATAGGTGACGAGCTGCCCTCGGGTATCATGCAGATGGCCAAGGTATACATTGCCAAAAAGCGCAAAATCGGTGTAGGTGACAAGATGGCGGGACGCCACGGTAACAAAGGTATCGTATCACGCGTGGTCCGCCAGGAAGACATGCCGTTCCTTGAGGACGGAACTCCCGTGGACATCGTGCTCAACCCCCTGGGTGTGCCATCGCGTATGAACCTAGGACAGATTTTCGAAACCGTGCTCGGATGGGCAGGCCGCGAACTGGGAGAAAAATTTGCAACTCCTATCTTCGACGGCGCATCGCTTGATGACCTTAACGAATGGACCGACAAGGCCGGAGTGCCTCGCTACGGCAAGACATACCTGTATGACGGCGGCACTGGCGACCGCTTTGACCAGCCGGCCACCGTGGGCGTGATCTACATGCTCAAGCTGGGCCACATGGTCGAAGACAAGATGCATGCCCGCTCTATAGGCCCCTACTCTCTCATCACCCAGCAGCCTCTGGGCGGTAAGGCCCAGTTCGGCGGCCAGCGTTTCGGTGAGATGGAGGTATGGGCGCTCGAAGCATTCGGCGCCGCCCACATACTCCAGGAAATACTCACTATCAAGAGTGACGACGTTGTGGGCCGCAGCAAAGCCTACGAGGCTATAGTCAAAGGCGAACCCATGCCTAACCCCGGCATACCTGAATCGCTCAACGTGCTTCTGCACGAATTGCGCGGACTGGGTCTGAGCATCTCGCTCGACTGACAGAGCCGGCGCCGGACAATCCCGGACAGGGACGGGAGAACGCCCTGTCCGGGATAATAACCGGCACCACAACACGTTATATAAATTCAGACATAAGGAAAACAATATATGGCTTTTAGAAGAGACAATAAAATAAAGAGCAATTTCTCGAAAATCACAATCGGTCTGGCCTCGCCTGACGAGATTAAAGAGAAGAGCTCCGGCGAGGTGCTCAAGCCCGAAACCATAAATTATCGCACATACAAGCCTGAACGCGACGGCCTTTTCTGCGAGAAGATATTCGGCCCGGTAAAGGACTATGAGTGCCACTGCGGCAAATATAAGCGCATTCGTTACAAAGGTATCGTATGCGACCGCTGCGGTGTGGAGGTTACCGAGAAAAAAGTTCGCCGCGAACGCATGGGCCACATCGAGCTTGTGGTACCCGTGGCACACATATGGTACTTCCGCTCACTTCCCAACAAGATTGGTTACCTGCTCGGCCTGCCCTCAAAGAAACTCGACGCGGTAATTTATTACGAACGCTATGTAGTAATCAATCCCGGTCCCGTAGAAGACCTGCAGCGTCTCGACCTTCTGGCAGAGGAAGACTATCTTAAGATAATCGACGAACTGCCCGAAAACAACCAGCTCTTACCGGATGACGATCCTAACAAATTTGTGGCCAAGATGGGTGCCGAAGCCATCTTCGACCTACTTAAGGATATCGACCTTGACGCGCTCTCTTACGAGCTGCGCCACCGCGCCAACACTGACGGCAGCCAGCAGCGCAAGACCGAGGCTCTGAAACGCCTGCAGGTAGTGGAGAGCTTCCGCGCAAGCCGGGGCCGCAACAAACCGGAATGGATGATACTTAAGACCGTGCCGGTAATTCCGCCAGAGCTCCGCCCACTCGTGCCCCTGGACGGAGGCCGCTTCGCCACATCCGACCTGAACGACCTCTACCGCCGCGTGATAATACGTAACAACCGTCTTAAACGTCTGATAGAGATACAGGCTCCTGAAGTGATCCTGCGCAACGAGAAGCGTCTGCTACAGGAGGCTGTAGACTCGCTGCTCGACAACTCGCGCAAGTCAAGCGCTGTAAAAAGCGATGTGAACCGCCCCCTCAAATCCCTTTCAGACTCTCTTAAGGGAAAACAGGGCCGCTTCCGCCAGAACCTGCTGGGTAAACGTGTGGACTACTCGGCACGTTCGGTAATCGTCGTAGGCCCGGAACTCAAAATGCACGAATGCGGCATACCCAAACTAATGGCTGCCGAACTGTACAAGCCGTTTATCATCCGCAAACTGATAGAACGCGGTATTGTGAAGACGGTAAAGAGTGCCAAAAAGATCGTAGACCGTAAAGAGCCCGTGGTATGGGATATCCTCGAATACGTAATGAAAGGACACCCCGTACTGCTAAACCGTGCTCCGACCCTGCACCGCCTCGGCATCCAGGCTTTCCAGCCCAAGATGATCGAGGGCAAGGCCATACAGCTGCACCCTCTGGCTTGTACGGCATTCAACGCCGACTTCGACGGTGACCAGATGGCTGTGCATCTCCCACTGGGCAACGAGGCAGTGCTTGAAGCACAGATGCTCATGCTCGGCGCGCACAACATCCTCAACCCTGCCAACGGCGCGCCTATCACCGTGCCTTCGCAGGACATGGTGCTCGGCCTCTACTACATCACCAAACTGCGCAAGGGAGACAAAGGCGAAGGAACCATATTCTACGGACCTGAAGAAGCGGAAATTGCCTACAACGAGGGAAAAGTCACCCTGCATGCCCCTGTGACCATAATGGTGGACGATATCGACGAACAGGGCAACGCGGTCAAGGTTCTTAAGAAAGACACCTCCGTGGGCCGCATTCTGTTTAACCAGTATGTACCCAAGCAGATAGGCTACGTCAACGAGATCATATCGAAGAAGAGCCTGCGCACCATCATAGGCAAGGTAATCAAGACCTGCGGTGTGACACGCTCGGCCCAGTTCCTGGACGACATAAAAAATCTCGGTTACCGCATGGCATTCCGCGGCGGCCTGAGCTTCAACCTCGGTGACGTGATCATACCGAAAGAGAAAGAACAATATGTGGCCGAAGGTAACGCGCAGGTCGAAGAGGTGATGCAGAACTACCAGATGGGCTTCATCACCGGTAACGAGCGCTATAACCAGGTAATCGATATCTGGACGCATGTCAACTCCAAGCTGGCATCCACCCTCATGGACCAGATGAAGGCCGACCAGCAGGGCTTCAACTCTGTATACATGATGCTTGACTCCGGCGCCCGTGGTTCTAAAGACCAGATACGCCAGCTGTCCGGTATGCGTGGTCTTATGGCCAAACCGCAAAAAGCAGGTGCCGAAGGCGGACAGATCATCGAGAACCCCATTCTCGCAAACTTTAAAGAAGGTCTGTCGGTGCTAGAGTACTTCATCTCTACCCACGGTGCGCGTAAGGGTCTTGCCGACACCGCGCTTAAGACGGCCGACGCCGGATACCTCACACGACGCCTGGTAGACGTGGCACACGACGTGATCATCACAGAAGAGGACTGCGGCACATTGCGCGGCCTCGTGTGCACAGAGATCAAGAACAACGAGGAGGTTGTGGCAACGCTCTCAGAGCGAATACTCGGACGTGTGTCAGTACACGATGTGGTGGATCCCCTCACCGGCGAGATATTCGTACATGCCGGCGAAGAAATTACCGAGACTGCAGCCGACAAGATAGAGAAATCACCTATCGAACAGGTTGAGATACGTTCCGTGCTCACCTGCGAGAGCAAAAAGGGTGTCTGCGCCAAATGCTACGGACGCAATCTGTCAAACCACCGCATGGTACAGAAAGGCGAGGCTGTCGGCGTAATAGCCGCACAGAGTATCGGCGAGCCTGGAACACAGCTCACCCTGCGTACCTTCCACGTGGGTGGTGTGGCTGGTAACGTGGCCGCGGTCAAAGATGTAACCTCACGCTATGACGGCCGCCTAGAAATAGACGAACTTCGTACTGTCAAGGACGAAGACGGCAACAATATCGTAGTAGGCCGTATGGCTGAAATGCGTATCGTGGAACCGACCACCGGCATGGTTCTCACCACTGCGAACATCCCCTACGGCTCTAAGCTCTACTTCCAGCCGGAGGATATGGTAAAGAAAGGCGACATGATTTGCGAATGGGACCCCTTCAACGCCGTAATCGTGAGCGAGGAAGCCGGCCGCGTCCGTTTTGAGAATGTGATCGAGGGTATAACTTACCGTGTCGAAGCCGACGAAGCAACCGGTCTGCGCGAGAAGATCATGATAGAGAGCAAGGACCGTACAAAGGCTCCCGAGGCTCATCTGATAGATGCCGGCGGAAATATCATCCGCACCTACACCCTGCCTATGGGCGCCCACCTGCTCATCGACGACGGCGACAGCCTGAAGCCCGGCCAGGTGTTTGTAAAAATACCGCGCGCTGCCAACTCCGCAGGCGACATCACGGGCGGTCTGCCCCGTGTCACCGAGCTGTTTGAGGCACGCAATCCCTCTAACCCGGCCATCGTAAGCGAAATAGACGGCGAAGTACGTTTTGGCAAGATCAAACGCGGTAACCGCGAAATATCAGTTACTTCCAAGCTGGGTGAAGAGAAGAAATATCTCGTACCCCTCACCAAGCAGATACTGGTACAGGAGAATGACTATGTACGTGCCGGCACCCCCCTCTCGGACGGAGCCATAACACCTGCCGACATACTCAATATCAAGGGTCCCACCGCCGTTCAGGAATATATCGTGAACGAGGTGCAGGACGTGTACCGCATGCAGGGTGTGAAAATCAACGACAAGCACTTCGAGGTAATCGTACGCCAGATGATGCGCAAGGTAAATATCCTTGATCCGGGCGATACTCGTTTCCTCGAGCAGCAGATAGTGGACAAACTCGACTTTGCCGAAGAAAACGACCGCATCTGGGGCAAGAAAGTGATTGTCGATGCCGGTGACAGCAGCACGCTGTTCCCCGGACAGATTATCACCGCACGCAAACTGCGTGACGAAAACTCGGCCTTGAAACGTAAAGACCTGCGTGAAATTGTGGTACGCGATGCCGTACCTGCCACCTCAGAGCAGATTCTGCAAGGTATCACACGTGCCGCGCTCCAGACCAAGAGCTTCATCTCTGCAGCATCATTCCAGGAAACGACCAAGGTGCTTAACGAAGCTGCCATCAACGGCAAGACCGACACCCTGGAGGGCATGAAAGAGAATGTTATATGCGGTCATCTCATCCCTGCCGGTACCGGCTTGCGCGAATACAACCGCCTGGTGGTGGCCAACAAGGAAGAGTATGAAGCACTCAAAACTGCTGAAGAAGCAACCGAAGATAAACCCGAAACAGTCCCGGCAGAAGAAGCCAAATAAATGCCGCGACTGAACAACAAATAAAAGAGGGGCGCCATAAACGATTATGGCGCCCCTCTTTTATCCTACATTAACATACATTATGCACAAACACACAGAACGGCCAATAAAATAATTATAATATGTTTTTTACCACAAAGTGATATTATAAAACTTTTTTGACTATCTTTGCATCCATAAACCTATACTAACCCTAAATCTTCTACGCCATGGACAAGAAATATCTATACTGCCTTATCACACTTTTCGCACCATGTGCACACACATATGCTGACGAAACTACCGATTCTGTTGCAACACACAATTTAAAAGAAATTGTTGTCGAAGGCGAACGAGCATGGATAGAGGGCAATAAAGCCATATTTATTCCCTCCAAAAGTGAGAAGAATCTGGCCCACGATCCTTTCACGCTAATCCAACGCATGAATCTGCCGACAGTTATAATTGACCCCGAAGGCGGAATTAAAAGCCTAAGCGGTAAAAATAAGGCTTTAAATTACAGAAACCGGCCGCGATACTAAAGTGTCGCGGCCGGTTTTCTATTCTTAACAAACAGGAATTAATCCTGGTTGAGATTCACACGCTTGAATGTCAGTACAGTCAGACCTTTCTTCTCTCCTTCAAGGAACTGTCCTACGGTGATCTTCGGATCACGGTGGAATTCCTGCTCAACGAGCACATTCTCCTTGAAGAACTTGTTGATACGGCCGTTGGCTATATTCTGAATCATCTGCTCGGGCAGAGAAGCCGCTTTCTGTTCGGCTGCCTCCTTAGCGATGGCACGGCCCTTTTCAGCCTCCTCTGCAGTGATCCAGCCCTTAGTAATATTAGACTCGATATGGTCCTCGCTGTCAAAGTGGTTGGGATTGAGGCCGGCTTTGCGTATAGCGCTCTCCACAGCTTTCTTCACCTGCTCCTCTTTAGTCTTCTCAACAGCTACCTTGTATTCTTCGTCTATAACCTCCTTAGCAACCTGGTCGCGTGTAGCTGCCACGGGATTCATAGCTGCCACCTGCAGGGCTACTTCGCGGCCTACTGCCTCGTCGATACCGGCTTCGCTCATACCGATGATAGTAGAGAGCTTGTGGTTGAAGTGGTCATATGCAGCCACAGAGGGAGCCTCTACATACTCATAGGCGCCAAGCTCCATCTTCTCGCCTGTCTTACCCACCTCGTCAGTGATAAGATCCTGGATCGTACGGCCGTCGATCGTGATGTTCTTAACCTCGTCGAGAGACTTGGCAGAAGCAAGCAGGGCTGCCTCGAGTATCTTCTTAGTCAGAGCGCGGAAAGATTCATTGTTAGCCACAAAGTCAGTCTCGCACTTCAGAGCCACGATAGCGGCAAAACCCTCTTTGGCACCAGAGAGCACGCAACCCTCGGCAGCCTCGCGGTCCTCGCGCTTGGCGGCTACAGCCTGACCCTTCTTACGTATGATTTCGATAGCTGCCTGGATATCGCCCTCGGTTTCAGCCAGAGCGTTTTTGCAGTCCATCATGCCTGCGCCGGTCATTTTGCGCAGCTTCTTGATATCTTCTATTGATACTGCCATAATATTTAAGTGTAAATGGTAATTTACTCAGCTGCCTCGGCTGTTGCTTCAACCTCGGCTACCTCGCTCACAGCCTCCTCGGCTTTCTTTTCAGCCTCGGCATTGTTGCGACGCACGCGACGACGCTTGCCGGGAGCCGGAGCATCCTCGTCCTTGTCCTCGGGAGCATCTGTCTTCTCCACCTTGCGCTCCTCGAGACCCTCGGCCATAGCGGCGCATACAGTGTCGAGTATCAGCTCGATGCTCTTAGAAGCATCATCGTTGGCGGGAATTACATAATCCACGTCGGCAGGATTAGAGTTTGTATCGACAATAGCGAATACGGGTATGCCCAGACGGTTGGCCTCTGCCACCGCGATGTGCTCCTTCATAACGTCAACTACAAACAGGGCGCTCGGCAGACGTACCAGGCTGGCAATAGAGCCGAGAGTCTTCTCAAGCTTGGCACGTTGGCGTGTGATCTGGAGTTTCTCGCGCTTTGAAAGATTATCGAAAGTGCCGTCCTTGGTCATCTTATCGATAGTGTCCATCTTCTTCACAGCCTTGCGGATTGTGGGGAAGTTGGTGAGCATGCCGCCGGGCCAGCGCTCTATCACATAAGGCATGTCGATAGCGCCTGCCTTCTCGGCTATGGCTTCCTTGGCCTGTTTCTTGGTAGCCACGAAAAGCACCTTCTTGCCGCTCTTGGCGATCTGCTTGAGGGCGGCTGCGGCCTCGTCTACCTTTGCGGCAGTCTTATAGAGGTCGATGATGTGTATACCGTTACGCTCCATGAAGATATAGGGAGCCATAGCGGGGTTCCATTTGCGTTTGAGGTGGCCGAAGTGGCATCCGGCGTCGAGAAGCTGTTCGAATGAAAGTGTTGCCATTTGAATAAAAATTGTTTACGTTCTTTTGATAAAACAACCCGTGGGTAGGGAACGTGTCCATCCCCCGGATTTAGATACTAAACTCGCGAAGAGAGAGGGCTGCCGTAAAAACACATGCCTGCCGTGACAGCCTGCGGCAAAGCACAGAGAAGCAGAGGGGCACATGTACCGCGTCACGGTAACACGCCACTCTGCCTGTATATAGCCGCGTCATGCCGCCAGTCGGTTCGTCATGCCCTGTGATATACTTTTGTATACAGCATGGACACGATCAACGCTTGCTGAACTGGAAGCGTTTGCGAGCTTTGGGCTGACCGGGTTTCTTGCGCTCCACGGTACGGGGGTCGCGAGTCATGAAGCCCTCTGCGCGCAGAGCAGACTTGTCTTCGGGGTTAATCTTAACCAGCGCACGGGCGATAGCCAGACGCAGAGCTTCGGCCTGACCTTTATAACCGCCGCCGCGGAGATTTACCTTAATATCATAGTTGCCGTCCACCTGGAGGGTATTCAGGGGCTGCTTGACGATGTACTGAAGGATGGAAGAGGGGAAGTAAACGTCGAGAGCGCGCTTGTTGATTGTGATTACGCCGGTACCTGGAGTCACATAGACACGGGCCACGGCGGCCTTACGGCGGCCAATTGCATTAATTTGTTCCATCTCTTACCTTATTTGACTGTGTTGATGTCGATTACTTTCGGATTGTTAGCCTCATGAGGATGCTCGCTGCCGTTATAGACATAGAGATTGTCGAGCAGACGGGCGCCGATACGGTTCTTGGGAAGCATACCCTTTACGACCTTGGTGTAGAGAGGATGATGGCCGTTGGCACGCATCTTGAAGCTCTTATTCATCAGAACCTCGGGAGTAAATTCGCGCTGGCCGCCGGGGTAGCCTGTGTAGCGCAGATAGACGCGGTTTGTAAACTTGTTGCCAGTCATTCTGACCTTGTCGGCATTGATGATGATTACATTGTCGCCGCAGTCCATATTCGGAGTGTAATTGGGCTTGTTTTTGCCACGCAGGATTTTAGCCACCTTTGCGCAAAGACGGCCCAGAACCTGGTCTGTAGCATCCACCACAACCCACTCTTTCTTGATAGTGGCAGGTGTGGCTGAGAGAGTCTTATAACTTAAAGAATCCACTTAAAATATTAATAATTAAAATGTTATACATCCTTGCGACAGCGGCTGGCATAATCGGCCAAAATCATGCCAACATGACGCTCTTGTTGATTTGGATATAATCGGCGTGCAAAAGTACAAAAAATCTTTTACCCGGCAAAACTTTTTAAAATTTTCATATGACGCCTCCCCCATGCCGCCAACATATGGCAAAACGCGTACGCTCCGCCGCCCTCTCATCAGAGAATATTCCCAATGAAAATTCTATTTATATAAACTAAGGTATAACAGACAAATCATAAATCCAATACGCGCACGATACTGAAAAAGCAAATAGACAAACCAGAAAAACAAAACTGCGAACTAATATCATACCGACCCCTCACATCCGCATAAATAGGTTAATACGATAATTCACCAATAATATCATAAGGCAAATATACTATATTTATTTTATTCAAGGTATGTTTTATGTTTATTAATACAGTTTTAATGTATTAATTATAATAATTCATTCTATTTGAATGTTTTAACTATTTTTAACAATCGGGGGGGTAATCAGTTAAATTTTATTTAACTTTGCACCGAATTTCACCCCAAAAGGCAGTGAATACGATCCAAAATAATTTTACACAAGGTCACTATATCCTAAAATATGCATGCAAAACCACTGTTACAACGAAATAAAATTAATTTGTGTCGGTAGCTCTTAGCACGCATACTTAACCCATCCCCAGCAAAAAAACAAATCTTTAATATTAACAATTATGCAAAAAAAGACTCTCTTATCATTACTGGCCGTTCCGGCAGCCCTGAGCGCCGGAGCCAGTGCGTCCATAGACAACGCGCCTCTGGACAACATCATCGAGGGAAACGCACCCACAACTCACACAAATTATGCCGCAGAATCTCTAACCCCTGCACAGGCATTTGAGAAAGCCTGTCAAAGTGCGGAATCATATCTGCACGACGAAGCACTCGCGAAGATATACGGAGACTACCAAAAGGCCGGACTTGAAGAGATAGAAGCCGTAAAAGAGGCTGCAAAGAAAATTACTGTCGACTCTGAATACAAAACATACATCGACCAGGTCAAGGCAATTGAACAAAAGTACCGCGACCTTATAGGTACTCAAGAAGCAAACAAAGCCGCTGCAGACAAATATATAGCAGATGTCCGCAAGCAGCTTACAGAACTCAGCAGGAATTACTACGGTATCACCAACGATATCAATAACATCGAAAGGTTATTGAACCAGATGAGTACAACTGTAGAGAGCGAGTACAAAAAACACGCACTCGAGACAGTAGACCACTATAACTCTGCCATCGCAACAGCCCTGTCAAAACTTATAGATAAGGTTAGCATCTATGATTCCAACAAACTGATGATTGAGCAACTTGACACGGCTGTAAAAGAAATCGAACAGATGCCCGGATACATAGAGCTGGGTGACTTATACGCAGATGACATAAAGTCACTGAAAAATATTATTTCCGGTCTCACCAGTGCCAATAACGGTTCGAAACTCCTGACTGACGAAGTAAACGATTGCAAAAACAAAGTCGAGGCTTTGCGAGACAAGGTTAAACCCACTGCTGAATCTTATACCGCGATCAGCGAAGACATCAACGAACTTGACGCGGCAATTAAAGAAGCCAAAGAGGCCGTGGCAGAAAAAGCCGGCGAACTAGCCATATCCGGTATCGATCCAGAAAGATATGGCAATAACGAAATAGCCGCGCTGCAGAGCAAGGCCGATGCTCTGCGTGACGAGCTGGCCGCTCTTATGACCGATCCCAGGGATCCTAATTTCGAACAGAATCTGGAGCAACTCGCAGCCAAGGTGGCTGAAGCAAACAGCGACAACGGCCTGAAGAACGAAATAGCATCGACACGCTACGAACTCTTCAAAACTCTGACACAGACATATCTTGACGTTGTAACCGACACATACAACAAGCTGGCCCACGAAATAGATGTAGTAATCGCCTATCCCGGAGCGAAAGACGTACAGGCCATGCTTGACAAAGTGTACAGCTACCAGAACGGCAACTACGATGACGGTATCAAGGGGCTGAACGAACGTGTGCCCGGTGCCTCTATAACTGATGAGAGAGCCTACGAAAGACTGAATTCTTTCAATGGCAAAATCAAAATCCTAGAAGACAAACTCAAGGAGATAGATCCGCTGAAAGACAAAGTTGTAGCCAACCATAACAACTACGATGCCCTCAACAAAACTGCCAAAACAGATGTACAGGACGCGATAAACAAAGCTACACAAGAAGCCGAAAAATCGCCGTATGACGAAGCGCAGGATTTCTATAAGGGCATGATAGCCGAACACCAGAAAGATCTTGACAAAGTGCTGGCGGACATTCTGGCGGACTACGAAGGGCAGAAGATTGATGACAATGTAAAGGCTGAATATAACAGCCAGCTCAACTCCATAAAGAACCAGGCTAACGAAACACAAGCCAAAATCAAAGCCAACGAAGACGCACACAACAATCAGCTCGAAGAGGCCAGCGAGACCTTGCTCAACTTTGACCATGCCGAAAAAATATACGAACAGCTCAAAACTCAGGATCCTGACAAGGCTGCCGCATATCTTTCACAGCTCGAAGCGCTCAAAAAACGTATGCTGGAACTCAACAATAAAGTTGGTGATTCCTATACTAACTGCAAATCCGCATCTGACGAAATCACATTCGGATACTGCAACCAGTACAAAGAAATCCGCGATGACATAGAAGATCTGCTCGGCAAGTTCCTTGACGATATCCAGGCGGCCACGATGAAAGCCAACTACGAAATGCTCCGCAAGAGCCGCTGGGGTACCGTTTATGACGAAATGTGGAAAGACTACCACACAGCATGCGATACGTTCGACGACTATCTGTTCGCCATGACCAACGAGGGATATAACCAGTTCATAACTTCCCAGAAAGGCAACAAGGTTACCGACCATGCCGTGCTCTTTGACTATTCGACTGAAATCAACAACCTCAGCCGCGACCTGTATGACCACCTATACAGCACATGGTCTGATAAAGAGCACACCCATCTTCTAGAGCAAGACGAACTAGACTACTATATCAATAATGCAGAAGAAATCTCCGCACGTATCAACACACAGACAACGGAGATGACCGAGCAGGCCAACAGTAATGCCATAGAGTATTTCAACCAGCAGTTCAACAAGGCCCGTGACGAGAGAAATGCCCTTGCCGGCGAACTAGATGACAAACACGGCATCAGTGAGACGGTCCGCGATCTCTTCCTCGCCGATATTGATGCATGCATCAACGATGCGAAGACTTACCAGACATCCATGCTGGGCAACGCCCCCCATCTGAAGATGAGCCGCATAGCAGACATCATTGACGAAGCTCTCAAGCTTATCAAGGAATTTGACAAAGAGGCACCGGCCCAGTACCAGTGGGCTGACGACTATGCAGGTTTCCAGAAGACTTACAAAGAGCTTAAAGCTCGTCTCGAAAGCGAGGAATGCTCTTCGGCCCCCGACTTAGAGAAAAGAATAGCTGATTTCAACAAGTTAGGCAACGATGCAGGCACACTTTATGAGAATGGCAAAAAATCAGAAACTCTCTATGATGATTTGGCAGGCCTGCAAGACCAGCTTGACAGAATTCTGGGCAATGCCGAAAATATCGTGACCAAAGCGGCAAACGACAGCAAAGCAAAAATAGAGAACGATGCCGCCCTCAAAGAACAGTGGGATGTCGTAATACCCGGTATGGAGTCTGACATAGAGATCCTTAAGGCTTATGCCGACAATCTGGCCGTAGAACATCTAGCCGATTTCGCAAGTGTCGAACAGGCCCTTGATTACTATCGTGAGACACTCACCCGACTGCAATCAGACATCACAAATTCTTATGCCAAGAGCCAGCTGAACAGCGCCAAATCAAGATTTGACAACGCTGTCAATACCGTCTATAGAACACTTTTCAGCAAAGAAAAAATTGTGCTCGGCGGTACCAACGGCCTCACAGGTCTGCTCGGCGATGTTAAAGTGGCTTTCAACAACATAAATAAAGATGAATTCGACCAGTACTTCAATGGCGGAGAGACTTATGTAGAGCTGAATTACGAGCTTGACTCCTACGTAAATGAATTCTTCAAAAACGGCGGCGATCTGTATAACCCGGGTATCGAGACTATCAAGGGGACACACGACCGTCTGATCGAGGTCGAAGTCCGTCTCTCAGACCTGCTCGTACAGCTCCGCGCCGCATACGCCGAAGCACATCCCGAGGCTGCAGCCGACGACCCGTATATCTACAACCCGGTGCCCGACACACTCGCACAACTCGGCGCCCTGTATGACGAGACTTCGGCCGCAATCAACGACGCCAAAGGCAGTCTCGCCCAGTGCATGGAGTCCGTACAGACCGAGTTCGCCGGTAAGTATGAAGAACTGGCCGGAGATCTTGAAACTGTCAAAGCAGACTGGGAAGATGACGGCAACGCCGTAATGCTCCGCAAGGAAAATTACACCAAGGCTATGGCTGAAATCGCCAACGCCGTCAAGGATCTCGCAGACAGCGTGGCCGCTTCTGAAAAGAAAGCCAGAGAGGAAAAAGCCAAACAAGACGCCAGCAACGCCCGCTACGAAGTGCTTAAAGCAGACCTCGATGCGACCAAGGCCGAATATGAAGCTTTCAAGCAACTCATAGCTGATGCCGACTCCGCAGCCGAATACATCGAAAGCAACGGTTACAAAGCGCTGTGCACAGCTTTCGACAACGACTTCCAGAACTGGGCTAAATGGCTCGAAGACCAGAAAGCGGCTTACGGCCTGACAGCAACCTCTGTATGGGATCGTGCAGACGTCGTCAAGAAGATGATCGCAGACTATGTGGCCGATGTGAATCTGGCTGAAAGCAAATACCACATCGATCTCGCCAAGGATATCGTGGCCCGTACAAAAGCATCTATTAGCGGCGGCATGCATATCGACCAGGAAGAACTGGAAAACAAGATCGCAAGCCTGGCAAGCCGTGCCAACGCCATCCTGGCAAGTGCCGACACTGACAAGGCCGCCAAAGCCAAGGCAGACGCCAAACAGATTGTCAGCGAGGCAGAAGCCCTCCTGGCCGAAGCAGAGCAGAAAGCCTTCATCTTAGGCGACCTTGACAATGACGGCGATATCACTTCGATAGACACGGCCATGCTGCTCGACCTTGTAGCCAACGGCACCGAATATGACGGAAACGACGTGCTCAGCCATGCAGCCGACTTGGACATGAACGGCCGCATCAACCTGGCCGACGTCGTAGGGCTTGTCAGCCTGCTCAAGGGTGAAAATCCGGCGGCCAACGCAATAATGCGTATGGCAGCCCCAGCACAGGGTGCAAACTTTATCGAAGCCGCGCTGGTAGGCGAAGAAAAGGGAGTATACACATACGCCGTCAATGTGAAGAATGCCACAGCATTCGTCGGCGGACAGTTCGACATAGAGCTTACCGGAAATGCCGGCATGTTCGACGAGGCTGCCGGCGAACGTGCAGACGGAATGGATATGATCTCCAACGATCTTGCTGACGGTCGACACCGCGTCATAATCCTCTCGCAGCAGCTCGATGCAATGCCGGGCAACGAAGGATCAGTATTCACGTTCAAGACATTCGCCAAAGGTTCAGTAAAAATCAGCAACGCTCTCTTCGTGGACGCATACGCCGCCGGCTATGAAATGGAGGTTTCCCAGTCTACAGGCATCGGTTCGCTGACTGACGGTGAGAAGTCGGGAGCTCAAAAGATCTACGATACCGCGGGCCGCATGATCAACCGCATACAGCGCGGCATCAACATCATTGTTAACCCTGACGGCAAGGTTTCAAAAGAAATCCGCAAATAATTATTTCTGAAATGCAGGGCGGCTGCAGACTTCTCACAAGCAGTTGCAGCCGCCCCCTTTTATCTAAAGCAGTTTCCTCGTTCCGGACACTGCCGTATTATAACAAATATAGAACAGAAAAACTATGAATTTCAAAAAAGTAAGCTCCGCATTACTCCGCCTGGCGTTATGCCTCAGCGCATTGCTGGCTTTCGGCAATATGCGGGCGCAAGAAAACAAGGTGTATGTACCTAACACCGCGATCCTGGACTACGAGGTATACCAGATTCCGGTATATCTGGATACTGCCGAAGAGGTATATGCCGCCAATTTCGACATAACACTTCCGGAACAGCTCCAGTTCTACGGAGAGAACCCCGTCATAGCATCAGACAGGGTGCTAAAAGCCAACACCTATTCATGCACACCCCAGACACCTGACGGGCGCACGCAGCGCATCGTTATAGCCAAAACCACCCTGCCATTGGAGCCGGTTCTCTCAGGAAAGTCTGGTCCGGCCTGCTATCTGGTGGTAAAAGCCCAGCCTGGCACCATCGAGTCAAAAGGCACATGCCAGATATCAATATCGAAAATCTCGGCAGCGACCTATAAGGACAACAAGGTGACCCCTATCATCAAGAACGGGGTTTCCAGCGGCAACATCTATCTCGGCCATGATGTCTCCAAGTGCAAAATCTACAGCACTGAGAGCAACATCGTGATAAACCCGGGCACAGAGCACACCATCTCTATGAACATGGACAATAACCATCCTAACTACGGTATGTTGTTCCATGTAATCACGCCCGAAGGCCTCAGCGTAGTCGACAATTCTTTAGAAATCACCACTCGCTGCCAGTCTTCTACGACTGTAAGCTGCAATGCCGTAGGCAATAATAAGTGGGTTATGATGCTCTACAATGATGCAAAAGAGACAATCGAGGGCAACTCGGGAGTGTTCTGCACATTCCGTATTGCTGCCGACGAAACCTACGACGGCACTTCGCAGATAACGTTCACACGCGTCGAGGCTGTGGACGGCGACGAAACACACAGCACTGTGGAAGGCACATGGGAACCCATCACTGTGACAAGTGGAAAAATAGCTCTCGACAAAGCTCGTGCAGAAATCGCGATGCTGCGTTCCGAGCTGGCCGAGACTATGGCAGACATAGCCGAACAGGCTCCCCTTGTGAAAGACAAATTTACCGCCAATGACATCAATGCGCAGATAGACGCGTTGGAGAAAGCGGTAAACGCAGCATACGAAGGCATGACCCTGACTTCGGATTATGACAATGTCATGGCTCCGGCCCAGACCATACGTGACGCCATGGACACACTTCTGTCTGAAGCTGTGGCGGCCAACAAGGCCGAGGCTGACCGCGTAGCAGCCAACAAAGCCGCCTATGATGCCGACATGGCAAAAATAGCCGGTCTCCAAAAGAAGTATGATGACACTGTGGCTATCATCAAAGCCGAATATGCCGAATATGAAAACGCAGAGGCCGAAGCAGCCGTGCAAACAGCTATCAACGATGCAAAAGCAGCCGTAGAGGCCGCATTCCAGGCCGTGGCAGAAGAGGGTGTTTATGACGGAAGCGTAGACCCCGAAAGCATCGAAATGCAGATTGAAAAGCTGCTGGCAGATGCCAAGGATGCCGAAGAAGCCAAGCGTGTGGCCGACAACAAAGCCGCCTACGATGCGGATATGGCGAAAATCAATGCTCTCCAGGACAAATATGACGAAACCGTACTGACAATCAAAGACGAATACAAGGACTTTGAAGACGTACGCGCCGAAGCAGCCGTACAGAAAGCCATCAATGATGCAAAAGAAGCTGTGGAAGCCGCATTCCAGGCCGTGGCAGAAGAGGGTGTTTATGACGGAAGCGTAGACACCGAAAGTATCGAAAAGCAGATTGAAAAGCTGCTGGCCGACGCCAAGGAGGCCAAAGAGGCCAAGCGTGTGGCTGACAACAAAGCTGCATACGATGCCGACATGGCAGACATCGCGAAACTGCGCAAACAGTATGACGCAATGATTGAACGCATTGGCAAGGCTTTCCCCGATTATGACGGAAAAGAACAAGCCGAAATAGTAAAAACCGCTATTGACGAGGCTGAAAAGGATGTAGAAAATGCTTATGCAGATGTAGCCGAAGAGGGTGAATATGAAAGCCCCCTGGACTATGAGCAACTGTCTGAGCAGATCGACAACCTCTACGACCTTGCCGTATCGGGAGTAGATACCATTTATACCGAACTAGACGGAGACGTCAGAATTTACACTCTCGACGGCATCCGCCACACCGAACTTGTCAAAGGACAGGTAAACATCCTTGTCTTCGGAGACAATACCTGCAAGAAAATTTTCGTACGTAAGTAACAGTTTTAGGTAATCAGTGTTACCACCGGGAGGGTTTCTGCGCGATGCAGAGATCCTCTTTATCTTTTCAGAGACTTATCCATAAACCGTCCACACGGAGTAAATGTTATCCTTAATAAAAACATCAGACTATGCTTGGATATTTATCAATAGGAGTGTTTATAGACGGCGGATATTACGCTAAAATAAACCGTTCGCTAAAGAAACAGGAAAACAGCATCATACGTGTGAGGTCGCTGTTTGAATTCATCACAGAACGCCTGGCCGGCGAAGAGAATGTCAATCCTTCGGACTGCCAGATAACCGAGGCCCACTATTTCAGAGGACGATTCAGGGTGAAAGAGGCCTATGACAAGCACCTCTTGTACAACGAGCGCAAATTTGAAGACACGCTTATAGAAAATGACGTGGTGTTCCATTACAAACATCTGAAAGAGGTAGACCGCGACGGACGCACAGAGGTAATCGAAAAGGGAGTGGATGTATGGTTCGCCCTGGAAGCCTACGAACTAGCCACATTCCGCAAGTTTGACTATGTGGTACTAATTACAGGCGATGCAGACCACGAAATGCTCGTGCGCAAACTTAAAGCACTTAAAACCAAAGTAGTACTTCTTACATGGAATCTCACTGACGCCGAAGCCACATCTCCGGCTCTGAAAGAAGAGGCTCCCCACCACTGGGAATTGGGAGACCTGACGGAAGAGGCTCCGCAACTGCGGCGCAGACTGCTCTACAAGCTGCGCGAACAACCACTGCCAGAGCTGGGAGAGAGCTTCTGAACAGTTTTTTTAATCTATTTCAATAATAGATACCTTATTATTAAACTTTTTATTGTATCTTTGCAAAGTGAGAAGATACGCCCTGATGCGTGCACCAATATACAAAAACATGACTATCAACGAAATACAAGATGAAATCATAGAAGAGTTCGAAGGTCTGACAGACTGGATGGACCGCTATGCGTATATAATCGAGCTTGGAGGGCAGCTTCAGCCGATGGAGGAACGATACAAGACACCGGCCAATCTGATAGAGGGCTGCCAAAGCCGTGTGTGGATCGAGGCCCGGCTCGACGACGAGGGACGTATGCAGATGGAGGCTGATTCCGACGCCATGATTGTAAAAGGAATCGTGTCACTGCTCATGCGCGTGCTCAACAGCCGCCATCCGCGCGAAGTGCTTGACGCCGATCTGTATTTCATCGACAGAATAGGTCTGCGCGACCATCTGTCACCCACCCGTTCCAACGGACTTGTGGCCATGGTCAAGCAGATCAAGCTCTATGCCGCGGCCTGGGAAATCAAAAGCAGGAAATAATCCCTGTGCCATGCAGCACAACACGACTGACTAATATTAATCTAAATCAATACTAAAGCTATGTTCAAAAATCAACCTAAGGGACTTATTCCCGCGGCGTTGAGCAACATGGGAGAGCGCTTCGGCTACTACATCATGAATGCGGTGCTGGTGCTGTTCCTTTGCTCTAAGTTCGGCCTGGAGGAAGAGACGAGCACACTTATCTACTCGTTCTTCTACGCAGGCATCTACGTGCTCAGTCTGGTGGGCGGTTTCATTGCCGACAAGACTCAGAACTACAAACGTACGATTATCCAGGGTCTTATGATCATGACTTTCGGATATGTCGTGCTTGCAGTGCCTATCTTGAGCACACCCGAGAACAAAACCTGGCTGCTCACGCTCACTTGTGCCGCCCTGTTCCTCATCGCATTCGGCAACGGTCTGTTCAAAGGCAACCTGCAGGCTATCGTGGGACAGCTCTACGACAATCCCAAGTATGCCGCGCAGCGTGACTCCGGATTCCAGATTTTCTACGTATTTATCAACATCGGCGGCGTGGTAGCACCCTTTATAGCCCCCATGCTCCGCTCATGGTGGCTGGAGACCAACGCCATGGTATACAATGCCGATTTCCCGGCTCTCTGCCACCAGTTCCTGAGTGTATCTGATTCGATGACACAGGAGACAATGAACAACTTCTACGCTCTGATGACCCAGGTGGGCGGCCCGGCAGCCGGCGCTACACGCGAGGCTGTCTCAGCATTCTGCACACAGTATCTCGAAGTATTCAACACCGGCGTGCACTACTCGTTTATCGCTTCGGTAGGCGCCATGCTCATCTCTCTGTGCATCTTTGTGGCAACCAAGAAAGGTCTGCCCAACCCCTCTGCCAAGGCAAAGACAGAAACCGTATCTTACTCTGCCGCTGAAAAAGCCGCGATGGCCAAGGAAATCAAACAGCGCATGTACGCCCTGTTCGCAGTGCTCGGTATCGCCATATTCTTCTGGTTCTCATTCCACCAGAACGGCACATCGATGTCTCTCTTCGCGCGCGACTTCATGGACACTTCGTCAATAGCACCCGAGATCTGGCAGGCTATGAACCCCTGCTTCGTAATCCTGCTCACCCCCATCGTGATGGCCATATTCGGCTCGCTCTCACGCAAAGGCAAGGAAATCTCGACACCTCGCAAGATCGCTATCGGTATGGGTCTGGCCGGCATCGCATACCTCTTCATGACTATCTTCTCACTCGTTATGGACTATCCCTCGGGCACAGAATTCAAAAATCTCGCCCTCTCTGTAAGAGAAGGCATGATGGCCGGCCCCTGGGTGCTGATTCTCTATTATTTCTTCATGACAGTGGCCGAGCTGTTTATCTCTCCGCTGGGTCTGTCGTTCGTTTCAAAAGTAGCGCCGAAGCACATGCAGGGTCTTTGCCAGGGTCTCTGGCTCGGAGCCACCGCCGTGGGCAACCTGCTCCTCTGGATCGGCCCACTTATCTACAACGCCACACCCATATGGGTGGCATGGGCCGTATTTATGGCTGTCTGCCTCGTATCAATGGGTGTAATGTTCGGCATGGTAAAATGGCTCGAACGCGTCACCTCGGAATCATAATGACATTCTGAAAACACTATACCAGGGCATATTCCTTGACCGGGATATGCCCTGCAATTTTAAGCCTACTTGTTTTATGGATAAGCCCGTCTTCGAACGATTACCAAAGGAATTCGTGTCAAATATGGCACAGACACTGGGAGAGGCCGAGGCCCGAAACCTGTGCGACGCACTCATGAGGCCGCCGGTAGTCAGCGTGCGCATGAACCCGTCCAAGCTATGCGGAACAGACATATTTGACACGCCGCAGCCAGTAGAATGGTGCGACCACGGATTCCGACTGCCTGACAGACCCAGGTTCACCCTCATGCCACATATGCACGCCGGCGCATTTTATGTGCAGGACGCATCATCCATGATAATGGCAGAGGTCGTAAAGCGTCTCACAACAGACAACGGCACACCTGTATGCTATCTGGACGCATGCGCCGCTCCGGGAGGCAAGACAACTGCCGCAATAAGCGCCCTGCCACCACACAGCCTGGCCGTGGCCAACGAATTTGTGCCTCAAAGAGCGCAAATACTCCGTGAGAACCTGATAAAATGGGGATATCCTTCCACTATCGTAACCCAGGGCGACACCGAGGCATATAAACGCATAGAGGGGATATTTGACATAGTGGCTGTAGACGCACCCTGCTCGGGCGAGGGCATGATGCGCAAAGACGAAGAAGCATGCCGACAATGGTCTCCCGGCCTCATAAGCCAGTGCGCAGCAATGCAACGTGAAATTCTGGAGAATGTCTGGCCGGCACTACGGCCCGGCGGCTATCTGGTATACAGCACATGCACGTTCAACAAGACAGAAAATGAAAATATGGTGCGCTGGCTGGCAAACGAGACCGGTGCCAGTGTTATAGATCTGGAACTGCCTCCGGAATGGGGTATAGGCGCCAGTCTGGACAGCGATATACCGGCTCTGCGCTTCATGCCTCATATGACGGAAGGTGAAGGTCTGTTCTTAGCCGTCCTTCGTAAAGCAGAAACCGCCCGGGACAGCCTGCCCAAATCGTATAAAAGTAAAAAGACAAAACATGGCAGCAAACCATCCAAAATGCCGGAAATAATAAAAAGCTGGATCAAGAATGACAGCGCGTACACATTTCGTGCCACTGCCGATGGTATATGGCAGGCTTTCCCCACTATGCACACCGACACGCTGCAACGTATTATAAAAGAATGCACTGTCATCGGTTGCGGCATAGACATGTGTATGGAAAAGGGACGCGACCTCGTGCCAGGCCACAGTCTGGCCCTAAGCACGGCAATGGCAGATGATGCGTTTCCAAGGGCGGCACTGGACACGGAACAGGCTCTCTCATACCTTAGACGCGAGACAGTGACCCTGCCGCAAGGGACACCGAAAGGATACGTGGTCGTAACCTACGACGGACTGCCGCTGGGCTTCGTAAAAAATCTCGGAAACCGCTCAAACAATCTCTATCCGCAACAATGGCGCATACGTCATTTATGACGTAAATGCACCAGAGAGGCCACGCGGTGCAAGGCTGCGCGTGTCATAACGTGGCGAGACAGAAAGCTCACCACATAGCCCGTGGCCACAGCGGCTATAACAGAGCCTTCGCGCACACCCTCTATACGGCCCGAGAAACACAGAGACAGTATCACGGCCGATGTCACGAGTGTTACATCAAAACGGACTTTGAGGCGGCCGAAATCGCGGTTATAACGACGCGCGGCATATTTCACAAACCCTTCCGCGCTCATTATAGCCACATTTGGCTTTAATTCAAGCACCACGCCAACTGCCTGGCACAAACATCCCGCGGCCAGCAAAGCGAGCGCGTATGCATAACCGGAAGGACGCACACCGCTCATCAACGCCATATTGAAGTCGATGAAGACAGAGAAAATAAACGAAAACGGGATTTGCAACAGTATCTCCATCCGATCTTTTCGGGTGCCTCTGCCACGTATCAGCCAGAACTGGCCGGCAATCAATATCACATTTATCAAGAAAGTGGCTATGCCCAGGGTAAGCGGCGTATGCAGCGAAAGCACATAGTTAACACTAGATATCGGCGTCGTGCCGAGCGTAGACGAGACTATCAGAACTATTCCCATCGAAAGGAAATAAAGCCCCGCGATAAAAATGATATAACGATAGAGTATCCTGTCCATAATCAGAATGTCATAGAGCCGCCTATACCGAACGAAACGAAACCATTGCCTGCAGGATCACGCTCGACCGCAGGCGCTACTTTCAAGTCATGCTCACGTGCAAAAGGGGTGGTCGCGATAAGACCTACCGCAGTGCCCAAAGCGGCGCCTGCGGCCACATCCCAGAAATCATGCTTTCTGGCATAAGTGCGCCCCCATGCCACATATCCGGCCAGAGCATATGCCGGAACGCCGAATTTCCACCCGTAACGCCTCATGACAAAGGAGGCATCGACAAATGCCATCGAGGTGTGCGCCGAGGGAAACGAATGATTGTCCGAGCCATCGGGACGGCGCTTCTTCACAGCATATTTCAGTCCGTAAGTCACAGCCAGCGTACCGGCACACTCAGCCGCCCCTATGGCTATGCCTTTCCAGTCACGCTTGAACAAGGCTATACCCAGAGTAGCGGCAGGCATAACGCCGAGCACTACATCCGTAGAGGTGCGCACAGCCTTACGGCTGCCAGATATGCTCTCCGGCTGCCCGTCAAGCATATCCTGGGCCGGTACTGCCGGTACTGCCAGGAGCATCATCAGAAAAACAGCTATAATATTTTTCATAAAAAACTACACATCTTTGGGACAAACACCAGCAACCCTACAGCGACAGCCGCCATGACAAAAAGCAACACGGCCCCGGCCGCTATATCTTTAGCCCTCTTTATCAGCGGATCAGGTGTGCCGCACGTCTTATCTGCCAAAGCCTCTACAGCAGAATTAAATCCTTCGGCCATCAGCACTCCGCCTATACACAGCGCCACAGCCACCCATTCCCAGCGTTCCAGACCCAACCACAACCCGGCCAAGACCACGCACAGGGCAGCCACACAGTGTATACGGGCATTATGCTCTCCAATTATTAAAGACTTGATTCCGTCAAAGGCATATCGGAAGCTCCTCGCGCGAGCACGCCATGAAAATCCAGATTCATTCATCAGTAGTCATAGTCAAGTGAGAAATCATCGACATACAGCACCGATCCGGCGCCCCCTGTAAAATAGTCGCCATACTTTGAAGCCGCCGCTACCACCAGCAGGTATTTAGGCCGCCTCGACGTGTCCCTGTATTCCAGTTTCACCTCGAATTCCTTCCAGCCCTCTGTAGAGGCCCCCCTCACCATCTCTCCATAAGCAATCACAGAAGGATCATCAGGATCAAACAGCTGGCGGTTCTTCGGATTGGTACGAATCTGAAACGGGGCTGCCATATCGGTAACGGCCAGCCATATTTGGCATGAATCCGGACGGTTGAGCAGATGCTGGAATTCCGAAGAAGCGTAATTAATAAGCGCAGGAGAATAATTGTAATAACCACGCAACTTGGTCGGACGTGCCTCCCAGGGACGCCCGAAGTCAAGTATTCCGTTCGTACCGTCCACTTTTACAAAAGTACCGGCATATATCGAGCCTGCCGCAAGTTTGCCGATAGCGCCTATCCCCACAAAACGTGTCTCAAGTTTTGCGGACATACCGACACCGCCAGGCGTATTGTCAGACGGGGTGACGTTGCTCTGTCCGAGTGTGGAGGCTCCGGTATTACCGGTATCCCACCAAGACGTGCCGCCATCGGGCCACGGACAATAAACCTTGCCGTTCAGCCACCACTGGTCAAACGAGGCGTCAGGCAACGGCATGGCCACACCCGTGGTCACAGCTATGGTATTGCCTGTATGCTCGCCAGACACAGCCCTGACCTCGTATTCTGTCAGAGGCAGAAGATGAGGTATGTATGCCCTGAACGCGCCCCCTGTGCCACCCATAAACTCTTGCGGCACGGCGGTCCATTCATCTGTTCCGGCACGGCGGTACTGGAAACCGTTGTCTGCATCTGCCGGGCCGGCACCATACACCCAGACAACGTTTACCCACGCGTCAGCCTGTGTAGTCGTGACTACAGCCTCGGTTTCTTCCACATATATGGTCCAGTCTTCCGTACGCCCGAAATAACTCACCGCCACATGCATAGGGGAGGAAAAATCCAACTTCTGGCCGGCATTTATATCCGGCAGCATAGAAGTCCTGCCAGCCGGCCCCAGCTTAACCGATTCCACTCGCAACGATTCCATATCGGCCGTGGAAGGAACCGAAAGTATAACACGGCGCCCGGCGGTATCTATAACGGTCTCCCCTATCTGCCCCTCGATAGTAAAATAACGCTCTATCTCCTGGACTGCCGATATAGTCCAGGTATAATCCTGGTAAAGCGACAAAGTGACCTTAAGCGGAGATGTCATATCATAGCTGCCCTCAAGCAGGTTGACAGACGAATGCGCGCCCTCGGTATATGTATATTCAGAAAATGACACATCGGCAGGATCAGTTTCCT
Source organism: uncultured Muribaculaceae bacterium (assembly GCA_910578665.1). Taxonomy (GTDB): domain Bacteria; phylum Bacteroidota; class Bacteroidia; order Bacteroidales; family Muribaculaceae; genus Lepagella. Next base: position 32,501 of record CAJTQU010000012.1, read on the forward strand.
CACCTAGGTAGACTGTGGCCGTAAGTTTCTGTCTGTCTATCGCAGCCTTAGCAGATTCTCCATCCACCGCCAGCGACAATATATCCTGCTGTATGCGCGGATACGGAATATCGTTCTCTATACACCCTCCGAGCGACAACGACACAGCAGACAACAGTGGCGCTATATATCTGGTTTTTACACTTTTCACCATAATCATTACAAATGTATTCCGAGGCCGAAATTTATATTGAAGATATTGAAGCGGAAATTTGCTCCCGACGTAAAGCGTGAACCTGTCTCATCGGGATACAGCTCTGCATCTTCCGGATTATCCATGCTGGTACGCTGCTTCTCATTGCGGAGTTTGAAGCCGAACACACCAAGAGAAATGTTGAACGAGACATTGTCCATAATGAAGACACACAGACCCGGCGAAAAATTAAGACTGGCAGACATATATGTGGAATGCGTTGTCTTAGGCTTGCCGTCATAAGCACGGTGGAAATCGGCATTGCCCGAAGAAAATGCCAGCTCCATTTCGTTAAACACGCCGAAACGTCCCTGCCTGCCAAGGCCGTAATACTGGCGTGTAAAAAATGCCGCCGTATAGCTTTCATTGTTGTAATACACATTGTCAAGACTGAAATTCAGATCTTCGTCAAAATCCACATCCAACGAATGAACCCGCGCTTTAGAATTCGTATAGCCGAACCTCATGCCGGCACTCAGGTTATTGCGTATAAAATAGCTCACATACGGACGTATTGCGAACGACGAAATATCCAGATCCAAATTACTTACCAGGCTCAATATGTCTAGATCTTCGGTCTTAAACTTGCCATAACTGGCCGTCACTCCGAGCTGCCAGCGTCCCTTGGGAATGAAAAGGTAGTTGAACAGCCCGCGGTCGAAGCGGCCCAGATTACGGCTCTTGATTATCTGGCTGACTGTATCACCGTCAACAATTACAAGGTCATTTTCCGGTTCCGGCACACGGGGTACGATTTCCGAACGACCGCGCATCACCCTCTCCAAATCGCCGGCCAGACTGTCTGGCACCCACATATAACGGCCCGGGGCGCTACACCCGGGAGCATCGACATACACCGTGTCAAGTGTTTCAGACGGCATTTCGCGCACAGGCCCGGCATAAACCCGGGCAATGGCGGCCGATAATACGGCTATGATTATGATCAGTCTATAATTTTTCATTAGCAGGGTATCTTTCATAGGAAGAATGTCATGCCGAAAGTTATTGAAAACAGGTTAATATGGAAATTGGCATTTTGACTTTCCCGATGGCTCTCGTAAATGCGGTCGTTTACCTGTTTAGTCTTGGTCATACCGAAACCAAGCACACCCACATTCACCTCCATAGCCGAGTAATTGTTAAGAAACATCACCATGCCCGGAGCAATACCTATGTTCATATGGAAATTTGTCTCGTAAGCACCTGTAAGCGACTCATTCTTACCCTGCATCAGTTTGCTCTGTCCGCCACCCAGCTCCAGCTGCACCTCGTTGAAGAATCCGAAGCGCTTACTCTTGCCGAGTGAAAAATAGTTACGCATGATGCCTGTGACTGAATAGTTATGCGACAGGCGGTACAGGTTGTCCGCATCATAACCTGTCTCCGAGTCAAGCACTATCTCGCCATGTTCGAGTTTGGTGAGAGACCGTGAATAGGCAAACTTGCCGCCAAGCCCCATATCATCACGCACAAAATAGCACAACATAGGGCTTACCTTGAACGAATATGTATCACCTGACAGATTCTCCACTATGAGAAACTGGTACTTGCTCTGGTTAGACTGCGAGTAATTCACACTTATTCCGGCAGCCCACTGCCCTTTGGGTATGAAAACCGTATTCTCTATCTTTCGTTTGAACTGCGGTATGGTGTCAGCCACATTCTGTGCCGCATATGCCGGCATAGCGAGCAACACAACGAACAGGCCGACAACGAATGCTGATAATTTATTCATTAACCGAATAGTCTGATTAGCGCCCCGGAGCCGTGTCAAGAGCTCCGAGACTGTTAATATGGTGTCAATAGACAAGTTCAAGGTCGTCGATATACATTACCGATTCCTTAGAACCGGTAAAATAATCGCCATACTGGCTGGCCGAAGCCACGAGAACGAGATGCGTGGCACGCTGCAGACGGGCCGCATCGCGGTATTCGAGCGTTATCTCAAACTCTCTCATCGCCGTAGAAGAGCCATAATCGGCAGACAGCACCAATTGTCCGTAGGCCAGCACATATCCGGCATTAGGATCAAACAACTCCTTAGTTCCTGTGTCTACTTTGACAGTCTGGTTCGTCAATGCCACATAGACAATGCCGCGGTCAGTCATATTCTTAAGTACGTCTGGATGCTTGTCATCATTTTCGCTATATCCGACTATGCCGGGATGATAATAAAGCCATCCGCGCAACTTAACGGGCCTGGAGCCGTTATAGGGACGTCCGAAAGTAAGTTTACCATTCATACCGGAAAGGCCGTCGAAAGAACCGGCAAAAAGGTTGCCTGCGGCAAATTTACCACCCCAGGTATCACCGATGCCGACATACTGGCTCTTAAGACACGCAGACATAGAACCGCCATGGTAAAGACTGGTAACACCCGTGGTAACATTCTTCTTAAGTGTGATCGAACCATGGTTACCAGAATCCCAGAACTCCACCTTACCGGAAGCCGACGGAACGATCGCGCCGTTTTCAGACGAAGTAGACCAGCTCTCAAAACCGGCATTAGGCAGTACAAACACTGATTCTGTGGTAAAGAACATCGAAGCCGGGTTAACATAGCCCTCGGCCACTGCCTGGTATTCATAGCGTGTTCCTGATTTCAGCCCTGTCAGCGAAGCCTTGAGATTCGCACCGGTCAGCGAAACATTATCAACCGTAATCCAGTCAGAGGCTCCTGCCTCGCGGTAACGGAATCCGGGCTTTACCATATCCTCCCTGGCCACAGTGGCATACACGGTGGCGGTATGGGCATATATATCATACCACGGAGTCTCCACAAGCACCACGCCGGCATCGCTGACATTTATAGTAAGGGTGCGTTCCCTGCGTTTGGCATTGCCGTCCACAGCCGTAAGGCGCATAGTATATACACCCTCCGGCAGCCTGTTAAGCATCGGGGCGTCCAAAAAGATTCGCGCGGCAAAAGTACCGTCAGCCAGTTCCTCCTGCGAACAGGATATGCCGGCCGCGGCCCATTGCTGGCGTGCGGCATCGGGAAGCCCGATAAAATCGACTTCGGCACCAGGAAGTCCGAAAACCGAAAAATCATCCGTACGCACCGAAAGAGAACGGAAATTTTTCAGAGCCTGCACATAGACGCTGCGTCGTTCGAACTTACCGGGCTCGCACAGCATAGGCATACCTAAATCATAGCCAACACCGCTGAAGACAGGCGCACCGCTGATAACGACACTGTCTTCTACCATCAGTTCCGTATCATCGATAGTGACAGTGATAAACGCTCCGCCAAAGGGATCGGACGAGGTTCCGGTATAATTCAGGTTAAGCGTATATTCATGTGCCCGTTCGACATTCCAAATAGTACCCTCCTTGGTAAATTTCTCACCATTTGACAATGTTCCGGTTATGGTATACGACAGATTAGTGTCCGAAGAGGGCATCATAAAATAAGCCTTGGCTCCGATATTCTCTGCTGTAAAGTCAAGAGAGGCATTTGAATGGCCCACAGTGACCTTATAGTCTTTAATTACATCCTCCAGTCCGCCGGCCACATTCACCGAAGCCACAACATTGGCAATACGGCAGTTTATCACCACATTGCTTGTCTGGCCAGACTGTATGGCGAATGGCTCATATGCTCGATAGAACTTCTTGTCAAACGATGCCGGCACACTGTCTCCCGTCCATGCCTCGGCCACATACGAGCCGCTCTTCATGTACAGCGATGACGGAAGATTGTCAACACCTTCGTATTTGTATATAAGTCCCTTAGAGCTGGAAACATATATCACGCATTTGTCTGCCAGTTCCTGGTCGGTCAGATTGTCGCCGGACCTGGTCAGAGTGGAATTGACCACCATTTTCATACGCAGCTCGCCCTGGCCGCCCCCAAACGGCTCGTCACTCACGCAAGAAGAGAGCGCGACAACACCGAGCATACCCACGGCCATGAGGCCTTCTAGATTTCTTTTCATGGCCATAATCAGTTTTGTGATTCAAAATGCAGTATAAACTCTGTCGTACCGTCGGCATCACCCACAGTAAGCTTGAACCTGTGCTGGTAAGTTTTTCCTGGCTCGCCAAGCAATTTCAGCATCGGTATCAACGTAGAAATGTCAAACTCCGGCACATCGGTCATTCCGCGGACATTTACCGGGAATCCCATACCGGCCAAGGCCTCTTCATAGCGACCCGGGCTTACCAAATCAAGATGCGCGGCCAGACCCACACTTTCCAACTCGCTAGGAGTGAGTGTCTCTGAATCGATATCGACCACAAACTGAGTGATACCGCCATCGGCCTTGCTGTCTACTTTCACCTTGACCGTAATGCCGTCATGCACCATTACCGGAGTTGAGAAATCAGTCTCCACTCCGTCCACTGTGGACACAACCTGGGGGCCATCGCCCGGAACAGGGGGATCGGGTTCATCTCCGCCACTCTCGCCCGGACGTTGGTCATCGACCAAAATATCATCATCCACATCGACATTAATATTCATATTCTCACGCACTACGGTGGCATCCACATATACTCCCGGAGTAAGTGTACCTTCCTGGTCAGGCAGGTCTCCTCCCGGGGTGTGCAGCGAATATGTGATTATGTAATGCTGACCCGGTGCAAGATTAGTATACGTCCGGAAATTCTCCTCCAGATTCTCATCTACCGTACCGTGAAATGTAGCCACCATGGTAGCCTGGCCCTGGCCTTTCGTATAGCGGAAATAACCGCTGCGGCTCTCGTCCTTTGTAAATGTGAGGCGTCCCGTCTCTCCGGCCACCACTTCCACAGTGCAGTCATCCCCCATCACTTTCTTAAGATCTTCGGTATACTTCACCGTCACTTTAATATTGGAAAAACGACATACCACGGGATCTACATAAGTCACCTCTCCCTCTTCTATGGCAAATGACTGCGTTCCTTCGTAATACGGAGTGTCCCATCCGGCATCAGGATTTGCAGGAGACTTGACTGTGACAGTATAAGAATCGCCTACCGGCAGAGAAAGCACTTCGGGCATCTCGGCATAAGTGCCGAAATAATGGGTTTTGGTGCCGTCAGCCACCTCCACTACGAAAGAACCGACATCTACCGAAGAGCGCACCAGCGTCTCCGAAGAACTTACCTCCACCACCATCTTGCGGAAGTTTACCGTACCAACCGCGCCCTGCTCTGTGCCGCCGGGAAACGGCTCGTCTTTGCTACAGGCAGGCAGAAGCGACACGGCTGCGGCCATAAGCAGCACAAATATATAATTCGTTATCTTGTTCATATTGATTTCGGTTAATAAGTGAATATTATATCGTCCACAGTCAGCACACTGCCTATATAACGTGCGTCAGCAAAACCGGAGAAAGCACCTTTTGAACCTTCCACGGCTCTATATCCGGGGTTGTCTGCCGTACTGCTGACAAACACCACATAAGCATGTGTCGCTTTCAGAGCACGATTCTTATAATCTATGCTGACTACCGCTTTGGTAAATGATGATTTGGCTGTCGCGCTGGTCAGCTCTCCCCTACCTATCTCCGTCACTTTGCCACCGCTGCGGTTCTCTACAACCACATACGCCCTGAAACTCTCGCCGTCAACAGGCGCATACTTATATTGGAACGTCAGAGCGGTAGGACGGGAGGTAAACGGGCGTCCGTAATCAAACACCTCGTTGTCAGCAGCCTTGTCATATCTATACGAACCCATAAACAACATGCCGGCACTACGTTGGTTACAAACACCATTGCCGCTTGGCAGGAACGTGTTTGCCTTGCTTTTCGCCCATCCCACAGTGCATATCTCGGCCGCCTTGCCGGTCACACCGCCGTCTACACCGTATGTGCCTGAATAATGATTATAAAACATCGATGTGTAACCGAAATCAGGACAGGTAGTCATAGCGTTACGCGTAGCCCAATACTCGTTAGGCACAGCAGAAGAATTAGGGAAATACTGGTATATAGTTTCCTTATAACCTACAACCGGCACTTTTTTCTCCCAGCCGGAGTCATGTGACCATGCGTCCATCTTGGAATTCTGAACCTGCGCGGCAGCCTCGGTAGTGAACAAAACTTCCTTATACGCTCCGTCAAGGCTACCCGTGTCGCTGGCCTTGAACTTTAGCGTCGTGCCTGCCGGAAGTCCTCTGACGGCCAGACGCGTGCCCGAAGCATCAAATGTGACATCACCAGCCTTTACAAACGTGCCGTTGCCGGAATCATAAAACACCGATATGTCACTTGCAGGCGTATCTATATTCTTCTCCATTGAAAGGGTGGCATACGTGGCATAGACATCCGCAGGATCTGCCGAAAGTATCACACCGCGCTTATGCAATACCGCAGTATCCTTGACCTTGCCCTGGTAGAGCACTCTGACAGGAAAGTCGCGGTGCGCATCGGGAACATCGAAGCCGAGAGTATACGAGCCGGAACGCGTTCCGGAGGCCGCTACGGCATTGACCGGCACCCAGCTGCCAGACGCATTCTGTAGTTCCACGCTAACCTTTCCGGCAAAATCATCACCGGAATAGTCGACTGTGAGCGATGCCCTTGTCTGGTCGATGTATATGTCAGGCAAAGAAGTTATATCGAGAGTGACCGATGATGTTTCCACATTTAACGTAGAAGGTATATTCACCTTGCCAAGACGGTCTTTAAACACAAGCGCGAACGAATGCTCGTCAGAAGACGAGAGCGAGGCAAGCAACCCGGCAAGATTCACAACGGCCATTTTATCCGGATTATGCCACAGCCCTATCACTTCCAAACCCATAGAGGCAAGCAATTGCCGCTGCTCGGGCGTTGCACGGACAAGGTCGATCTCCGAGGGGAAACCTTTTGCACTGAGTTCCTGGCTCTGCGTAGTAAGTACAGCACCACTTATTCCGCCCGGCACCGAGGCTACAAACGAAGCTTCGGCAGGCCGTTCTCCCTCAGCAAGGCGCAGCGTCTCGCCAGAGACGAATCCTTTGGTCTTAACTTCCGGGGCCGGCGCAAGCAGGAATGAGTCAGAGAGGTCTATCTCGATATCTTCTGCCACTACCGAATCGTCAAACCTGACTGTCAGCGCGCCCTCGCCGGTTTCGCCATTGTTCACATCCAGCGAGAGATGGTAATGGTGCTGCGGCAGGGCTTCAAACGAAGCCGCCTCGATATTCGCGGACAATCCGTTCTGTTTGACTATGGATATGGTCAGGGTAACTTGCCCCGGACGCAGATACACCGGACGCACGTCGGCAGAAGTCATGGTTATAAAATCGCCGCCGGCGGAATGCAGCTGCCCTGAGTATTCCTTAAAAAAGTTGCGAAAAGCTTCGGTATACTCCAGGCTGACCATCGTATTGGCCAACCTGGCCGTAACTTCGGCCTCTGTATTGCCCCCTTCCACCACGTGTATGTCGCTTACGCCGTAAAAATAGGGAGCGTCAAAGCCCTCGGTATCCAAAGAACCGTAGGAGGCTTCGAGCGTATATGCGCCTACAGCAAACCCACGGTTGGTGGGAAAATCAGAGAGTTTTTGCCATGTGTCGGAATAAGATCCGTCAGCTTTGGCCAATGTCAATGCGAAATCAGACGGGGACGGCACCCGGGCAGCTTGGTCCGACCTAAGCCGCGGCACCGCGTCATGCACAGCCGGATCAGCCTTCACTCTGGCCGAAATAGTGCCTGTCGCACCCGAAGGACTGTCAGGAGTGTCAGAGGCACAGCCGGCCAGCAACAACAGGGTCCCGGCTGCCAGAGAGGCCAGTGCAGATAAATGTTGCATAATGAAAATAATTTAGATAAGATACAGCCTCTACAACATAAGGGCTTTTTAATTCAAAGGTTAGTAGTTCAGTAAATACGATAAAGACTTAATAAGCGGAGAGATAAGCTATACAGCCGGTTAAAAAAAGCAAGAAAGAACCGGACTAAGCAAATACAATTATCCTCAGCTCTTTTAGCCTATGTCCAAATTTCAAAGCCCTTACAAGTGTATTTGAGAGCTAATACAGTGCAAAGGTATAAATTATTATTGGGATATGCAAAATTTTGGCTACCTTTGCAGTCGGATTTTGCAACAATACAAGCTTATGAATCAAAACCTCATTGAGAAAGTCTGCAATCTTAAGATTGTCAGGCTTATACAGAGCGCGCCTACACCCCGTTGGATTATTTTTTCAATCGATTTGTTCATTATGGCGATGGTAAGCCTGCTGATATTCGTCTTCCCCCCCGGATACTTCGGCGCGAACCCTGCCATGAGACAGATAGGCTACTGCCTGATCCTTGTAATGTTTGCCGGTATGGACCTGCTGACAGGTACCTACAAGTGCATCGTACGCCTTTCCGTACCGTATGACCTTATCAAAATCTTCTGGTGCATAGTGCTCACATGCGCCACCGTTGGTCTCACAAGCATAATCTACGCAGCCACTACATCAGCCCACCATCTGCTGATAGGCATCCTGCCCCTCATACTCATAGGCGGCATGGCCATGAGCCTTATGATATCGCTGCGCATAGTTGTAAAATACTCTTACGAACGGCTCGAAGCCGTAACCTCAAGCCGCAAACCTGTTATCGTACTCGGCTCAGCTATAAACTCACTCGCCCTGGCATCCACCCTCAAAAGCGAGGCAGGAGGTCATTTCAACCCCGTGGCCCTGCTCTCGCTGAGCGACTCTCATTACAAAAAAAGAATCAACGGACTGCCGGTGGAAAAGTTCTCTCCCGAAACAGTTGACAAGCTTTTCGCACGATATAACACCAATACCCTGGTATTTCTCCAGACCCAGCTTGAGCAAATGCGAAGCGGACTGGCCGAACAATTCATAAGCAAACGCATAAAGCTCTTTATGCTTAACCAGATAGAGGAATTCGACATAAACAACGAGACATCTTCGCCAAATATATCAGCCCACGTCAATGCTGTAAAAATAGAAGACCTGCTGGGCCGTCCTGTGATAAAGAACGAGAATCCGCTAATAAAGGAGATGATAAACGGCAAGACAGTGCTTATCACAGGCGCAGCCGGCTCAATCGGCAGCGAGATAGTGCGCCAGGTGGCTTCTTTCGGCGCCGGCAGAATCGTCCTGCTCGACCAGGCCGAGACACCGATGCACGACATGCAGATAGAGATGGAGGAGAAATACCCTGATGTAAAAATCAGCCTGTATGTGGCCGATGTGCAAAACCACAAGCGTCTTGACCAGGCTTTCAGCCGCTTCAAACCCTCTTACGTGTTCCATGCCGCAGCCTACAAACATGTGCCGATGATGGAGCGCAACCCACAGGAAGCAATACTCACCAACGTGATGGGCACCAAGAACCTGGCCGATCTGTCGCTACAGCACGGAGTGCGTAAATTCGTGATGATTTCTACCGACAAAGCGGTAAACCCCACCAATATCATGGGGGCTTCAAAGCGTATAGCCGAAATCTATGTGCAGAGCCTGTCGATCTTTGCGCAACACGGCAATACAGACTCGGCAAGCACACAGTTTATAACCACCCGTTTCGGCAATGTGCTCGGCTCAAACGGCAGTGTCATACCGCTGTTCCGCCGCCAGATAGAAAACGGCGGCCCGGTAACGCTCACCCACCGCGACATAATACGTTATTTCATGACCATACAAGAAGCTTGCTCCCTGGTGCTCGAAGCAGGATGCATGGGCCGAGGCGGCGAGATATTCCTGTTTGACATGGGCAAGCCGATCAAGATTTACGATCTGGCACAACGCATGATACAGCTGGCCGGACTTGAGCCTGATAAAGACATAAAGATCGTCGAGACCGGTCTGCGTCCTGGCGAAAAACTGTATGAAGAGTTGCTGAACGACAAAGAGAAAACCATACCAACAGGCAACAATAAAATCATGCGTGCCAAAGTGCGTGAGTATGATTTCAACGCTATAACGCCACACATAGAGTCGATGGTTAAACTCGCGTATGACGGCAATGTACATGACATGGTCATGACCATGAAAGGACTGGTGCCCGAATTCATAAGCAACAATTCAATATTCCAGGACATAGACAAAGAATTGCAGCAGCACTCCGGCCAAACAGCCTCCGCGCCACATACCTGACGCTCTTACAACAATGAACGAACAATGATGAAAAAGCATTACATAGCATTTATGGCCGCAGCAGCCATAACAGCCTTGCCGGCACCGGCACAGCCATGGGATCTGCAATCGCTGCTCAACAAGGCAGGCAACGCCCTGGGAGACAAGGAAACCGTGTCAAACATTGTCGAAGGATTGTTTACAACCTCCGACCTTGATATAAAAGACCTGGCAGGAGAATGGATGGTAAAAGGATCGGCCGTATCAGCCAAAAGCGACAATGCATTCGGCAAAGCGACATCACTGGCCGGAGCAGCCATGCTCGAGGGCAAACTTGACCCATATTATACAAAATACGGACTCACCGGCTCTCAATTCCAAATCAGCAAGGAGGGAAATTTCTCACTCAAGGTCAAAAAACTGGACATAAAAGGCTCTATCGAAAAAGATAAGAACGGTAATTTTATGTTCCATTTCAACAGTTTCGGAGGGAAATCCATCGGAACAGTGGAAGCCTATGTGATCAAATCAAACAAAAGTCTCAACATAATGTTCGACACTGCGAGACTACAGGAAATACTCAACGGCATAGCCTCTTTTTCCAACATGAAAATAGCCAAACAAGCCGTAAAGCTATTGGAAAGCTACGATGAGATTTATGTAGGCTTCAAACTCGAACCATACCAAGGCGCCAATAAAAATTAACACATACAGTTGTAAACACCAGTGCCCCTTAAATTAGAGCGGCCACTGGTGTTTTATAACGACAAATAATTCAGAGTACATTCTCGCCATTGACGCCTATACCGAACAGAGCGAAGTCATAACGACACGGATCAGACGGATCATACCGCCGCAAAGCAGCCGTAAGTTCCTCTACAGCCTTACGGTCATTGCTGCGGCGCGACAGAAGCCCTAGCGCTCTCGACGTGTTGCCTACGTGGACATCTAGCGGAATAAACAGCTTGCTCTTCGGTATAGAGTGCCACACACCCATATCGACCACACCGTCATCACGCACAAGCCAGCGAATAGCCATATTTATACGCTTCAAAGCAGTTTTATCAAGCTGCGACGGGATACACTCGGGACAATACGCCCCACCGTTGGCACCGAGCATGACATCCTGCAGAGCCGAAGCAAAACGCCATGCGGGCGCCTCAGAGTCTCCGGCAGACACAGACGCAGCAAAAGCATCGAGCGACTCGTGACGCGCATAGACCGCCTTTAATCCGCGCAACATATATTTCAAATGCGAGGCGAACATGGTGCGGTGTATATTCAGACGTTCGGGCAACGCCTCCCACTCCCCTTCTGCCACATATCTGTAGGGCTGGTGGTCCATGAGTTCCAGCAGTTTTTCACAATCACGCAATATCATAGGGCGCCGCCCCCAGGCTATCACAGCACTAAGCAGGGCCGTGATCTCTATATCGCGCAAATCACTGAACCGCCTGGGAAACTGCACAGGATCATCAGCCACGAATCCGGGAACATTTATCCTGGCCACGGCCTCGTCAAGCCGCGCTTTCAACTCGTCCGGCACAATAACCGGAGAACTATTTTTGTCACATTCTGAAATCATGTATGCAAAGTTACATTAAAATTTGCGAACCAATAGTTTTTTTCGTATTTTTGTAATTTCTAAAAATACGCTTAGATGACCGACGAAAACGACATACCGAACGAAACAGACATAACGGCCGGAGCCAACAGTACTGCGTGTGACGCCGAACAAAAAAAGAATTACAGCGTGCCCGGCAGCGACCGGAAAACGCTGCTATCCGGTATGTTCCAGAACTGGTTTCTGGATTATGCCTCTTACGTCATTCTCGAACGAGCCGTGCCACACATCGAAGACGGTCTGAAACCCGTGCAACGACGCATACTCCACTCCATGTACACCATAGATGACGGCCGCTTTAACAAGGTGGCCAACATCGTGGGCAACACTATGCAATACCACCCGCACGGCGATGCCTCGATAGGAGACGCGCTGGTACAGCTCGGCCAGAAAGAACTGCTCATAGACACCCAGGGTAACTGGGGCAACATACTCACCGGAGACAATGCCGCGGCAGCACGATACATAGAAGCCAGGCTCTCCGAGTTCGCTCTGGAAACAGTATACAGCCCTAAAATCACAGAATGGGCGCTCTCTTATGACGGCCGAAAGAAAGAACCTGTCACGCTGCCTATGAAATTCCCTTTGCTGCTGGCACAGGGAGCCGAAGGTATCGCGGTGGGACTGTCTTCAAAAATACTGCCACATAATTTCGGCGAGATATGCGATGCAGCAATAGCATGCCTCAAAGGAGAAAGTTTCAGCCTGTACCCTGACTTCCAGACAGGGGGGTTCATCGATGTATCACGATATAACGACGGCGAACGCGGCGGTGCTGTAAAGGTGCGGGCCAAAATTGACAAAATTGACTCAAAAACCCTGTCTATCACCGAACTGCCTTTCGGTAAAACAACATCTTCGCTTATAACCTCAATAATCAGCGCGCAGGAAAAAGGTAAAATCAAGGTCAAAAGCGTGGTAAACCATACAGCGGCACAAGCCAATATAATGGTGCACCTGCAGCCAGGCACCTCATCTGACAAGGCCATTGACGCCCTCTACGCATTCAGCGACTGCGAGGTGTCCATATCGCCCAACTGCTGTGTCATATGCGACCAAAAGCCCCATTTCTTAAAAGTGGGCGATGTCTTGCGATACAGCGTGGAACATACCCGCAAAGTGTTGCGAGCCGAACTACAGATACAGTTAGACGAGGCTCTGGAAGAACAGATGTTTGTATCGCTGGAAAAAATCTTCATCGAAGAGCGCATATACAAGGACAAAGAACTGGAACAAGCTCCCGACATGGAAGCCGCGGTGCAGCACATAGACCGGCGCATAGAACCATGGAAACCCAGTTTCTACCGCACAGTCACGCGCGACGATATAATGCGGCTGTGGGAAATACGCATGGGCCGTATATTGAAATTCAACGCCGACAAGTCGGTAGAACGGCTAGCCGCCCTCGACGAACTGATAGCTCGTCTGCGCCATGACATAGAGCATATCGTGCAGTATACCATAGAATGGTTCTCGCATCTTAAGGACAAATATGCGGCACGCTTCCCACGCCGCACTGTCATAAGAGGTTTCGACTCTATCGAGGCCACACGCGTGGCCGAAGCAAACCGCCGGCTGTATTTGGACAAAGATGGTGGATTTGCCGGAACAGGCTTAAAGGATGCCGAATTTGTATGCAACTGTTCTGACATAGACGACATACTCGTATTCTACAAAGACGGCAAATACAAGATAGTGCGTGTGTCCGACAAGTTCTATGTAGGCAAGAACGTGATGCATATACAGGTGTTCAAACGAGGTGACAAACGTACCATCTACAACGCTGTATACCAGAACGGCAAAGGCGGCCCCTATTATATGAAGAGGTTCGCTGTGACAGGACTGACACGCAACAACGAATACAACCTTACCAAGGGACTGCCCGGATCACGGGTATTGTGGTTCACGGCCAATCCCAACGGCGAGGCCGAGGTGCTGCGCATTACCCTCAAAGCACGACAACGGCTGAAAGTGCTCCAGTTTGATCTGAATTTTGCAGATCTGGCCATAAAGGGCAAGGAGGCGCTCGGCAATCTGGTGACAAAGAATGAAATAGCCCGTATCTCTCTGAAAGAGAAAGGCACTAGCACACTGGGAGGACGCAAAGTGTGGTGGGATCCTGACGTATTGCGGCTGAATTATGACGGCCGCGGCGATTATCTCGGCGAATTCCAACCCAAGGACCAGGTGCTGGTCATAATGGACAACGGGGAATACTACACAACCTCGTTTGCAGACACCAACCATTATGACGAGGGCATTTACCGCATATTGCGGCTTGACCCTCATAAAGTATGGACGGCAGCACTATACGATGCGGCGCAAGGCTACCCTTATTTGAAGCGTTTCTGCTTTGAGACATCGGCTCGCCGGCAGCGGTATCTGGGAGAAGACACTGCATCACGGCTGCTCCTGCTCACAGACACCCCGTGCCCGAGGCTCCGTCTCACTTTTGCCGGTGCAGACAGTTCGCGCGAGCCTGTAGAGATAGAGGCTGACGAATTTATATCGGTGAAAAGTTTCAAGGCCAAGGGCAAGCGCCTGACTACATGGGAGCTGGGCTATATTGAGGAACTGGAACCCACCCATGCGCCGGAATCTGCGCCACAAAACGATGATGGCGTGCCTGCCTCCGAAGAAAACGATGATGTAATCAGCCAGGTCGACGTACGTGACGAACTGACGGGCCAAAAACAACTTTTCACCGATACAGAAGAGTGACACGCGCCATATTGCACATAATATTATTGTCGCTCTGCATGGCTACCGGCATCAATGCCGAGGCCCAGGTCACTGCACCGCAAGACTCAACCGGAGGCTGGCCGCTGACAGCGACATACAGTCTGGAAGCCGGCGCCGAACGCGCATTCAACACGTATCTGTCCCCACTGCTGCAAAAAGGCGGATCCTTTGCCTTAGACGGATCGTGGACACGCGGATGCGCCGCTCCGCGACACCGTCTGGCACTCTCTTTCGGAGCTCGCTACCGCATGGGATTCCTCCGGAATCCTGCACGCAACGCCTCTATGACAGATATAAATCTGGCTTTGCAGTGCGATTTGCAACGTTCACTCAAATTACCCGGCACACACCCATCTCTAAAACTGGCGGCCGGAGCAGGACTGCTGGTAGACGGCGGCATTCTTTATCTGCCTGGCAATTCCAACAATCCCGTGGCCGCACGTTTGTATGCCGGGCTCACGCTCAACGGCACCGCCAGTTACGACATAAGGGTACGCGGACACCTTATACGCCTTATAGACGAGATCTGCATGCCAACGCTCGGTATCTTCTTCTCCCCTCATTTCGGACAAAGCTATTATGAAATTTACCTCGGTGAACACTCGGGACTGGCACACTGCGGATGGTGGGGCAACCATTTCGGCATAGACAACCTGGTGGCAGCAGAAATACCTGTATGCTCCGCACGGCTGAGGCTCGGATACAGGCTACAGATCACGAACAGCCGCGCATCGCATATAGACTCGCGCATCACCTGCCATTCTTTCGTTCTGGGTATTACAACTGACTGGCTAAACATAACACGCCGACATGAATAAGCTTATATTCTGCATATCCCTGTTACTTACACTGTGTGTCTCATCGTGTGCCACACTGGATGATTATGACAACTCGGTAGAAAGCAATTTCGACGTGCTGTGGAAAACTTTTGACGAGCATTACTGCTATTTTGAACAAAAAGGGATAGACTGGCAGGGTGTTAAAGATATATACAAGCCGCGCGCACTCGCCTGCCGTACTACCGACGACCTGTTCAATACATGCGCACAGATGCTTGACACACTGCGTGACGGCCATGTCAATCTCTCATCCTCTTTCAACACCTCATATTACCGGCGCTGGTGGAGCGATTATCCGCAAGACTTCAACCTGCGCACGCTTCAGGAATATTATCTGGAATTTGACTACCGTTCTACTGGAGGCATAAGCTACCACACACTTGCAGGGGGAAAAATAGGATATATGTACATACCATCTTTCTCATCTCCCATAGGAACAGGAAATCTGAATGCCATATTTGCATACTTCAATGACTGTGACGCCCTTGTAATCGACATAAGAAATAACGGAGGCGGCATGCTCAGCAATGTGGAAACTCTGGTATCACGTTTCATCGATTCTGAATTCACCCCGGCATACATACGCCATAAGACAGGACCCGGGCATAATGATTTTTCAGAACCTTACCCGATGACATATCATCCGGCCGGAACCGGGAAACACTGGGACAAGCCTGTGGCCGTGCTTACCAACCGTTCATGCTTCTCGGCCGCGAATGACTTTGTATCGGCAATGAAACAGCTGCCTGGAGTGAAGATAGTCGGTGCGCGCACAGGAGGGGGAGGCGGCATGCCTTTTTCATCGCAGATGCCCTGCGGATGGAAAGTCCGTTTCAGCGCATGCCCGGTGACAGATGCCTCAGGGCACGATATCGAGGAAGGTATCGATCCGTCACCCGGATGCGAGATGCATGCTCCTGATGCAGAACTGGCTGCTGGCCGCGACTCAATCCTTGAGTTCGCTATCAGTATTCTGCTCGGCCTCTGACATCCCGATTTTGAAAATACTGAAGTTTACACTGCCATACACCCTGTGGTCGAAAAAGCCGGGTAAACCGCTGAAATCATAGGACTTGGAGTGCTCCACCACCACCAATGTGCCCGGCTTGAGCATATCGCTGGCCAGTATCAGCGACGGAATCTCGGCAAAACGCGGATGATCATACGGAGGATCGGCAAAAATCATGTCAAACTTCTCATGACATGTCTCTAAGAATTTAAAGACGTCGCCCTTTACCACTTTCAGGCATTCGGCATTCAGTTTATCTTTGACAGAACGGATGAAACCGGCCTGGGTATGCGCCTTTTCCACAGCTACCACGGAACTACAGCCACGGCTTACAAATTCAAGAGCCATGGCGCCGGTACCGGCAAACAGGTCCAGGGCGTTCTTCCCGTCGAAATCCTCTATGTTTTCCAACACATTGAATATGTTCTCACGCGCGAAATCCGTAGTGGGACGTGCCGTGATATTTCGAGGCACATCAAAACGTCTGCGCCCGTATTTTCCTCTGATGATTCTCATCTCAATTAGTTTGATCTATTCATTGCGATATACCGCATAACACCTGCGGAAGGGAGACATTATCCCTCACCGCCTTTGCCACCGTGGTAGAGTATACCGTAAGCCCCACGTAATTTATATATCGGCGCAACATGGGCATAATCTCGCGCCTCACAGATTCATGGCCGCTGACCCTCATTTCTCCCCCGGCACGGTCCATGCCGAGTGTGTCCCAGGCATACAGCAAGTAATATGCAGCGTCTGCCGGATAAGCGAAATTCCACGAATTTGCCAGCAACAGCGCGCCGTCACGAAATGCGGCGACATCCAGTCTGCCATTTTCCAGATTCACCCACATCTTCTCCCCGTGCTCACTACGGGCCTTAGCCGAAAAATGCTCTATCACAGGTTTCAGCACATGGTGCACGTCTTCGGTAAGAAAAGAACGAGACAGAAAGTCCCTGACACCTTTGGGCGTGGAATAGACCGCCACAGCCTCGCCGACCGGTTCGGCCCATACATCTTTCTGTTTAGCCGCATCGACATAACCGATTGCCTCGGCCAACGCCTGCCCGTCAGCCATATCGACATCGCCCGGAGGAAGCAACAGCGTGGCCCGGGGGCGGATTAGTATTGATGTGTCGTAATCATCCAGCAGCAACGAATCCTCATAAACCGCGTCCTCGATATTCTTCAAAACGTCAGCTGCATCGCACTGCCACACACGTGACGAATAAGGCACAAAGCGCTTCCGTACCGTATCATAAAAAACAGCCTGCAGCTCTTTCATGCCCACTGTGAGCAACAAACGCCATACGGCATGGTCTGAAAAATCGGTAGCGGTATATGCGGTTTCCATAAACTGATTCGTTTGTAGATGCAAAGGTAATATTTTTTTTGATTTAAGGCAAAAAACCATTAACTTTGCATCAACGAGCCATGCACGCAGACGGATTTGACATATACTCAGAGGCATTGGGCATACTGCCTTACGAACCGCTTGACAAGCAAGATGAATTGCTTCGCCTGCTCAGCGGATTCTGCGCGTCACGAGAACAATCAGAAGTGTTTGTAGTGCAGGGATATGCCGGCACCGGCAAGACATCGCTGATAGCCGCCCTGGTGCAGGCACTAAAAAAATTGTCTGTAAACTGTGTCATGCTCGCCCCGACCGGCCGCGCGGCCAAGGTGATGGCCAGATACTCGGGCATGCCGGCCTACACTATCCACAAACGGCTATATCGCGGCAATAGTACCGATCCGTGCAATACATCGTTCTATCTGGCACCCAACCGTGACAAAGACACCATTTTCATAGTGGACGAAGCATCCATGATTCCGGGCAGCGCGACATCGCGCCTGCTTGACCATCTCGTCAGACATGTGTACAGTTCACCGGGTTGCGCCATCATATTTGTCGGAGACACGGCCCAGCTTCCGCCAGTAGGCGAATCTGAAAGCGAAGCAATGAGTCCCGGCCGGCTTGAGCAATACGGCCTGCGTCCTTACTGTTTCGAACTTGACGAACCACTGAGACAGGCTGCCCGTTCAGGCATCCTCTACAACGCCACACGCATACGCCGCCGCATGACACGCTCTCCGCTTCCCCTTCCCCAACTATGGCAGAAAGGATTTGCCGATGTAAAAGTCTCAACATCCGAGTACCTTAGCGAACAAATAGCCGATTCCTACAGGCACACCGGACAGGAGCACACGATAGTCATAACCCGTTCCAACTGGCGTGCAGGAATCATAAACCGCGCTATTAGGGGTACAGTGCTTTATGCCGAATCATGCCTGCAACGTGGCGAACGACTTGTGGTGGCACGCAATAATTATTTCTGGACGACAAAAGTCAAAGGCGCACAATTTATCGCAAACGGAGAAAGCGCGGTGGTTCAGCGCATCGTGTCTCGCGAAGAACGCTACGGGCACCGATGGGCCGATGTCGAACTATTGCTGCCAGACACAAAAGTGGAACTGACAGCCAAACTATTACTCACAACACTTGAAACAGACACTCCGACACTTGGTGGTGACGAACTAAACAGGCTTTACCAGGCGGTCCTCAAGGAGAAAAAAGCAGAAGGCATCAATGGCGCGAACGAACTGAAAGTGCTACGTACAGACCCGTATCTCAATGCCTTGCAAGCAAAATACGGATACTGCCTGACCTGCCACAAAGCCCAGGGCGGACAATGGGAGCATGTCTATGTCGATCTTGGAGGCATACCACAAGAGGCCCTAGCCACACCAGATTTCTACCGCTGGCTATATACTGCGCTAACAAGGGCGTCAGACAAACTTTTCCTCATAAACCCGGCTATTGAAATCCTTTAAACAGCTAAAGCAACACCCTCTAACGAGGTGATTTTAAACCTTTGAAATTCCCATGCCACGACTACGGCGTATCAGATTTTCCAAGGTATTTTGCCAACTCAGTTTTTTTTGCTATTTTTGACGGATATTTCAAAACCAGGCCAAAGGTGCGGATAGAACCGATTACCTTGAAAACGTGTTATATACACGAGATTTTACGCAAATATGTATGGATAAACAATTAGCGATACTGCGTTCTGACCCGTGGCTCGAGCCTTATGCCGCGGCTATATCGGGCCGCCACAACGATGCGGCACGCAAGATGTGCGAGCTGACAGCGGATACCGGCGGATCACTGTCCGAATTTGCCAACGCATATAAGTATTTCGGTCTCACTCACGGCCCGAGAGGCACCTGGGTGTTCCGCGAATTCGCCCCAAATGCCACTGAAATATTCCTGATAGGGACATTCAACAACTGGCGTCCTTCCGAAGCGTTCAGGCTCACAATGACCGGCAAAGGGGTCTGGGAGCTAAAACTACCGAAAAATGCTCTTAAAGACGGCGACCTGTACAAAATGCTTGTGTACTGGCCTGGCGGAAGCGGAGAACGCATACCGGCATACGCACAGCGCGTGGTACAGGACAGCGCAACGGGCATTTTTTCCGCCCAAGTCTACGACCCGGCGTATCCATACCGGTTCAAAATTGACAATTTCACCCCTGACACCAAGCCTCTGCTTATATACGAATGCCATATAGGCATGGCCCAGGAAAAAGAAGCGGTAGGATCTTACGATGAATTCCGCTCCAAAATCCTGCCACGCATACATAAAGACGGATATAATGCCATACAGATAATGGCCATACAGGAGCATCCGTACTATGCTTCTTTTGGCTACCATGTATCAAGTTTCTACGCGGCAACATCCAGATTCGGCACGCCTGACGATCTCAAACGCCTGATCGACGAGGCACATTCTATGGGTATTGCTGTCATTATGGACATAGTGCATTCCCATTCGGTCAAAAATGAGGCCGAAGGCCTGGCCAGGCTCGACGGTACCACCGACCTGTATTTCTATCCAGGTCCACGGGGCAGGCATCCGGCATGGGACAGCCTTTGCTTTGACTACGGCAAAAATTCAGTATTGCATTTCCTGCTGTCCAACTGCAAATACTGGCTGGAAGAATTCCGGTTCGACGGATTCCGGTTCGACGGAGTGACCTCGATGTTGTATTACGACCACGGGCTGGGCAAATCTTTCTGCTCGTACAAAGATTATTATGACGGCGCGCAAGACACCGCCGCAATAACTTATCTCACTCTGGCCAATATACTTATCCATGAAGTGAATCCAAAGGCTATAACCATAGCCGAAGAGATGAGCGGCATGCCGGGACTGGCAATGAGCTATGACGAGGGGGGCATCGGCTTCGACTACCGTATGGCCATGGGTATCCCCGATTACTGGATAAAGACCATCAAAGAGAAAAAAGACGAACAATGGCATCCCACTTCTATATTCTGGGAGCTAACCAACCGCCGCGCGGATGAGAAAACCATATCTTATTGCGAAAGCCACGACCAGGCTCTTGTGGGAGACCAGACTATCATATTCCGCCTTATAGATAAAGACATGTACTGGCATATGGCGGTAGATGACTGCAATATCGCTGTCGGACGCGGCATGGCTCTGCACAAAATGATACGCCTCGCCACACTGGCCACAATCAATGGCGGATATCTGAATTTCATGGGTAATGAATGGGGCCATCCGGAGTGGATCGACTTCCCGCGCGAGGGCAACGGCTGGAGCTACAAATACGCACGGCGACAGTGGGATCTGGCGGACCGGGAAGACCTGAAGTACAAATACCTAAACAGGTTTGACAACGCTATGATATACTTAGCGGCACAGGAGTACGATTTCCAGGCCAGACCCGTGGAAAAAATATGGGAAAAGGATGATGACCAGGTAATGGCTTTCATGCGTGGCGACTTGCTGTTCATTTTCAACTTCTCACCCACACGGTCTTTTGACGGTTACGGCATACTGGTTCCGGAGGGGGAATATGAGATAGTGCTTGATTCCGATGCGAAATGCTTTGGAGGATTCGGCAACATAGACAGCGGTGTAAGACACTTCACTATGCCGGACCCATTGTACAAACCGGCAGGCAAAGGATGGCTGCGTATCTACACTCCGGCGCGCACGGCACAGGTAATGAGACGGAAGCACTCTGCCAACATACAAAACAACAAATAACCAATAAACACTATAAAAACATGTCAAACAAAGCTCTTTTGATAATATTAGACGGCTGGGGCCTGGGCGACCATAAGAAAGATGACGCCATATACAACACCCCTACCCCCTATATTGATTCTCTGAACCGCGATTACCCCCACTCGCAACTGCAAGCAAGCGGTGAAAATGTGGGACTGCCAGACGGACAAATGGGCAACTCCGAAGTGGGACACCTAAACATCGGTGCCGGACGTATCGTTTACCAAGACCTGGTAAAGATTAACCGCGCCATAGCCGATAAGTCCATAATGGAGAACAAAGAGGTCATATCGGCATTTTCCTACGCACGCGACCACGGTAAAGCCATGCATTTCATGGGTCTGACATCTACAGGCGGCGTGCACTCCAGCCTGGACCATCTGTTTGCCCTTTGCGACATAGCGAAAGAATACGGACTGGACAAGGTATATCTTCACTGCTTCATGGACGGACGAGACACCGATCCGCAGAGCGGCGCAGGCTTCATAGCGCAGGTGCAGGAACACTGTGCTAAGAGCACAGGCACTGTAGCTTCAATAATAGGCCGTTACTACGCCATGGACCGAGACCACAACTGGGACCGCGTCCTCGTGGCCTACAATATGCTCGTACACGGCGAAGGCCGTAAAGCCTCCGATATGGCCAAGGCTGTCGAAGAAAGCTATGAGGCCGGTATCACGGACGAATTCATCAAACCAATAGTCAACGAGACAGTAGACGGAACAATCAAGCCCGGCGATGCCGTGATATTCTTCAATTACCGCAACGACCGAGCAAAAGAAATAACCGAAGTGCTCACCCAGAAAGAGGAGGGCGGCATGAAACCACTCCCCGGACTGCAATATTACTGCATGACGCCGTATGATGCCTCGTTCAAAGGGGTGCATATCCTGTTCGACAAAGAGAATGTAGACAATACTCTGGCCGAATATCTCTCTGCCAATGGCAAGAAGCAGCTACATATAGCCGAAACAGAAAAATATGCCCATGTGACTTTCTTCCTTAACGGAGGCCGCGAAACCCCGTTTGAAGGCGAAGACCGCATCCTCGTGGATTCTCCCAAAGTAGAAACTTATGACCTCAAGCCCGAGATGAGCGCTTTCGAGGTAAAAGACAAACTGGTAGCCGCAATCGATTCGGAAAAATATGACTTTATAGTGGTTAATTTCGCAAACGGCGACATGGTGGGACACACCGGCGTATATGAAGCCATACAGGAAGCCGTAAAGACGATAGACTCTTGCGTGCACGATGTGGTAGAAGCAGCAAAAGCCCACGGCTACAGTTCGTTAATAATTGCCGACCACGGCAACGCCGACCACGCGCTCAATAGTGACGGCACTGTGAATACGGCACACTCGCTCAACCCCGTGCCCTGCATCCTCGTCAGCGAATTAAAAGATGTCAAACTTGACAACGGGCGCCTTGCCGATGTGGCTCCGACCATACTGAAACTTATGAATCTCCCCCAGCCTTCTGAAATGACCGGGCACTGCCTGATCGAAAAAGCATAACGGCTCAAATTTTGATTAATCACACGGTCTCCGGCATTTAGCCGGGGACCGTATAATAATATATGGTTCTTAAATGAAAATCATACAGCTGGTAGGCAGCAGGACATGGGGCGGAGGCGAACGCTACGTGCTCGACCTGTCTCACACACTAACGGCACGCGGCCACCAGGTCTCGATATTCACACGCGGACCTGAAGCCATAGACAACAGATTTTCCGGAATGCCGCTCCGCCACCTCGCTTTCGGCGGACCATTAGACCTGGCAAGCCCTATAAAACTCGGGCTATACCTTAAAAAGCAGAAAGAAAACGTAGTACTGCACGCTCACAATTTTAAAACAGCGGCCGTAGCGGCAAAAGCACGACGTATTGCAAGGCTGGACAGAAGCCGGTGCCGGATAGTGGTCACACGGCATCTTGCACGGCAGGGACACACGTCGCTTCGCTGGAAAAGGCTGTATTCATCTATAGACCACCTTATATTCGTTTCTGAATTTGCCAGACAGACATTTCTTAAAACAGATCCGCCCATAGAGCGCTGCAAAATCCACGTAGTGCACAACAGCATAATTGTATCTGTCAGCAGTACCGCGGCTATACGCAAGCAAAACAACGCGGTATCGCTGCTTTTCATCGGGCGTATCTCGCCCGAAAAAGGTATCGACACGCTAATAAAGGCGCTTGCCTTAATCGATAGCCCAAACATAAAACTCCGTATAGCCGGCACCGGTCCTTCAAGATACACCGGCGAACTAAAACAGCTGGCATGCAGTCTAAACGTAGACAGCCGGATAGAATGGGCCGGGCACATAGACAACGTATTTCCCGAAATCAACAATACAGACATAGGCATAGCCCCCTCGAGAGCGCCCGAAGCTTTCGGACTGACTCTCTTGGAATTCATGTCGCAAGGCATACCTGTGATAGCCGCAGACAACGGCGCACAGCCTGAAATAATAACAACAGGGAAAAACGGTCTGCTAATACCGCCCGATGACGAGAATGCTCTTGCCAGCGCTATAACCGGCCTGGCAGGTAATCCCGGCCTACGCGCAGACCTGGGTAAAGCAGGCACAGAAACATTTAACAGCCGGTTTGCCTACAACCATTTTATGACCCACATACTGGATATATACGGCACATATCCCCAAAACTAATCCAGAGCCGCTGAAAGGGCATGCTCCAAATCAGGGGCAGAGAGTCTTACCTTAAGCGATCCGTCCCTGGCCATCGATATGTGGCCTGTTTCTTCACTCACTATAACGCATATGGCATCTGTTACCTGGCTCATGCCGAGAGCTGCGCGGTGACGCAGGCCCAGTTCCTTGGGTATATGCATATCATGGCTCACAGGCAATATACAACCGGCCGAGGCAATCCGCCGTCGCGATATAATCATGGCGCCGTCATGCAACGGCGAATTCTTGAAAAATATATTTTCTATGAGCCGCGTGTTTATATTGGCATCTATTATGTCCCCGGTCTTCTCATAATCCATAAGCGGTACATTGCGCTGAAACACGATCAGGGCGCCCGTCTTACTCTTGCTCATACTCATACAGGCATAAACCACAGGCATGATATAGTCAAGGTTTTTCTTTCGCTCCTCATCCTGGTGCTGGAACAGACGCCGCAGAAAACGCCATTTGTCCTGCGAGCCCAGATCTATCAAAAAACGCTTTATCTGGTCCTGGAACAATATAACGAGCACTATCAGTCCTATTGACATGAACTTATCAAGTATGGTACCCGTAAGCCTCATATCAAATATCTCGGAAGCCAGTATCCAAACCACGATGAAACTGAGCACCCCCATGAATATAGTGCCCGAACCTGTCTTCTTCATAGTCTTATACAGATAGAAGAGCAACAGGGCGACAAGCAATATGTCTATTATATCTTTTATTCCGAATTCTATCATAGCATCTGTTTTTTCAGCCGCCCCGTTATCTCAACCGCCTGACGTGCCTCTGCCACATCATGCACTCTAAGTATGTCTGCGCCATTTAGCAACGCAAATGTATTCAGCACAGTAGTCCCGTTGAGCGACTCGCCGGGCGTAATATCCAGTAGTCTGTAAATCATACTCTTACGCGACACACCGACCAGCAATGGCATATCCAGTGCACGAAATTCGGCCAACGATGACAACAATTCATAATTCTGTGGCAGATCCTTGGCAAAACCGAAGCCCGGATCTATGATTATATCGCACACACCCATAGAACGCAGACGCCCGGCTTTGTGCGCCAAATCAGAAAGCACCTCGGCTGTCACATCCTCATACCGGCACATATCCTGCATAGTCTCCGGCGTTCCCCTCGTATGCATCAGAATATAAGGGACCTTCAGTTCCGCCACGGTTTCAAACATAGCAGAATCCATATCACCGCCCGAAATATCATTGATTATGTCGGCACCCCATTCGGCCACACAGCGGCGCGCCACGCCGGCACGGAATGTATCAATACTGACCACCGCCTCCGGCCATTCGCTACGCAAACATTCAAGACCGAGTGCCAGACGCCTGTATTCCTCTTCGGCAGACACCCCGGGAGCACCGGGACGCGTGGAATACCCTCCCAGGTCGACAGCATCGGCTCCCTGCTCACGCACCTGGTCTATCCTGCGGCGCAACGCATCGGCATCAAACACACGGCTGCCGGCATAAAACGAATCCGGAGTAACATTCACTATCGCCATGACCCACGGGCGGCTGAAATCCATCAACCTACCACGTATATTTATTGACCTGCAGCAACTGTTTCCTATTTTTTCTATCATAAAATTCAAAGTCAGAAAATATGTCACGCGAAGATAGTTAAAAAATTGGTGGCTAAAAAATTTAAGGCAATAAAATTTTAACGTTCAACGTTTTTTTCATACCTTTGTAGGTCACTTTTAATACATAACCACACCTGATATATTATGAAACTAAGACTACCCCACATCAGCGGCGTGGCCCTGGCTGCCATGATGTTCGGAACTAGTGTCACTGCGTCAGCCGTGCCGGCATACCCCGGCAAACGCACATACACACAGCCGGACGGCACAACGCTGACCCTGTCGCTGCGTGGCGATGAATCGCTTCATTTCTTTGTTGATGACAACGGCTATCTGATAGACCGTGATACCAACGGATGGTTCCGGTTCATAGACAATGACGGAAGCCTGACCGGCATCAAGGCCGGCAATTACGACATGTCGGCCACAGAACAGGCAAAACTGGCATCCCTGTCACCGGCATCGGCATTTTCTTCTCTTAACAGCAAAGCCAGCGCAATGCGCGCGGCCAAAGCTGGCTCACCCATGCGCGCGGCCGGCGTTGTGCCTCCTGCCAAATGGGACAATGCCGACGGCCACGACCTGCGCAACGTGCCCACCGACGGCGAACGCCACGTGCTCATAATCCTCGTCAACTTTGCCGACATCAAATGGAGCTTCAGCGACAACCCGCAACAGGATATGTCTGACATGCTCAATGCCCCCGGTTTCAACAAATTCAACTGCACGGGGTCGGCAAAAGACTACTTCCTCACATCGTCTAACGGCATCTACCAGCCCTCGTTTGACGTGTACGGACCTGTAAACCTGCCCAATAACTGCGAATATTACGGAGGCAACACGGGCGGAGGTCCCGGCGGAGGCAACGACAAGAATCCCGGACAAATGGTTGTAGACGCCTGCCGACTACTTGATGACCAGATAGATTTCACAAAATATGACACTAACCAAGACGGTGTCGTGGACAATGTGTATATCCTTTATGCCGGTTATGGCGAAAACGAAGGGGCGCCGGCCTCTACCATATGGCCGCACTCATATAACCTGGCCTACACGCTGCCCACGCTGCCGGAACACGATGGTGTGAAAATAGACCGCTATGCATGCTCCAACGAGCTGACATACAATCAGTATGAAGAAGGAGTCCCCACCATGGCCGGTATCGGTACTTTCTGCCACGAGTTCAGCCACGTACTCGGCCTGCCCGACCTGTATGCCACCACATACACCGGCGCTTTCACTCCCGACGAGTTCGCGGTAATGGACCACGGCTCATACAACAACAACGGCCGCACACCGCCCGTATACAACATCTATGAGCGCTATGCCCTCGAATGGCAGAAGCCCATAGACATATCTGCCGGCGAGGATATAACAATGCTGCCGCTTTCAGACGGAGGCAATGCCTATAAAATAACCATCGACCCCAAAGATCCTAAAGAATATTATCTGTTTGAAAACCGCCAGCAGAAAAGCTGGGACACCTATCTGCCGGCACACGGCATGCTGGTATGGCATATCGACTATGACAACAGCGTATGGTTCAACAATACGGTAAACAACAATCCGACGCACCAGCACGTAGACCTTATCGAGGCCGACGGCATGCAGGTAAAAGGTTCGATGACAGGCGCCACATTCCCCGGCTCGAAGAACATCGGTGAATTTACCGCCACTACATCCCCGGCATTTATAAACTGGAACGGCAAGCAGACAGCTCTGCCAATCACCAACATCTACGAAAACAACAACGGTGTAATGGGCTTCCGCGTGGGTGAAGGCGGCTCTGCCGACTCGGCACTCGCTCTGCCGGCCCCCAAAGTACGGCTCACAAAAGGCGATTCAGGCTCGCTCACACTGGCATGGGACAAAGTAAACGGCGCCACTGGCTATGTAATGTCTGTCATGGTGATGGAGACTGACATATTCGGCACTTTCAACCGCAGCTATGTCCCCGGTTACCAACTCAAATCAGTAGGCGATGTCGGCACAGTGACACTCTCTGACCTTAAAGCCGACACATCCTATGCTTTCGAAGTATACGCCGTGAACGACAAGAACATGTCGAAAGCCGCCGAAAGTTGCTATTCTACATTTGTAAGCAATTTCGCAAACATCGTACCGGAACTCAGCGTCACCCCCGACAAAGAGATAGCCATACTCGAATGGGCAGAAGTTCCTGCAGCAGAATACTACACCGCCACCGTAGCAACACGCACATTGTCCGACACATCTCGCGCGGCCCTCATCAACTTTGATAATTCAAAGATTCCGGCAGGCACACTCTTCTCCGGAGCACAGTATGACTTACGCGAAAGCTATTCGGGCGAAACAGCACCGTCTCTGCGCTTCACAATGCAGAACGGACAGCTGACCACACCCTCATACAGCGATGACATCTCGTCTATATCGTTCTGGGCACGAGTTAACCGCCAAAACGCAGACTTCTCGTTCAAGCTGTACTCACTCGACATTGACTACACCGATCCTACTTCTGGCGGCAAACTCACCCTCTTCGCAGAGGTAAACAACGTGGCCGCAAGTTCCGAAGGCAGCAAAGTAACCATCACTGACATTCCTGAAGGCGTGCACCAGGTACTTATGACATACAACTACAAAACACCCGGACTCAACTTCTGTATCGACGACATTGAGATCAACACATCAAAGTCATTCACCGACACACCGGTGGGACAATATGACAAAATGCGCGTAGACGGACAGCGCCTAACCGCAGAAGGACTGGCCCAGGAGACCCCGTACGTAGCCTATATACGCGCGCACAATTCAGAAGGTTCTTCCGCCCTGTCCAAAACAGTGCATTTCACTACCACAGACACAACCGGCATCGACTCGGTGACAGGAGATAACGAATCCGGATTCACCGTGGGCAACGGCATCGTTTCCACCACAGGAAGCACAGCCATGAGCATATACACGATCGACGGCCGTACCATAGCGGTCAATGCTCTAGGGGCAGTACAGCTCCCCGGCCACGGTATCTATATCGTGAAGTGCGGTTCGCAAGTACGTAAAATAAGCTACTGACCACTTACAACCTCACATAACGCCCGGCCTGTTTTGACAGCAGGCCGGGCTTACTTTTTCCACAGGGCTGACGCATCTTAATTTTTTACAACATCAAAACTTTTTAAGGCATAAAGTAAGTAGTCGTTATCCCAACCGGCTTTCTTCCTATGCCCTTTGA
>CAJTQU010000013.1 GCA_910578665.1 uncultured Muribaculaceae bacterium
ATTGTGTATCAGTGCGATACAGCTATGCCTGCTCAAAAATTACCGAACTGTTGTATATAAGTAACTATACTTATTTATGCAAGACGACGGAGAATGTCTACAAGCATATCCCAGAACTGCTGTACACTCGGAATATTGGCTTTCTCTCCGGGAGAGTGTATATCCTTAAGAGTAGGTCCGAAAGAAATCATGTCCATACCAGGCATCTTGTCAAGGAAGATACCGCATTCCAAACCGGCATGCAGGGCTTCAACTCTCGGCTCTGATCCAAACAAGGTCTTAAAACTCTCTTCAGCAACCTTGAGCACCTTGCTATCAGGATTAGGAGCCCAACCCACACTGGGATCATTAAATTCTACAAAACAACCGATATTCTCATACAGCGCTTTGATACGGTCTGATATTTCATCACGGCGAGAATCAACAGAAGATCTCTGATGTGTGGTTATCAGTATCTCCTCATCGTTTACTTTGCGCACACTGGCCAGGTTAGATGATGTCTCCACCAGACCGGGCACTGCCAGACTCATGCCCTGCACGCCGTTAGGAGTGGCAAACAAGGTGGCAATAAGCGCATATGCTTCCGGCTCTGATATAACATTCGCAGGAGATTCAGCCGGCACGAGAGTGAATGTAAAATCTTCATTTTCTGCCAGACGGAACTCTGAATGTATAGTGTCTGAGAACTGAGCAGCATATGCCTCAAGCTCTGCAGCTTTGTCAGCCGGAACACCGAATACGGCTGTGGCCTCGCGAGGAATAGCGTTAGGCAGACCGCCGCCGGCAACATCACTAAGCGCCAGCCCGAACTGCTTCTGGCTTTCCCAGAGGAAACGTGCCAGTTGCTGGTTGGCATTGGCACGGCCTAAATGGATCTCCATGCCGGAGTGTCCGCCTTTCAAACCTTTGATAGTAGCGCTATAATACTTATAATCAGAGGGCGCATCAGCAGTTGTATAAGGGAAATGGCACAATGTGGCCTGCGAACCGGCACAACCTATAACAAGCTGTCCATGCTCCTCGCTATCCAGATTCAGCAGAATTTTACCGGTAATCATACCAGGCTCCAGACCATTGGCACCGATAAGTCCCTGCTCCTCGTCTACAGTAAGAAGGACTTCGATAGGTCCGTGCACCAGATCCTTGTCGAGCAACACGGCCATACCGGCTGCACACGCCATACCGTTGTCGGCACCCAGGGTTGTTCCATTGGCACGTACCCAGTCACCGTCCACAATAGTCTGGATAGGATCGTTCAAAAAATCAAATTCTACATCATTATTCTTTTCGGCAACCATATCCTGGTGTCCCTGCAACACTATTGTAGGTGCATTCTCGTGTCCGGGAGTGGCAGGCTTGGTCATAACGACATTTCCCACCGCGTCGGTCTTGACCGGGATATTGTGCTTCTCAGCCCAGCCCACTAGGAATGCTTTCATCTTGTCAAGATGGTGCGTGGGACGCGGCACACGGGTTATCTCATCAAAACACTGCCAGAGCAGCGTAGGTTTTAAATCAGTGATTTTCATGTGTTTCTGTGATTATTTCTTGCGATTCGGATTGTTCCGTTCCGCATGTTTCATTCTGTTTATATTTTGCATATGCACGCGCCATACGGGTGTGATAGCCACGCGAAGCATAATTTGCGCCATTATATTTACGGGCAAACGCCCTCCAGTTCTTACAGCGCAAATCTTCTAGCATACCGGTGTTACTTATAAAGTTGGCAAAAAGTTGTAACTGCTCAAACTCGGAGTAGCACATACGGTCTACCAACTCCTGCACCGAAGCGCACCCACACTGCTGGTAATTGAAGCCTCCTATCTGGAACATGCCCCAGAAAGTCCCCATATCAGCTTTCTCTCTATTAACCTTACGAGCGGCAATAAGCTGGCTCCATTCTTTACGGCCATAGCTACTGGTTATGCCGGCTGGCACATGTGATGACGACGGAGCTTTCGCATTACTTGTGGCACGCGCCCTCCTATACATGGCACGGTCGAAATTCACAACCGGCACACCAGGAGCGTAAAAGCCCTGCAGAGAGGCTCCGGCCTCTATCCTGACCACAGCTTTTATAGCGGCCACCTCCACCCCGAGTTCTTGCGCTATCACCTGATAGTCAGAATCTGTCAGAGTTGTATACCGCGACAACGAGTCTTCACGTGCCATAAGCTCTCCTCTCTTGCGCCATGCGTAACCAGAGATAAGACTGCCGTCAGGAGCTATCGTGTCATAGCGCAACTCTCCCCAGGGAAGAACCACGGTGTCAACACGGCAAACAGAAGCATCGGCAACAGGTATTGAAGACCCGGAGGCCTGCTGCAGCACCGCAGCAGCACCTCCGGCTGTTAAAATCGCGCACGACAGCACCATGGCGGCACTACGCATACGGCTCATGCCTTGGCCACTTTCTCCAGAGTCAGTGCCAAATGACGCCAGAATTTCTCCACAGTCGGGATATTTAGCTGTTCGTCGGGTGAATGTACGCCTGTCATAGTGGGACCGAACGACACCATGTCAAGTCCCGGATTGTTCTGCAGGAACAGTCCGCATTCCAGTCCGGCATGGATAGCCTTGATGGCCGGCTTAACGCCAAAAAGCTCCTCGTAAGCCTCGGCAGAGAGCTTCATAATCGGGCTCTGCATGTTGGGAGCCCATCCTGGATAACCGTCTGAATGAGACACTTCGGCACCGGCAAGCAGGAAATGAGCCTCTACCTGGCCGGCAATATCATTCTTACGGCTCTCCACGCTCGAACGCTGCGATGTGGTTATCTTTATCTTGTCATCACCCTCCATCTTGACAGCAGCAAGGTTGGTAGAGGTCTCTACAAGGCCGGGCAGGTCGCGGCTCATAGACATAACTCCGTGAGGAGCGCTGTAAAGAGCACGAACCAAAGCCAGAGAAGTTTCAGAATCTATGCAGTATTCCGGACGGTCTACAACCTCGAGAGTAAACTTGATCGAGGGTTCCACTCCCACATATTCATTGTTAATGTCAGCAACATACTTTTCAAGATCTGCCGCCACTTTATCCTTAAGGTCACCCTGTATTCCGAACACGGCATGAGCCTCGCGAGGTATGGCGTTACGCAAATTGCCGCCGCAGAATTCGCTCACTGCTATCTCATGCTTGCGCGAGCAGTCAAACAGGAAACGGGCTATCAGTTTATTGGCGTTCGCACGGCCAGTGTGGATGTCACCGCCTGAATGGCCGCCCAACAGACCGGACACACTCACTTTCATATAATGGAAATGTTCGGGTGCTACCGAACGGCGATAAGTAAAGACCGCGGTAGTGTCGATACCGCCCGCACAACCTACAAAGATTTCGCCATCATCTTCTGAGTCAAGATTGATCAGTATCTTACCGTGGATCATATCCTCGCCGAGGTTGATAGCACCTTCAAGACCGATTTCCTCATTGATGGTAAAGAGGCATTCTATCGGACCGTGAACCAGGTCGGGATCAATAAGGGCGGCCAGACAGCCAGCCATACCGATACCGTTGTCCGCGCCCAGAGTAGTGCCGCGTGCCTTAACCCAGTCACCGTCAATATAAGTCTTAATGGGGTCTTTCAGGAAGTCATGCTCAACATCATTGTTCTTCTCGGCTACCATATCCATATGTGCCTGCAGTATGACTACGGGAGCATTTTCGCATCCGGGCGTAGCCGGCTTCGTCATAACGACATTACCCACCTTGTCTGTCTTGGCCTGGATACCGTGGTCATCGGCAAATTTGAGCAAATAGGCCCTGATCTGCTCCTCGTGGCAAGAGGGACGGGGCACTTTTGTGATTTCATCGAAGCATTGCCAAATCAATGCCGGTTTAAGGTCTTTTACTTCCATAAGTATGTCAAAAATTATAAATTATTTACATTTGTCAGCACCTGCGTCTATGCAGGATAGATTTTAATTCACAAAGATAAGCATTTTTAGCCGAGACGCAAAAACTTTTGATGAAAAAATCATCATGCCGGCCTGTATATTGGAAATTTTGAGTAATTTTGCACTATCAATGCTATGCCGTGGTCGAATACCCGGCTTCATATTTTTTTTAACGAAGCATACCAAATGAAAAAATTTTTCACCACACTCTCAGGCCTCGCCCTGATATTGGGCATGACATTAGGCTCCACTGCCTGCAACAACACTCAGGACGGCAATGACAAGCAGCATACAAAGACAACTGCAAAAGCAAAACAAGGCAAGGAGCAAGCAACGCTGCCAAATTATCGCTATGTAGACTCTGACTCACTGCTACAAAAATATAATCTGGCCAAAGATTACAACGAGGAAATGCTGCGTCTGCAAAACACGTATGAAAATACGGCACGCCAGCGCCAGTCTGCCATCGAAGGTCTGGCCGGACAATACCAGCAGAAAATGCAGAACAACGGCTATATGAACGAAGCTGCATACAACGCCGATATGAAAACCCTGCAACAGCGCCAGCAGGCTGCCCAGAACGAACTGGGACAGATGCAGATAAACATGCAGAACCAGGCCATGGAAGCGCAAAAAATCGTGAATGACTCCATAATGTCCTACATAAAGGAGTACAATGAGTCGCACCATTATGACGCAATATTCATGAAAGCGGCCACGCTCTATATAAACCCCGACTTAGACATTACCGATGAAATAATCGAGGGTCTCAACGCCCGTTACAATAAGGTCAAGAAATAAATATTGTTTCTTCACAATAAGTGGGCTACGCAAAACCGCGCGGCCCTCTTTTTGTTAATTATAAGTGAGGGGACATTCATTTTTTAGTAATTTTGCATTCATGATCGAAGACAACATCATAAGCACCGAGGCCAACGAGAAGACAGTGCTGGTAGGCCTGATCACACAGCGCCAGAGTGAGCAAAAGACACTGGAATATCTCGACGAGCTTGCTTTTCTGGCAGAAACAGCAGGAGCAGTACCCGTCAAGACGTTCCTCCAGAAACTCGAATATCCGAATCCGCGCACTTATGTCGGTTCCGGCAAGCTGGAAGAGATACGCGAATATGTAGAGAACGAAGACATCGGCATGGTAATTTTTGACGATGATCTGTCGACAAAGCAGGTGACCAATATCGAACGAGAACTAAAAGTGAAAATTCTGGACCGTACAAGCCTGATTCTCGATATATTCGCCCGTAGGGCACAGACTGCAACCGCGCGCACCCAGGTGGAACTGGCCCAGTACCAGTACTTGCTGCCCAGGCTCACACGCATGTGGACGCACCTCGAACGCCAGCGCGGCGGTATAGGCATGCGCGGCCCGGGCGAGACACAGATAGAGACTGACCGGCGTATTATCCTGGATAAAATTTCACGCCTTAAAGAGGAATTACGCCATATCGACAGGCAGAAATCCATACAGCGCAAAAACAGAGGCAAGCTAACACGCGTGGCCCTGGTAGGCTACACCAATGTGGGGAAATCCACCATTATGAACCTGCTGAGCAAAAGCGATGTTTTTGCTGAAAACAAGCTGTTTGCCACTCTTGACACCACCGTGCGCAAAGTGATAATCGACAATCTGCCGTTCCTGCTCACCGATACTGTAGGATTCATCAGAAAGCTGCCCACCCACCTGGTAGACAGTTTCAAATCAACTCTTGACGAAGTGCGTGAGTCCGACCTGCTACTACATGTGGTAGACGTGAGCCATCCGCAGTTTGAAGAACAGATAGAAGTAGTCAACCGCACCCTTAACGAAGTCTGCGGTGCGGCAGAAAAGCCTATGATCATGGTCTTCAACAAGATTGATGCCTTTTCATATACGCCAAAAGATGATGATGACCTCACGCCACGCACACGCGAGAACATCCCTCTGGAAGAATTTGAAAAAACGTGGATGGCGCGCACATCAGGCAATGCAGTATTCATTTCCGCCCGTGAACGAACCAATATAGACACACTCAAACAAATCCTATACGAAAAGGCTCGCGAGATACATGCCCAGCGATTCCCGTATAATGATTACCTGTTTCAGAAATACGATGACCTCGAACATGCAGAATCCTGACCGAATACAACTTACAATGGAGCAGGCCGCGCTGCTCGAACGTCATGGCTGCACATGCCCTGACTGGAACCGTGTGCGCATCTCCCCTGATACCGATCTGCGCCTGATACGTTTCTGCCGTTTCTACGGTGACGTAAGTATAGGCTCCCTTTTACGTGGTGCTGAAGCTTCCGAGGGTCTGTATAACGCCGTCATTGCCGATTGCAATATAGGAGACAATGTCTATATAAACAATGTCGGAGGCCGCTTGTACGGACTTAATATAGGCAGCAGGGTCAGAATAGACAATGTGGGACGTATAGAGGCAGAACCCGGCGCATCATTCGGTATCGGTACCGAAGTATCGGCACTTGATGAAACTGGCTCCAGACATGTGGCTATATTTCCCGGTATAACCTCTCAGATTGCTACACTGGCGGCCCACAGGCCTCGTTGGGCGGAACAGACCCTGGCCGGCATTATAGAACCGTTATTGGACAAAATTCCGGTACTTACTATCGGTGACGGTGCCGTAATCTGCGATACGCGACGCATACACAATGTCTGCATAGGCAACGGAGTGGTCATTAACGGGGCTTCTAATCTGAAAGACGGAAGCATCATAAACAACTCCCACTCATCTCGCGGCTTTGCGTATATCGGTCAGGATGTGGATGCGGAACACTTCATCATTGAAGACGCCTGTGTCGATTCCGGGGTGCTCCTGCGTAATTGTTATGTGGGACAAGGAGTGCAGCTTGAAAAACGCTTCACAGCACATGACTCACTGTTTTTTGCAAACTCCTCATGCGAATGCGGCGAAGCCTGCGCGATATTAGCCGGACCGTACACCGTGACCATGCATAAGTCATCGTTGCTCATAGGGGGGCAATATTCCTTTTTCAATGCCGGTTCGGGCACTAACTCGTCTAACCACAAATACAAACTCGGCCCCGTGCATTGGGGTATGATGCACCGGGGGGTAAAAACATCTTCCGACGCATATATAATGTGGGGCGGCAGCATAGGAGCTTTCTCTCTGTTAATGGGAAGCCACAAGCAGCATCCGGACACATCATTATTCCCGTTCTCATATTTATTCGGCACCCCGGACGGTGCCACTGTGGCAGCGCCTGCCCTCATGCTCAAAAGCTGCGGACTGATGCGTGACCAGATGAAATGGCCCAAACGAGACAGGCGTGTAAAGGCCCGTCTGCCGTTGCATGACAATATACACTTTGAAGTGCTCAACCCTGTCACAGTAGAGGCGATGATAAAGGCAATCCCGGTATTGGATGAAATATCGTCAGCTGAATGTGGTACTGACGGATTCTGCCGCTACAACGGAATATTGATAAAACCAAAATCTGCAAAACGCGCCATAGAGTTATATAGCTGCGCACTGGCAAAATACATCCTCGCCAAACAAGAAGAGAGAAAAACCGTTCTTCCGGAAATCACTGTCACCTCTCAGCCTGCCACCCAATATGAGTGGTATGACCTGGGAGGTCAGATACTGCCCTATGATGTTGTCTCAAAGGTTACAGAGGCATCAACATTGTCAGAAATCCAGAACTTGCTGGACAAAGCATTTGCCGAATATTCCGCCATGGAACTCGACTGGATCGATGCAGTATTCAGCCCGGAACTAATGGCACGACTGGGCAATCTTGAAGAGGCGTCAAGACGTCTGGACGAACTTGTGGAACAAGACCGTAAAGACTATCTGTCCGCACTGTCTGACCATGCGTCCAAATTCTCTCTTTAAACCCACCCATAACAAAGTAATCCCGATGCAAGCATGCGACTTGCATCGGGATTACTTTGTTATATAAAAATGATTACACTAACGGCGCGGCATAATGGCTACGGGTTCACGCATACCCACAATTCCGTTAGGATTTTCTCTAATATACCGGCGTGCCTCCGTAGCCACCCGGTCAAGCGAATCGCTACGCATGGCTACGACATAATATGATGGCTTGCCTCCGCTACGGAACACCACGCTGTGCCAGCCCTTAGCCACAAGATTATCGGCATGCGCCTTGGCATTAGTAAGCATTGTGTACATCCCTACAGCCAGATTATAACGCAAAGGATCAGCACGACGCCCCGAATCCAGAGACTGAGGCGAATACTGCCACATAAGGGGCAGTGTCCTGGCTCTTATGCTGTCATCGCCTGCATGCACGAAAGGAGGCTGCTCCTCTTCCAGCATCATGGCGTACTCAGCGTCATCAAGATTCTCTCTTGCTTTCTGCTGCGCCAGCTCGTAAGCAAGACGGTAATTTTTCTCTGTAGGCTTACAGCATGCCAGAGATATCAATGCGGCAACAGCCGTGATGCAGGCACAAATCCTGGTATATTTCATGTGATAATTTATTTTACCGGTTCCAATATCATGATTTGTCTAGGTGACAAATTCATATCTGAGCCCGAAACAGGAATTATGACATCTCCGGTAAGCAGGTCCTTATAACGCAGTCCCGGCCTGACAGCCTCGGCATAACGAGACATGTCTATAGACAAATCATTATCCTGGCCGTTGAGAAGCACCACTACTTCCTCTCCGTCCGAAGTATACCGCTTATACAGATACGCGCCGTTTGTAGGCATAAAATGCACCATCTTGCCCTCGGCAAGTGCTTTTTTACCTTTACGCCAGTTCAAAAGCATGCTTATAAAGTCAAACGCCTCGTTCTGAATGTCTGTGCGGCCTCCGCGCTCAAAACTATTCACCTTGTCACCGGGAAAACCGCCTGGCATGTCGCGACGCACATTTCCGTCACCAGGCTTCCTGTCTCCTGACATCAGCAACTCCGTACCATAATACAACTGCGGAATACCCGGGACCGTCAGAAGCAAAGTCACCGCCTGCTTCCACGCATCAAGATTTTCAGGCTGCGAAAGAACCACACGCTCAGTGTCATGATTATCCAGAAAACGCAGCACATTCAACGGATCGGCATAGATATAATCAAGTGCCAGATGGTCATATACCTTGTTCAAACCATTCCATGGGTCCGTCTGCTCCTTATACGGGGCCAGATCCCGGCTAAGCATCATCAGAGGGAAGTCCATTACTACAGGCAGCCTGGTGTCATCCTCCTTACCTGACAGCAACGAACCTTTTTGCCAATACGCCTCAGCGGCAGGCGTACCGAACCAACATTCTCCCACTATATTAAAACCAGGGTATTCGGCAAGCACGGCGTCGCACCAGTCACCCATTTTGTCTTTATCAGCATATGGATAAGTATCCATGCGTATGCCGTCTATACCGGCCTCTTCTATCCACCAGATAGAATTCTGCACGAGATACTTCATAAGATGCGGATTACGCTGGTTTAAATCAGGCATCTGTTCTACAAACCAACCATCGACAGATAGTTTTCGGTCATAATCAGAAGCATAAGGGTCCGTGATTGTAGACAGGCGGTAATTGGTCTGCTGGTAGCCGTCGGAGAAATTAAACCAGTCAGACGAAGGACGTTCCCTGAACCACACATGTTCCGAACCGCAATGGTTAAAAATCATATCCATCACAGTCTTTATATCTCGGTCATGCAGCGTGTCTATAAGTTTTACATAATCATCATTGGTGCCAAAACGGGGATCTACATTATAATAATCCGTAGTGGCATAACCATGATAAGAACCGCCGGGCATATCGTTCTCCAACACAGGATTGAGCCACAACGCCGTAATCCCCAGAGTATCCAGATAATCAATATGGTCATTTATGCCTTTGAGATCGCCTCCGTGCCTTACATTAAGATCTGAACGGTCCGCACCCACCGGGAATCGCATCCCTTTCACCTTGTTATTCGATTCGTCTCCATCGGCAAAGCGGTCTGGCATCACCATATACAGCACATCTCCGGCATCAAAACCAGCCGCGCCCCTGTTCTCTTTACGTCCACGCAATTCATAGGCATAAGTGCTTTTTTTCTTACCGTCCCGAAGAAAAATCTTAAGCTTGCCCGGCGAAGCTTCGGGAGAAACATTAAGATATACATACAGATAATTGTCACTGCCGTCCAGACGCGCCACGCTGTCCAGACTGACACCCTGGTAAGAAGCTATACTAACATCGGCATTCTTGATGCCGGGACCGTACAGCTGCAACTGCAACGAAGTATCATTCATGCCTGTCCACCAATGTGGCGGATCAAAACGCTTTACATCCGTTCCGGCATAGGCTGCAAGCGCCATCCCGGCCACGGTTCCCAATCCGATCAAATGTCTCAACATAACTACTTTTTTAACAGACTTCTATTACTTGAATATGGTTAAAAACAATTCTAAAACTACTAGCCATTATCACGCCGGTGCCAGGCAGAATGCCCTTTGCATTGTGCCCGTCATACGTAAAACATACACGGCACCAATACTTAAACCTAAAATCAAATAATATATTGTTTACTGCCGCATGCAAAATTATTAACTTACGACTGTGCGGATAAATAATCCGTGTTTTCTGACTACAACCCGTATAACATAAAGCCGGACCGACCGCGTGAGCAGTCAGTCCGACCAGTATATTTATTTCAGCTTATATCAACCTACCTGGATGATAAGGAAGTCTGTAGTACCCCAGAATCGGGCAGCATTAGTTATGACAATGCTCTTGGTACCGTCATTAAGGGTCTCGATGCGATATGAGTCAGCAGGCTGGTTGCTGAGCACCTTGACTTTCTTATTATAGCACGGTATCACATTAAGGCTGCGACGGTCTGCCTGTTTGAAATAACCTGAATTATAATCACCCTGCAAAAGTTTCTTCTTGTGGAGAATCTTATTCTTTTCCAGTTCTTTCTTAGTACCTATTGCGTAATATACACGGTTGGCGTCATTGACAAGTTTCTCATTTTCAGCCTTGGCCACATTCACCTCGTTTATAGCCTCTTCCTTGGCTGCTACTTCTGTCTTGACCTGTTCCTCGGTTGTCGCTACCTTGTCGTTAAGTTCGTTAATCTGCTGGTGGGCAGTCTGGAGCTGCGCGGTAAGCTCTGTAATCTTAGCCTCGTTCTGGCTGATCACAGTTTTAAGTCTTGCCACCTCTTTGGCCAGCTGTCCGCTTTTATCATTAGTGGCGTTAAACTGCTGTGTAAGCTCGTCAAGACGGGCCTGCTTAGCCTGCAATTCTGATTTGATACGGGCAAGATTATCTATGATTTCCGAACGCTTTGTGCCGTTGTCTGTGCCACGAAGATTATACAACAGACCTTCTTGAACATTAATCTCCTCTATACCGGAATAAATGTCACTCATTAAGAATATCAGAGAATCTTTGCTGTCCTGCGCCATTTCCAAACGTTCATTAAGCACTACAGCCTGGTCTACGGCTGTATCTGAATTCTCATTTCCTGCCTTCTTATTACATGAAGCCAATATGACTGCCGGCAGGGCAAGTGCTAATAAATACTTTCTCATAGTAGATAAAAGTGGTTATAAATTTAAAAATAGTTTATAGTCTCTCCTATTTTAGCAGCAACACGGTCACCGGTCTGTCTCTTCGGATGATCCGCCGCCAGAACGCATTGTCTGCCCGGATATAACTATAACAATTTCTCCTCGCGGATTGTTTGCTTCAAAATACTCATTTAGTTCGCCGAGTGTGCCGTGATGGACAGTTTCATGTATTTTGGATATTTCGCGGCACACTGCTGCCTCCCTGTCCCGGCCAAAAGTTTCGGCAAGCTGACGCAATGTGCGCGGCAGACGTTTAGGAGACTCATATATCACCACCGTCCTGCCATCGGCAGCCAGCGATGACAGACGCGTGGCACGACCTTTCTTGGGAGGCAGAAAGCCCTCGAAAACAAATCGGTCACAAGGCAGGCCGGATGCAACCAAGGCAGGCACAAACGCCGTAGGTCCCGGCAGGCACTCCACACATATGCCGGCACGCCGGCACTCTCTTGACAACATAAACCCTGGATCGGATATGCCGGGCGTGCCGGCATCAGAAACAAGTGCTATGGTCATACCCCCCTCCAGCCTCTCTACAATCCCTCTGACAGCCTCATGCTCGTTATATTTGTGATGACTCTGCATCGGAGTGTGTATATCAAAATGTTTCATAAGCACACCGCTGGTACGGGTATCTTCAGCCAAAATCAGATCAGCTTCTCTCAAGACCCTCACCGCGCGCATGGTCATGTCCTCCATGTTGCCTACCGGAGTCGGCACTATGTATAATTTACCGCTCATCTGTCCTCATTCGGCGCTCTCGCGCATATACCTTTCCACCAGCATTGCAAACTCCTTGACTTCCGCACTCTCTGGATCCCACTGGAGATCATTGAAGAAATAATCGGTCACCTCCTCCATAGTATCCATAGTCTCTATCAGCGATAGCGCATCCTTAAACGCCATGTCACTGTTAGAGAATAGTTCGCGGCGAAACCTGAACTTATCGTTTATAGTAAGAAATCTGGCCAACGGTCTGCGCACTACGCCGGATTCCGCTATAACCACCTCTTTGTCTTCAGACGCCGGACCTTCTACGACAGCTGTTTCCGTATTATCATCTTCCAATCCAACATCAAAAACCGATGCCTCGGTTTCCTCATGGACA
This sequence comes from uncultured Muribaculaceae bacterium, assembly GCA_910578665.1. GTDB lineage: Bacteria > Bacteroidota > Bacteroidia > Bacteroidales > Muribaculaceae > Lepagella. The sequence goes on from CAJTQU010000013.1 coordinate 12,590, forward strand.
TCTGGTTTATGGCCTGTAACAACTTCATTGTCAACCTGCGGCCTGCTCTCCAGCGAGGGCATTACCTCGCTCATGAAAAGACGCTCGGCCGGATCAGGTTCGTCAGAATCTGTTTCCTCACCAGAAAGCAAAACGACATCATCCACGGCCTCCTCGAACAGAGAGGCCGATTCAGCCACGTCAAAACATTTACCAATAGCCAGGCTCACTATATTGCCGCGCTGATCTGCGGGCCGCCTCAAAGCCATCTCGATCAGACCTTCCGCCTCATACAGGCGGTTGAGTATCTCGCGTAATTTTTCTTCCATAATATAATTGTCATTGTCCGTTATCGCCGGCAAACGTGTCAAGCAACATTTTTGCAGCCTTGTCGCGCACGGCAGAACGCGTGCCGGGAAAATCATTTATGAGTATCACAACCACATGAGTGGGAGCATAATCTTCGTCCAACATATAACCGGCAAAACACTGCACGCCGCCCATAGAACCTGTCTTCATGGCAATATAGCCGTCCAACGGTGTATCTTTCAGAAAAGAACGCATAGTGCCCTCCTGTCCTGCCAGCGGGAAAAAGGACACATAATCCGCATTATACGACATTTTCACAAGCACATCCGTTATAAATTTAGCCGTCATGCGGTTGAAGCGCGAAAGCCCTGAACCGTCTATTAGAAGCACCGATTCCATGTCAGCACCTTTTTTCTTCCAGAAATCCATCTCTATCGCTGCACCCTCACCTGTATCACCGGGCTTGCCGCATAACAATGCCAATGTGCGCAACAGTGCCTCGGCATACAGATTATCACTGCGTTTCATGCACGAACGCATAATGTCGTCAATCGGAGGTGACTGGTGGTCAAGCAGTATGACACGCTTTCCATCCATGGGATAATCACCTCCGCACACCTTTATTCCTGAAGCTTCCAAAATTGAAGTCAGCGTCTTGACAAACATGGCCGGAGGATCTTTCACAGCCTGTCTGCCGGTAGCGTTTCTACGATAATTAAGCCCGTGACAGCCCGTTCCGTAGTAATGCTTCAAATCTCCGGGCGCCCACGATTTCGGAGTTGCCGGAGATGTATATATGCCGCAGTCAGTCACAATGGAGCCGGCAATACTGTCTACACCGTGCTTACGGAGCACAGATACTATCTCAGGCATAATGTCGCTCCCTTTAGGCTCCACATCAGCGCCAAGGGTGGGGTCCCCTCCACCCTCTACCAGGAGGTTGCCCTCAAGCATGCCGGACTCTATCCGGCCTACGGCATACACCTTGGTATGGTATCTGTATTTCACGCCGCTTTGTTCCAATGTAGTGGCTATCGTGACAGCCTTGGTCACTGATGCCGGAACGAGAGGCGCATTCTCGTTATGGCTGTCGACCACTTCGCCTGTGGCAAGATCAAGTATCATTACGGCACAGCGGTCCGAGCGTACACCCGGCGAAGAGGCAAACTCGGCAGCCGGACTTTGCGCTCTCACAACGACGGCACACACCAAAAAGAGGACCGCGGTAAATATTCTCAATCTATATTTTAATTTCATACTTTTTCAGCAGATTCAGCTACAAAGTTAGTAAAAATTATCCACACCCGGTCTAAATTACAATAATCTCCTTGGCCGTTATTTGAAAAATTACTAATTTTACCTCCTAAAATCTACACCCGGCACACCCCTACGGTGCTTCGGGCAGTGCAATATACCTGCTGGCTAATGACATACGAACGCCGACCTTTCACTTTTGACCGTGTGGTACGCATACTGTTTTCCGTGTGTGCCATACTGGGTATATTATATCTGGTAAACATACTCAAGGGGGTATTGCTGCCTTTTCTTGTGGCATGTCTGATTGCATATACGCTAGAACCGATAGTCAAGTGGAACATGCGCGTGCTAAAACTGAAAGGGCGTTTCCTGCCCGTATTACTCACTCTGGCAGAAGTGACCGCATTCATAACAGCCACCGGCCTGGTACTCGTGCCATACATCGCCAGCGAGATAGATGCCATGTCATCACTGCTGCAACGCTATGCGACAACCAAGATGCACACGCCGTACCTGCCGGCAGAAATTCACACATTTCTCAGGGAAAATATCGACATGGATTTCCTCACAGGGCTTATCAGCAAAGAAGAATGGAAAGCGCTGGCCAAACAGGCCGTATCGTCCTCATGGAGTTTTCTCAGTTCCGGTCTAAGCTTCATAATAGGACTTCTAAGCTGGATAATAGTCTTTCTATATGTCATATTTATCATGATAGACTATGAGAAGCTGATGTTATCGTTCCGCCAGCTTGTACCCCGGTCGCACCGCAGGCAGGTAATAGGCGTGTTCCGGGATGTGCGCAACGCCATGAACTGCTATTTTCGCGGACAGGCCCTGGTGGCATCCATCGTAGGCCTGCTGTTCGCGGCCGGCTTCCTGCTGATAGGGTTGCCAATGGGAGTGCTCCTCGGCCTCATAATAGGCGTTCTCAACCTTGTACCCTATCTGCAATTGCTGTCTCTGCCCGTAACGGCCATACTCTGCCTTGTGGCATCAGTTGACTCGGGTGTTAATTTTTGGACAATATTCTGGGAGAGCATGGCTGTATATGTGGTCGTGCAATGCATCCAGGACCTGTATCTCACTCCGAAAATCATGGGCAAGGCCATGGGGCTTAATCCTGCTATTATATTGCTGTCATTATCAGTATGGGGATGTCTGCTAGGCTTCCTAGGGCTGATTATAGCCCTGCCGCTCACTACCCTGATACTTTCTTACTACGATCGATTCATAGTGCAACCTTACGCCGATAATGACAGACGAACGCAGACCTCGCCTCTAGACGAGCCATTTGACTAAACTCTCCTCCAATAAACAAAATGAAACGAATAGGCAAACTATATTTCCGCTACGGCACAATGGGTTCGGCAAAGACCGCTATGCTGCTCACACAGGCATATAATTTTGAAGAGAGACAGATGGAATACCTGTGCTTTAAACCTGTGATAGACACTCGTGAACAGCGCAACGTGATACGCTCGCGCATCGGCATAGAGCGAGAATGCCGATGGATATATCCCGACACCGACCTATATTCGGAACTCCGCCATATATTCGAACAAACTCTTTCGCTGCCCTCCTGGCTGCTGGTAGACGAAGCACAATTCCTGTCGGCCGCGCAGGTGGAACAACTGGCACGTGTCACCGATGACTTCGGATGCAATGTGATGTGCTACGGCCTGCGCACAGACTTTAAAACCCATCTTTTCGAGGGATCGCGAAGATTGTTTGAAATAGCAGACAGTATCGAAGAGATCAAAAGCACTTGCTCCTGCGGTCGCAAAACCATCGTCAACGCGCGAATCGACTCCGCAGGCAATATCATAACCGAGGGTGAACAGGTGGAAATAGGCGGCAACGACAAATATATGGCCGTATGCCGTAAATGCTGGAGCAACAAACGTGTTGAAAAAGAGATGCGGAACACTCTGCCTTTCTCAGACGGCGAAATCTGACTGGCCAGACATTCGCAGACAAACATAAAAACTATTATCAATATTCATACATAAATTTAATAACCATGTTATCTCCTGATTTACGCGAACGCATTATCTCTCTTGTAAAAAGCGAGGTCGTACCCGCAGTAGGATGTACCGAGCCTGTGGCTGTAGCCCTCGCCGTGGCCAAAGCCACCGAGATGTTAGGACAGACACCGGCAAATATCCGTGTCGGCCTGAGTGCGAACATGCTCAAGAACGCCATGGGTGTAGGCATACCCGGCACAGGCATGATAGGCCTGCCCATAGCCATAGCCCTCGGCGCCCTCATCGGAAAAAGCAGCTACGGTCTTGAAGTGCTCAAAGATGTCAACCCCGATGCCGTGGCACGCGGAAAAGAATATATTGACAACGACCACATAAACATATATCTTGACGAGAACGCGCCTTCTATATTGTTTATAGACGTAATGGTGACAGATGACAAAGGCCGCTCGGCCAATGCCGTCATAGCAGGTTCGCACACACACTTCTCACGCCTTATAACTCCCGACAAAGTGCTGGTCGACACTCTGGCAGAAGACACCGCGCCATCCACCGACAAGAACGAGTCGCCGGTTCCTGAACTGGATCTGCACACAGTGTGGGAATTCGCAACCGAATCCCCGTTAGAAGAACTGTCGTTCATACTGGAGGCACGCGACCTTAACAAGAAAGCCGCACTCACCGCTTTCGACGAAGGTTTCGGCCACTCACTCGGATTCACCATCCGGACCAAAGGCGCGCGTTACTTCGGAGAAACACCGCTGGAACATATGCTCGTCTACACCTCGGCAGCATGCGACGCACGCATGGCCGGCGCCGTTGTCCCCGTAATGTCAAATTCAGGCTCAGGCAACCAGGGCATCACAGCCACAATGCCCATAGTAACGTTTGCCGATGACATAAACGCTACAGAGGAGCAGCTCACGCGCGCGCTCATGCTCTCACACCTCACCTCCATCTACATAAAGCAAAGTCTCGGACGCCTGTCAGCCCTGTGCGGATGCGTAGTGGCATCCACCGGCGCGTCATCGGGCCTCGTATATCTGATGGGCGGACAGTTCATACATGTATGCTCGGCAGTGAAAAATATGATTGCCAACCTCACAGGCATGCTTTGCGACGGAGCAAAACCATCTTGCGCCATGAAAATAGCCAGCGGAGTAAGCACAGCAATGATGAGCGCGCTGCTCGCAATGAACAACCGCTGCGTGACATCGTCCGAAGGCATTGTCTGCGAAGATGTAGACCGCACAATTGCCAACCTCACTTCTATAGGGCGCGATGCAATGCGTGACACCGACAAGCATGTGTTACGGATAATGACAAGCAAATAACCCGATATCACCAAATAATATAATGGCCGGCCCCCGTAACGGAGACCGGCCATTATAATTTATTTACATACAGGGGTTACTTCGCAAACTTAACTATACAGTTGCCTTCGGCAGTGCCGACAACAGCTATATAATAGCCAGGCGCCAGGCCTGCCACATCCATACGCACACCGTCACCGCTCATTACCTTGGAACCATCCAGGGTATATACAGTAACCTCGCACACTCCATCACAACCGGTCACGGTCAGAATATCACCGTCCACACGTGCTGAAAGCCTTTCTGAAGCGCCTACCATATCTACGCCAGAGCCATCATCACCCAATATAAACCGGCAGACGCCGCGCAGCTCCTGGTTGCCGTTGAACATGGCTATCATATACCGCGCGCCTATCTCGCCATTGCCAAACGTGGTCTTCATCTTGAAATCCTTGGCATCGCCAGAAGCCAGGAAGAATGTCTCGCTACCGACCATAGAGAGCGAGCTGCCACCGGTTGCAGGGAAAATATAGGCTGTAATATCGCCTGCAAAATAACCGGAATTGCACACCACCGTACCTTCAAACACAATATTATTAAAAGGCACAGTGGGCAGGCTGCCGCCTGTTCCACTCGTAATCTGCAAATTATCAAGTGATAGTATCACGCTGCCGGCCGGCGCAGTAGTAATCTCCACCTCCACCGGGTCACCGACAAGCTGTCCGGCACCGTTGGCAAAGGCAAAATAATATGTACCGTCGGCAGGAGCCTTGGCAAACTGCGAAATATAATCCAGCTCCATTGACTCGCCAGGCTCAAGATCTATATTAGCCGGTGTGCACTGGGCCACCAGATTATATGCATCATCAACCAATACGCCGGCCAGATTGCCCAGATACTCCTCCGAGCCATTGTTAGTGACAGTGGCAGTCACCTGGAACTTGGCGTTAGAATAAACAGCAGACTTGAAGACTATGTCAGAGACATCCAGATTAGTAGTCACCACATTGGGTGTAAAGGTAAACAGATTGTCTTCACAAGTCAGGGTAAGCGACGCGGTATGGTTCAAGGGCACCATGACATCTATCCATTGGTCTTTTCCCTCCTGATAAAAAGCAGGAGTGACGGTATACGTACCCTCCTGGGGCAACGCCGAGGCATTCACATAAAAGTCAGCCACTGCATATTGCGGACGCAGCACCATGTTGCGGTCTGAGCGCGCATACTGCACATTACCGTCCTTATCAGTGAGCTTCACACCGAAACTACCCGAAAGATTGACGATAGATGTATTTATAAAGTTAGGAGATTTAAATATAATATTCTGTGAATTCAGATATTGATCTACCTGTGTGGAGAAATTACCGGCACACACCACGGTGAGATAGTAATCAGAACCTTCTTGCGGTCTCTGCATGCCCACAACGATAGACTGGTCTGTATTAAAACCACTGGTAGAACCGCCTATACCCTGCATCTCGGGATTGAGCGCCGACAGACGGAAATATCCGTCGCTCATACCGCCCCATCCCCAGTTGATATGGAAATATCGGTCAGAGCTATAGCCGTCACACACGAAACAGTGTCCGCCTTGTGAATTGCTCACACCGGCATAAATCACAGGACGTCCGGCTTTCAGCTCATTATAAACTATTTCTTCCCAGTCTGTCAGGAGAAAATACTCGCGTTCCAGATTATGCGCAGCCTTGTCATAATTAAAATTCTTTACCAACGCATTTGGAATGGCAGCAGCCACAGCACCGCTCACCTGACTGGTATAAACCATGTTGACACTGTATCCGCAGTCGCGCATGAGAGTGGCTACAGCTTCACGCTGCGCGGGAGTGGCACTGTTGTCATATGTATTGAGCATATCGGTCCAGTTGAAAGTCGACTGAGACAGATCAAGGCTCAGACGGTTGTTGTCGCAAGTGGCATATACCGTGCCCGTACCACGCTCGGGATAGGCATGCACTTTCATAGCCTGGGCCATGGCCGTAGCCACACAGCCGGTCACTGTATGCTGGCCGTTAATCTCGGGTGTAAGATCGTTGTAAGGAGCACCCTGGTTCCAGCGTGTCTGCACCATAGGCTCTATAGAGGCATACTCCGCAGCCTTTCTAACCGGCACGCGAGCCACACGCCCCTCGGCGAGCTGCTGTATCTCGGCAGCATAATTTTCAAACCAGGCCTTCATATTGTCCGGCATTGAGGCCGGATCAAACACTCCGCTGTCTGCATAACCAAGCACCGGGGCACACCCACTCTCGGCCGGAGCTACCAGCAGACCCTGTCCGCCGGTACCGCTGAAAAGGTAGAGCGCCGGTTCGCCATTGGCCGAACGCATAGTCTGCACCAGTTGCAACTGCCCCTGCGCGTTAAGGGCCGGAGCCTTCTTCATGTCTTTCGACATATATGACAATGCCTGCATCCGTGCCTCGTCAGGAGTAAGCTGGCGAGCTGATACAGACGGAGCCACTAACGCGGCCAATGTCAGTGAGTAAAATAATTTATTCATAAAATATAGGTTAAATGGATCTTTTTCTGTCCTACTTGCCCCGGTCCATACGCACTATCTCGCAACCGGGGAAACCATCCTTTATAAGATTGTTAACCCTGACAGTATCGGCTATTGCTTCCGAAACAGCAAACGGAAGCTGCACTATCGAGGTTATGCGGCATTCACGGCTTATGTGTCTGAGCAGCTCCGACGGGGATGGAGCGGAAGGCATCGAGGCATACTCACTATAAGTATACGTAGTGAGCACACTGTTATCAGTTATACCGCGCCTGTCAAGATACCAACCTCCGACAAGCGGCAACGGACGCTGTGTGTCGGATAAATCGCCTGGTGCCGGATAAGACACCAATGCGCCGTCGGCTCCCAAAGTGACAGGAACCAGGTCGGCACACGAGCCGTCCACACGGTAAACGACTGCAGGAGGCAGCCCTCTTACGGGACCTCCTATCAACACCTCGTCCATCTTACGTGGCTCGTCTGATGACACAGCCGGTGCCTGCAAACGCGTCGCGCCGCATGACACCAGCCCTAAAGATGCTATGCCTAACAAGGCCGTATCAAATATCTTCATGATGGTTTTGTCCATATGCTTATCTATATATAGACAATGCAATGGCACAAAAAGTTTAACCACATTTATGAAAAAAAATCAGAACATAGGAGTAAACGGCTCACTCTTCTTCATGCGTCCGTTAACTTCTCCTATATAGTCAGCCGATTTCGAAACATCAAGTTTCATCACAGGACGCCCGGGCCGCAGATCGCATTTCCCTAAATCTATATAGAAGAAACCTGGATTAACCACAGGATGGAAATAATAGCGCAGATCGCGCACATTGGAAAAACTCACCCACTGCGTAGAGCTAACATTAGGGTCAGACTCTACAGTATACTTATACGGCACACATAGATTAGCCAGCACCGACCGTGTTATAGCAAGCCCCAGGTCGGCATCACCCACAGACTCGACATGGCGCAGAAAATAATCCGCCCTTACGAACCTGTCGGGACTTTTAACAGTGCCTGGGAGCATATTTGCGCCGCCTATCTTCTCCCAATACTTGTTTATGGCCTGCATGTCCGGCCACTGGGGATCATTTGTCATAGCCCTGATATCGTCGCCTTCATAAATATTCACAGCACCATGGTCAAACTCCAAAATAGCGCTTTTGCCGGAAGCATCCGTTATACCCCAGTGCAAAGTCGACACAGTGCCGCCGTCAAATGTAGAACCACTGATACTGAAATCACGCTTTTTCAGAGCGGCCACAACCTCGTCTGTAGTGGCATTCATGTCAAGCAGCCAGGCCACAAACACGGCAAGCGACATGGGCGCCCTGTCTTTTGTACTATCGTTCTCATATACAGTTCCTTTGCAGAACAGGCCGTTGATCACAAGGCCTTTCTCATTCATGCCCTCGGTCACGCCACCGTCATACCCCACGGCATACACAGCACCATAACGCGATGTCCAGCGCACGGCATCAGGCTGCAGGTTGCCTTTTTTGCTCATGCCTGAGGGATACACATAGACATTGGTGGGTATCGGAGTTTTCCAGTCCAGCGAACGGCCCACTATATACAGACTGTCCGTGCCATGGTAAACAATACGGGAACATGCCTCCGTCTCTGCCGGAAATACTGCGGCGGACAACGACACAGCTGCCAGAGCCGCAAAAATCATCTTTAGTTTTTTCATAGTTTAAAGCAAATTGCAAAAGATGTCTCCTCATTTATACTGAATAAAAAGCTGACATTCTCAAGCAGGTAATAATCATTCTTAACTGTCCGGGCATAACAAAAGCCCGACTGCGCCGGGACACCCTAAGCGTCATAATTATAACCAACTTTTACGGCCTATTGTTCCTGCATTAGATTATTTTTGCTAACTTTGCGTGTTCAAACAAACATTGCAAAGCACTCCTCATGGAAGCACCCTCGTCCGCACCAGTCCCCAAATCGACTTACCGCTACAGCTCCGAACTGGGACTGTGGATGGGCCTCTATCTGTTCCTCATGTCAGCCTGCCTGCTCGGGAGCATACACATACAGACCCTCATACTGCTGCTGTTCCCCCTGGCTCTCGGCACCCCGGTGGTGCTATACCTGCTGCTGAACAAAGTGTGGCGTCTCGAACCAGGCCTGCGCACACTGTCAGCCATGTGGCTCACAGGGATTTGGACATTCATTTTCGGATCGCTCATATGCGCAATACTCTCTGCCGGATGGATCCTTATATTCGACCCCGGATTTGTAGACGAATACGTGCTCCAAAACATAAAGGCCATGGAGCAAAGCCCCGTGGCCAGCAACTATACCGCCGAACTGGCGCAACTCAACAGCATGGTAGAGCAAGGCGCGCTCCCATCCCCCATGCAATTTATATTCACCATGATATGGAGCACGTCGTTTGCCGGCTCCATACTCTCTCTGCTCGTAGCCCTCATCTTTCGGGCCAAAGCATTCAAATCATAAACATTCCGCCACATGGACATATCCGTAGTCATCCCCCTGTATAACGAAGCCGAATCGCTTCCCGAGCTCACCCAGTGGATCGAGCGCGTGATGCGCGCCGGCGGATATACATACGAAATAATATTTGTAAACGACGGCAGCACCGATTCCTCATGGGACGTTATTCGCTCCCTGCAGCAATCAAATCCCTGCATACACGGCATATCTTTCGCACGCAACTACGGCAAAAGCCCGGCTCTCAACACCGGATTCAGAAAAGCGCAGGGAGACGTGGTCATTACAATGGATGCCGACCTGCAGGATTCCCCTGACGAAATCCCCGGTCTGTACCGCATGATTACCGAAGAGGGATACGACCTGGTCAGCGGATGGAAGAAAAAACGTTACGACCCGTTGTCAAAGACCATCCCTACAAAACTATTCAACGCAACGGCAAGGCGTGTCAGCGGCATAGGCAACCTCCATGATTTCAACTGCGGCCTGAAAGCTTACAAGAATAAAGTGGTAAAGCACATAGAGGTCTACGGCGACATGCACCGTTACATACCATATCTGGCAAAAAATGCCGGATTCACAAAAATCGGTGAAAAGGTGGTGCAGCACCAGGCCAGAAAATACGGCAAGACGAAATTCGGACTTGACCGCTTCGTAAACGGATACCTCGATCTGGGCACACTCTGGTTTCAGAGCAAGTTCGGGGTCAAGCCAATGCACATCTTCGGACTGCTCGGCTCCCTCATGTTCTTCCTAGGCTTTGTGGCCACATTCATAATACTAATACTCAAGTGCGTGGCCCTGTGCTCGTCTTCCTACGACTTCTACGTCACCAACTCCGTGTACTTCTATCTGGCCCTCACAGCCATGGTGATAGGCACGCAGTTCTTCCTTGCCGGATTCATAGGCGAACTCATCACACGCAACTCTGTCGAACGCAATTCATACCAGATAAGCGAAGAATTCTAACGCACACATGGCACAGTCACGAAAAAAAAATATGACGCCGCTATGCTCCCTGGCCTTACTGACGATACTGCTGGCATGCTGCAACGGGACCGAATGTGACGACTATCGCACCACCCTGCCCCTGGCCGAATTCTATACAGCTACAGGCGGCACACCGCAGGCAGTGACTTTCGATTCGCTTACTATCGCCGGCATAGACGCGCCGTCAGACTCCCTGCTGGCAGACAACGTGCGTAACATCCAGCAGGCACGCCTGCCCATGCGCATAGACAGCCACACCACCTCATACGCGCTTGTCTACGCCACATCGCCAAAACTGCTGGCAGACACCGTGACATTTGACTGTGACCCGGAACCATATTTCGCATCAGCGGCATGCGGCGTGGTATATCACTACCATGTCAAGTCTGTAACCCATACATCGCTGCTGCTAGACTCGGTGGTATGCCTATCCAACCCTCTCACCAACACCCCGTTGCCCGGAATACGCCTATATTTCCACACATCACCAGAACAACAACCGTGAGACTGCTACGCTACATATCGGCCGTAATATGTGTGTGCGCGTCGCTGGCCGCACACGCACAACGAGAAGTAACCCCGGTTGAGACCGATGACAAAAAACCGCCGCAACCCGTACTGCATTACTACGACAAACATGGCGAACCGCTCAACGAACCCGTTCTATTCCTGGCCACACTCGACACCGTGGGTAGCGCCAAGACAAACGCCAGACCTGTATACCCCCGTCTCAATTCCATAGACATAGGTATAAACATATTTGATGCCGTAGCCATCCTGGCCGGACAAAAATACGGAGGCGCAGACATCCGGGCCTCACTCTCCATGTGGAACTGGCTTTTCCCGACAATAGAAATAGGAGTGGCAGGAGCATGCAACAAACCCAAAGACAACAATTACACCTATAAATCAAGTCCGTCAGTCTACTTCAAAATCGGCGCAGACTACAATTTCTTATACAAAAGCAACCCCGACTACCGCCTCTTCGCAGGCCTACGACTGGGAGCCACCCCCTTTTCCTACAGAATAACCGACATCAGCACCGGCTCGTCATATTGGCAGGAGTACCAGCAATTTTCACTGCCGACAGAAAATGCCACAGCCCTATACGGAGAAGTCCTGCTGGGACTGCGCGTAAAGATCTGGAAACAGCTTTCCCTGGGATGGTCCGTAAGATTCCACCACCTTTTTAAATCAACACGCGGCACCCACTCCGACCCATGGTTCATACCCGGCATGGGCACACAATCATCCAAGGTAGGAGCCTCTTTCTCAGTTACTTACACCCTCCCTCTGACAAAGTCGGACAAAGCCGCGAACACAGACACGGACAACAACTGAACCACCTCGCTAATTTTTTTCAAAAATTTCTCCTTAAAAATTTGTAGCTTCCAAAATTTCTCCCGATATTTGCGGTCGGAAATTATCTAAGCATATTTGATTTGTTTCCGCCGGACATCACCAGACCGGTTCTTACTACCGAATGTAACAACTTAATTATTAATATATAAACAAGCAATGAAAAAGATTTACCCCTTTCTTATTGGCACAATGGTAGCAGCTACCAGCTTTGCTGCCGTTCCCATGCAGAACCAGAGACTGGAAAACGCCACAATCTCTCCCATGAGCATCCAGAGACTGCAGGAGGTTAAGCAGAACATCATGACTAAGTCTTTCGACAATGTCAAGAATGACGGCCCCATGCGCATAGTTACAAACCAGGATGGTAAAGAATGGTCACTCATGATCGCTATCGCAGGTCCGCTCCAACTGATAACAGGTGATGACCAACTCACTACGCTTAAAGACTTCCCCTTCTATGAAGCTGTTATCAGTACGCAGGACGCATCTCAGGGCGGTACAAACTTCATCCCCATGGAGGCAACATGGCCTGCAAAAGTTATGTTCTCTGAAAATGAGAAGATCTGGAACCGCGATGCAGAAGGTCGCCTGATTGACCTTAACGAGACAGAGGTACTCAAGGAATTCGCCACTATGGACGAGGCTCTTGCACCTGTAACATACGAAGAATTTGCAGCTAAGTTCGAAGATAACGCTATTATGCTGTACATGCTTGACGGCATCTACTACCAGCCCCAGCTGCTTCCCTCATACCAGATGGGTGAAAATGTGGCTATGAACTGGAACGGCAACAAATACTTCCCGATGGTCGGCACCCTCGACCAGGCAACAGGCAAATTCGACCTGTCTAACGCCACCAACTTCAAATGGACAAAATTTGACATGGAGTTGAGCGACGTAGATATAGAATTGATCGCTCCATACGCCACCTACACTACAGCAGCAAATGGTGCCATACAGCTTGGCAGCAAAGCCGGTACTGCTAGCGCAATCCTCTCTGGAGAAGCTACAACTCTCGGTTTTGCCGACGTTTCTTTCGACGCACTTGGCGAAGTACACATCTTCAACGAGGGCCGCATCACATACGGTACCAGCCCCCAGTCTTGGTCATACAGCACTGCTTTTGACCCAATGAATCTCTACTTCCTCTGCTTCTGCTCTGAAGGTTACGGCTACATGGCAACTGACCAGAATGGCAACCAGGTTCAGAACTTTACTGAAAACACTCTCCCCAAAGGCAACAACGGCACATTTGGTGTACCGGGCTATCGTTTCGAAGGCTCTGACGGCTCTCTGACATTCTTCAAAGCCGGACTTTGGGCTCCTGAAAACAGCGAAACCCCCTACGGCCTGTGGTCTATGGCTGAGTCACAGTATGAAACCAGCGCCGATGGCAAACAGATCACTAAATATCTGACTCCTGTAACTCCCTACAATCTGGTTCAGGCTCTTAACTGCTCAGCAGGAACAAACGAAGGCTTCAGCGGTGCATACCAGGGCTATTCTCTTGCTGCCGAACCTAAGAATTCCTGGATCGGCATTGGCGACAAAGACTTTGGTTTCAACTTCAAGTTTGCCGCTACAATGACCAACGGATACTACATCAAAGGTTACTCTAAAGAAGACATCTTCTACCACCCCACACCTAACAAATGGGTATCTGACATCCAAGCTCTTCCGGCTGTAGGCAACCAGGATTTCAACGCGCTCGAACAGGGCAACAGCTCTTCTATCGACTCTACAGTAAGCGATGCTCCCGTAGTAAGCACATCTTACTATAACTTCCAGGGCCAGCGTCTTGCTTCAGAACCCCAGGAAGGCCTGTACATCGTACGCAGCGTTAAGGCTGACGGCACAGTTGTAGCTAAGAAAGTTGCTAAATAATTATAGCATACCGACTATCAACAAAATATCGAGGTTGCGTCCATACGGGCGCAACCTCTTTTTTTCACTACACGCCATACTCGGGACCAGTTTTTCTATATCATTTTTTTTGACTAATTTTGCTGCCGCAATGAAACAGGGTCTGAAAGCCATATTGCCGGCACTGCTCGTAATGCGGTATTCATGTGCGGCCGAAGCCTCGCTCCGCAATGATTCCGTGCAGTCTCTACCCGACATAGAGGTCCTTGGCCGCCAGTCGGAACCCGGCGTAGTCGCACCCCAGACTCTGCATGGAGAACAGCTTGAGAAACTCAATTCGCATTCCGTGGCCGATGCGCTGCGTTATTTCTCCGGGGTACAGATAAAAGATTACGGAGGCGTGGGAGGCGTCAAGACTATCGACATTCGCTCAATGGGATCCCACCATACAGGCGTGTTCTATGACGGTCTCCAGCTGGGCAACGCCCAAAACGGCCAGATAGACCTCGGACGTTATTCCTTGGACAATATCGAATCCATATCCCTGTACAACGGACAAAAAAGCCAGATATTCCAGCCGGCACGCGATTTTGCCTCAGGGTCGGCCATATACATACGTTCTAAAACACCGCAATTCGCACCCGGACGCCGCCACAGCCTCACAGCCAGATTCCGCACCGGTTCGTTCGGTCTGGCAAACCCGGTATTAAACGCTTCGTTCAAATTGTCTGAAGCGGTCAGCCTGACAGCTTCGGCCGAATATTCATATGCCACAGGCCGCTATAGATTCAGATACCGCAAACTATTCTCTGACGGAACAGTGGCATGGGACACGACGGCCACTCGCCGCAACGGGGACATCAGTGCCTTACGGCTTGAAGCCGGCGCCTACGGCACAATGAGCCGGGGCACATGGCAGGCCAAGGCTTACTACTACGATTCAGAACGCGGCATACCGGGTGCCATAGTAAACAACGTCTGGAAAAACTCCCAGCGACAGTGGGACAAGAATTTCTTCATACAGGGAAGCATACAGAGACAAGAGTCCGATCGATATGAATGGATGGCCAGTGCCAAATACGCGCGCGACCGCATGCGCTATCTGAATCCCGACACCACCTTAATGTACATTGACAACACATTCAGGCAGGACGAACTATATCTCTCCACCACGCACAAACTAACCCTGCTGCCGGGATGGGAGGCCGCGCTTGCTGCTGACTGGGTGCACAATTATCTGGAATCAGACATGGCCAACTTTCTATTTCCCCGACGAGACATGCTGCTGGCATCGCTGTCCACAGCATTATCGCGCGGCACCTTTCACGCGCAGGCCGGTGTCCTGTTGAGCTACGTACACGACACCAGACTCAAAAATCCGGCCATGAGCGACAAAAAACGCATCTCTTCCGTCATAAAACGAGCCACACCCTCGCTATATCTGTCATGGCGTCCGTGGCCGTCACGCGACCTGACCATACACGCCTACGGCAAGCAGGTGTTCCGCATGCCCACATTCAACGATCTATATTACACCGACATAGGCAATGCCGACCTAAAACCCGAACGAGCCACGCAATGGGACATAGGAGCGGCCTGGCAACACACAGGAGGTGGAATCCTGGACGGCGTAAGACTAGGCGGAGACGCTTACTATAATCTTATATCAGACAAAATCATAGCCGTGCCGAAAGGCACAGGACAATACCGGTGGATGATGATGAACATCGGCCGTGTCAAAATACTCGGGGCGGAAGCCAACGCCGATCTCGCCCTCATGCCGTTCCATAATATGCCGCATCCGGTGAGTGACTTAAGACTGCACGGCCGCTTCAGCTACACGTTTCAGAGCGCGCGCGACTTCAGCGATCCGACAGACTGCCTTGATGCCGCCGGCACCTACAAAGGACAGATCGCGTATATCCCACGCCATAGCTTCTCGATAGCGGCCGATGCGCAATGGCGATTCCTGCAACTTAACTACAGCTTTATTTACGCCGGCGAAAGATGGCAGAACTCATCAAACATACCTGAGAACTACGTGCAGCCATGGTATACGCACGACCTGTCGGCGGCACTGCGTCTGCCTTTCAGGCACTGGGAACTCGGCATGACCATAGAAGTAAACAACCTTCTCGACCAGCAGTACGAGGTAATAGCCAATTACCCCATGCCCGGCCGGAACTACCGCCTGACCATCTCGGCAACATTTTAACACGCCCTCCCTATGAATATCAAAAATCTGGCTATAATCTGCCTTATTACAGCTATATCAGTCTCCTGCCGACAAGACGATGTAATCTTCATCCCCGACAGAATCCCTACAGGAAAGCCGGAACTGACATCAGTGGCCGGATTCTACATGCTCAACGAAGGAAACATGGGATCGAACAAATGCACACTGGACTTCTATGACATGACTTCGGGCGACTACATGCGCAACATATACGCGTCGGTCAATCCCGAAGTACCCAAGGAACTAGGCGATGTGGGCAACGACCTTGAAATATATGGCAGACGGATGTATGCCGTAATCAATTGTTCAAACAAAGTTGAAGTGCTGGACGCCGCCACGTGCAGACGCATAGGACAGGTGGACATACCCAACTGCCGCTCAGTGGCATTCCACGGCGGCTACGCTTATGTGACCTCTTACGCCGGCCCGGTCGAAATAAAGCCAGACTACTCCCAGCTGGGCTATGTGGCAAAAGTAGACACAGCCACGCTGCAAGTCGTGGGACGCTGCATTGTGGGCTACCAGCCTGACGGCATAACAGTGTGCGGCAACCGACTGTACGTATGCAATTCGGGCGGATACCGCGTGCCTAATTATGAAAACACCCTGTCGGAAATCGATCTGGCCACATTCACCGAGACACGCCGCATACCGATAGCAGTCAATCTCAACCAGGTGGAAGCCGACAACCACGGGCGGCTGTGGATAGCGTCGCGCGGCGATTATTTCGACACTGATGCCCGTCTTTTCTGCTACGATACACGAAAGGACAGAGTGACGGCACAGATCCCGGTATCAGTATCATCAATGTGGCTGCATAACGACGATCTGTATATCGTGGGTGTCTCATACAGCGGCTCACAACTGTCATCAGAACGCACTTATGCCGTAATCAACACGGATATGGGAGAAGTGCGCACGGAAAATTTCATAAGCGACGGCACAGAAAAAGATATACGCATCCCCTACGGCGTGGCGGTACATCCGGTGACCGGAGATATATACGTGACAGACGCCCGGACATATGTCAATCCCGGACGCCTGCACTGTTATAGCCCCGACGGAACGCTTAAATGGAGTGTGCGCACGGGCGACATACCGGCACATTTCGCATTCCTCGGCAAATGATTTCTACTGTTCTCTATTCTGCCGGCACTGTCTGGTCCAGATAAGGATTGATACCGGCCCATTCGCTAATCGGAGGCAGCACGCCTAACGCTATCACCTCGTCACGCAAAGCGCACAAATGCCTGTAGCTGGCATCAAGTCCGGCCTCTTCGCGCGCCGATCCCGATACAGGACGGCATTCCACACCGTCTTTTGTAATCACCGTCTCCATAGCCATCATGATATGAGAGAAGCGCTTATTATTGACGTATGTACCTGCCGGCCAGCGGAAAGGACGGCCTCCCATGGCCGCCGCTATCATCTCTATGCTCAGATATGCCGGGCTCTGGAACGAACTGCGGCCGCGCAGCTCGATTATATTCTTGCCACCCTGTATCACACGCTGCCTGAGCGCCTCCCAGTCGGCATCGGGGAAACGCTGTGTGCCTATTATCTCGTCAAGAGGCTGGCCGGCCACCAGCGTGGTAGAGGCAAACACGGCCATCTGCTCGCCGTGGCCTCCGTAGGTGCGCGAATTGGTTATCTCGTCGGCAGGCATGTGGAAGTATTTTGCCAGTTCGCTGCGCAGACGAGTGGAATCCAAAGCGGCCAGCGTGGACACCTGGCTAGGTTTAAGGCCCGAATAAAGTAATGTGACCAGGCCGGTTATATCTGCAGGATTAAATATCACTACCACATGCTTCACATCCGGACAATATTTTTTCACATCCTTGCCAAACTGCTCGGCTATGGCGGCATTGCCCTTGAGCAAATCCTCGCGCGTCATGCCGGCCTTACGGGCGGCACCGCCCGAATTTACTATATAGGCCGCATCCTTCAGAGCCTCACCGATGTCTGACGTATAAGTTATAGCGGCCCCTTCAAATCCGCAATGACGCAGTTCTTCGGCCACACCCTGCAGGGCCGGGGCATACGGGTCATACAGGCAGATATTCGGAGTAAGGTTCATCATCAGGGCCGTCTGGGCCATATTGCTGCCTATCATGCCGGCAGCACCTACAATGACAAGTTTGTCTTTAGTGAGGTATTCCATAGTTAATTAAATTTAGAAGCTTTCAATCTTAAGTTAATACAAATGCGGCGGCAATTGGTTCACGCCGCCGTACCGCCGTAATGATAAATAATGCAAAACGGGAGAATCACGGACAACGCCGGATCCTCCCGTAAATCTTATATAATATGAGTTTTCAATAAACAGCATTATACGACAACGCTGTGTAATATGAACGCAGACCTGTCACAGATGGTGAATAGCCGTATTGCAACGAGACATAACCCGTGCCCTGGCCTGCCCACCAGGTACACACACGCACTCCGCCAGAAGTATATGTGTCGCTCACCGGGGCACCGTAAAGACGGCACAGCTGCTCATAGACCATGTCATAACGGCCAGGATCCGGCTGCGACGTCCACGAATAGAACTGCGTGCCTGTCATCAGTCCGTCAGTATAATTCACTATAGCCTCGGGCCACAGATAGCCCAGTTGGCGCACATTACTCAGATAAATGGCATTATCCACATATCCGGCCACCTGGTAGCCGCTATTAAACAATGTATTGATGCCGGCGTCTATAAAGGAGCCGAAAGTAAGTCCCAGCACGGTACCCAGCGTAGGTATGCCCGGACGGAAATAAGCGGGATACACCGGACGGGGCGGAGCCCAGTAACGCAGGCGGTAGGGATTATGCACAGGAACTCCCCAGTAGCCTCCTCCCGGACGCGGCGGACGGTAGCCGTGGTGGCGATAACTGTAGTGCGGCCTCTTGGCAGGCACATAACCGCCAGGCCGGACGGCGCTCGTGCCGTGGTGATGGCCTCCGCCGGGCTTTACGGTATGGCTGCCGCCATGGCCAGGACGACCGGAATGGCCAGGACGGCCTGCAGCATGTCCCGGGCGGTTACCGTGCCCGGGACGATTACCTTGGGACCCATTGCCTCCGGCAGGACGCCTGTCCCCCTGCGGACGATGCTTGCAGGCCTCCTTAACCTCGCTCCCACGCACAGTGGTCCCTGCCGCATTCGGTCTGGACACAGATGTGCCGGGACGCGCCTTAGCAGCAGGACGCAGCACGGCAGGATCCTTCTGTCTGGCAGTAGCCTTGCGTGCCTCGCCGCCCGGACGTTTAGAAGCGCCCTGGCGAGTCTGCGCCTTGCGTTCGGGCACATTATTATTCGTACGCTGCGATGCCGGAGCGCTGCGCTCATTGACGCCGCGCACGCTTCCCGGACGCTGCGCTACCAGCGGAGTGGCCAGGATTATAGCGCCGCTAAGCAGCGTCAGTGTAATCATTTTATGAAGATTCATTACTACTTTTTTATAACTGGAAAAGCCTATACAGACCGGCCGCGCATCAGGCAGGCCGGTATATAATAGACAAATAAACGACAATAAAGTTTAAGAAATTTCCCAAAACATACATAAGTAGCTGTATAACCGAGAACAAATAATTTGTTACACTCAAAAATATGTTATACAACATATTTTGCAGTTTTAACACTCCTTTGCATTTTAACTTAATTCATATTTAGGGCTGCAATATGCATAATTATAAGTCGATAAATGTTTATACTGCATATAATATCACATAGTATGCAATTTTTGACAATATTGCACTGGAACATGAATGTTAAAATCATTGAATATGGTTGTGCATAAAAAAATAAATGCTAATTTTGCAATAATTTAAATCCTGTTTAGAGATATTAACAAACGAATCTATCACCACCGATCCGCTGTCACTGCATCAGAAACAATAAATACAAACCTTTGATACAGAACAGATTAATAAACAACAATACAGACAAGTGGCAATGATACTTTCAGCGCGTTACGATCTCCCCTCAGGAGATGCCTCACTGTGTGGGGCAATCCATGTTTAAGACAAGTCTGTCCTGATAGCGCGATATCAGACCTGCAAGAGATTAAACATGGCTGACACAGAATATATTGAAACAAAAATAATCACTAAATTATTTCAAGTATGAGAAAACTGTTTTTAACTTCAATGGCGGTGGTTGCCGTGGCATGTGCAGCAGAAGTGCAGGCACGTACCATAAGCGGTACCATCCTTGAAGCCGGAACAAACGAACCGCTAGTCGGTGCCACCGTCATGCCAATCGGCGGCGGAGAAGGTGCATCCACCGATGTTGATGGCAAGTTCACTATCAATGTTCCAGACAATGTCAAAACAGCCAGAGTGTCTTATGTCGGATATAAAGACAAGACAGTAAACCTTACAAACGGTATAACCGTACAGCTCGCTTCGACCACGTCAGATCTTGACGAGGCAATAGTGATAGCCTACGGTACCGGCACACAAGAATCCCTTACCGGCTCCGTATCGGTAATCGGATCAAAAGAGATCGAAGACCGCCCCGTGACCTCAGTAACCCAGGCTCTCGAGGGTAACGCTCCCGGCGTACAGGTGAACTCAACCACAGGTTCTCCCGGTTCTGCTCCGACAATCCGTATCCGCGGTTTCGGCTCTTTCAACGGCACACAGGCCCCCGTATACGTAGTGGACGGCGTACCCTTTGACGGCACAATCGCCGACCTAAACCCCGCCGACATCGAATCTATGTCGGTACTTAAAGACGCCGCTTCCTGCGCGCTCTACGGTGTGAGAGGTGCCAACGGTGTCATACTGATCAATACAAAACGCGCTAAAAACGTAGGCCGCGCAGAAGTAACCCTGAGCATACGCGAGGGTATGTACACCCGTGGTCTCAGCGAATATGACCGCATGAACCCGAACCAGTGGATGGAAACAATGTTTGCCTCCACTGCCAACGAACTCATGACGCTCAACCCCAAGGCATATCCCGACCGTGCCACAACATACGCATACCTGCAGAACAACTTCGTATCGGGCAACCTCCAGGGCCAGAATATATACAACCTCCCCGGAAACGAACTCTTCAATGCCGACGGCAGACTGCAGGGCACCGTACTGCCCGGTTACACCGACCTTGACTGGTGGGACGCCATCCACCGCACAGGCATGCGCCAGGACTACAACCTGAACATAGCAGCCGCAAGCGAAAAATACAACCTGTTTGCTTCAATCGGCTATCTGAACGAGAAAGGCTATCTGCTGAAGACAGACTTCGAACGCTTCAACGCGCGTTTCAATGTCAACTTCCAGCCCACCACATACCTGAAAGCAGGTGTTAACATGAGCGCCTCTTACCAGACACAGGAAACAGACCCCTCTGCAGGTAGCGAGTTAATGGCCAACCCGTTCTCTACTCAGTTCTACGCTCCTATCTTCCCCTACTACGAGCATGACGAGAACGGCAACATCGTGCTTGACGAAAACGGCAACAAGATGTGGAACCTGCGCGGACGTAACGATAACCGCAACCCGGCTTTCGAGCTTCGCAAGAACTTCACCGAATACAATTCAAACGTAATCGATGCTAACGCTTACGCCACAGCCGTAATACCTTACGGTTTCGAGCTGACAATACGCGGCAACATGAACCGCAACTTCCAGCGCGGCACACAATACCAGAACAACATCCTCGGTGACGCATATCCTGACGGACGTCTGCAGGTGGCCAACTCACAGTACCGCTACCACACGTTCATGCAGAACCTGACATGGAACCACGCTTACGGTGCAGACCAGGAACACCGCTTTGACCTTCTTCTCGGCCATGAGAATACCACGGCATATTCTGTAAACGACGGTATCGCCATGACAGGACAGGTCGAAGACGGCTACTACGCTGTAGGCAACTTCCAGAACATCGTATCACTGCCCACCGGTTCTTATGGCGAAGCCCGTGTAGAATCTTACCTGGGACGTATCCGCTACAACTATTATGACAAATACTTCCTGGAGGCTTCTCTGCGCCGCGACGGCACCGACCGTCTGAGCAAGAACAACCGATGGGGTACTTTCTGGAGTGTAGGCGGAAGCTGGATCATCTCCAAGGAGAAGTTCATGCACAGCATAGACTGGGTTAACTATCTGAAACTCCGCTTTGCTTACGGTTCTGTAGGTAACTACCTGTCAATTCCCGCACTCTCATACACATCACTCTACGGTGTCGGCACTATCCTGAGCAATACTCCGATGGCCGTACGTTCGACTATCGGCAACCCCGACCTGAAATGGGAGGCACAGCGCACATTAGACCTCGGTCTGGAGGGTGCATTGTTCGGCAACCGTCTGAACTTCTCTATCGGTTACTTCGACAAACGTTCTGACGACCTTCTCTTCAACGTGCCCACAGCACCTTCTCAAGGTTATCAGATCGGTTCTGGCGACAGCATGACACGTCCCGAGAACCTGGGTGCTGTCACCAACCGCGGTTGGGAAATCTCGTTCAACGGAACCATTATGAGCAACGAAGACTTCCACTGGACCGCCAACCTCGACATGACATTCATGCAGAATAAGATTCTTTCGCTGCCTGACGGCAATATCGACATGGCCAACGGCGTACAGCGTCTGTCTGTAGGACGTTCGATGTACTCTTGGTACATGCCTGAGTTCTTCGGTGTAGACCAGATGACAGGTAAGTCTCTCTACTCTTTCGAAGAGTCTGAGTATCGCTATCGCTACAAAGACACTTACGAAGGCGAGGAAATGGACAAGATGTGGAAGAACAATGTGGAAAATGCGAAAAACGCCGGTGCCCTCGTTGAAATCAACGGCAAGACATACTCTACACAGTCTGCATATGCCACCGATGGCTGGCACGGTTCTGCCATACCCACCGTATTCGGTTCGTTCGGCACACAGTTCTCTTGGAAAGGTATCAACCTCGGCCTGCTGTTCACTTACAGCCTTGGCGGCAAGGTATATGACTCCGCTTACAGCAACCTCATGTCTGTCAACGACCTCAAGAGCAACTACCACATCGATGCCCTGAAAGCATGGAACGGTGTGCCTGAAGGTATGACAGAGACCAGCCCCAACCGCATCGACCCCAACGGCATACCCCAGAACAACTCTGTATACGTACAGGACAACAATGCCACTTCTACACGTTTCCTCACAAACGCATCCTGGCTAGTGCTCAAGAACATCAACCTGAGCTACAACCTGCCACAGGCCTGGGCACAGCGCCTGCAGCTCCAGAACATCAATATCGGTTTCTCTGCCGACAACCTGTTCACCGTAGCCGGCCGCAAAGGTCTCAATCCACAGCAGACATACAGTGGCCTGCAAAGCAATGATGCCGGATTCGTAACTTCACGAGTATACTCATTCCAGCTCACTGCTAAATTCTAAGGGTACCTAAATCACTTTTAATTGAAACAAATTTTATGAAATTAAATAAATTTTTCAAAGGCGCTGCAGCCACTGCCTGCATACTCAGCATGACAGGCTGCGCCAGCGACTACCTTGATACTCCGTATCATGATGTAATCCCTGCCGAAGATATCTGCAAAACAACTGAGACTGCCCGTATGGCAGTGCTCGGTGTGTGCGGACGAGGCATGGCTGCTCCGTGGAGCGTAGGCAACATGTTCCCTGCCCAGGCACTCATGCAGGGAGAAACCGGTGTAAGCTACTATATGGGTGAAATCCCCGGTTCTGACAACTTTGTCAACTTCATCTTAGACAGTGCTCCGAGCTGGGCCGTCTATTACAACATGAACGAGGGCAATCTGTCAAGCGGCGGCTATGTATGGAACACAACAACTTGGACATACGCTTACGCCCTGATAGCCCAGCTCAACGAAATCCTCGCAACTATCGACAATGCCGAAGGTCCTGACGCAGACCGTAACTTTACCAAAGCACAGGCTCTGACACTGCGCGCGCACTGCTACTGGCGCCTGCTCCAGGTGTACGCTCCCCGTTGGGAAGATTCTAACAACGGCGAAAAGCTGACAGTCGTACTACGCGAACTCCCCGGCGAACCTCAAAACAAGGCGGTGGCCACGATGAATGATATTCTCGCACTGTGTTACAATGACCTTGACACCGCAATCGAATGCTTCAACAATGCTTCCGGTGTGAAACGCCAACTCCACTTCGAACCAACTCTCAATATCGCCTATGGCGTATACGCCCGTGTGGCCGCTCTTAAGCATGACTGGGAGAAAGTTCGCACAATGGCCCACAACGCACGCCAGGGCTACCGCATCGCCACTCATGACGAGATCTTCAACGGCTATCTCCAGTTCAACGAAAATGAATGGATGTGGTCTCCCTCGTTTGCAGAGATCGACAACTTCATCTATGGTAACTGGTGTACATTCTTCGCATGTAACGGCACCGGCGCCAACGACCACCGCTATACTAACCGTATAAACATCGACCTGTATAACCAGATCCCCGAAGGCGACGAACGTCGAGACTGGTTCCTTACCGACGAAAAGCTGGACGGCACCGTGCCTATGATGTTCTACAGCAGCTTTGCCGTAAACCCGACAACTCTCGCATTTAACCTTGAGACCCTCGTAAACGCCAGCCGCACATGGCTTGATGCCCACAAGCCTGCTAATTGCACAGGCAACAACGCATACCAAGGCTCTGGCTCAGGCGATTCCGCCACCGCCCTGATCGTGAACGGCGCCCAGGTTAAATTCTGGTGTAACGGAGAAACAGGACAGAACGGTGTCTGCCAGATCCCCTACATGCGCGCTACCGAAATGTACCTGTATGAGGCAGAGGCATGCGCAGAGCTGGGCATGACCGCCGAGGCTCAGAACCTTCTCAACGAGGTAAACCAGCCGCGTAACCCCTCTTACAACTGTACAAGCACCGGTACCGACCTGCTCAACGAAGTGCGTACCTACCGTCGTATCGAGCTTTGGGGCGAGGGCTTCTGCTGGTTCGACCTCAAACGCTGGAACATGAACATGACACGCCGCGCATGGGTTGAGAACGACATTACTTCCGGTAACATCCCGTCAGGCATAGAATGCAACGTTGCTCCTTCAAGCAACAACGGCTGGCGCTTCGGTATACCACTCTCAGAACGTAACCGCAACAACTTTATCGTAGAACCTATCCCCGGCGAGCTGGTGGTAGTTCCCAAGGACTAAGATTTCTCTACTTGATGCCGGAACAACCGGCGATATAACAAATAAGAACGGGCGCGCCGACGAGGCACGCCCGTTCAGCATATACAGACACGGCATAATAAATCTGGAAAAGGCATAAATTTGTGTAACTCAATTATTTTTACTAATTTTGCAGCGTCTGGGAGTGTGCATGGCAACATCGCACGCCAGACACGAGATCAACAACATATTTTTAACCCGGCTGCAGCCGTAACTAATCCGGACACACGGCCGGCACAGGCATAAAGGCAGCCACATTCATCACAATTCGTTTCCATTTAATGAGCGAACTTAAAAACACTCCCATCGAAGATTTCGACTGGGATGCCTATGAAACAGGCGAAACTGCGGGCGACAAGAGCCGCGAAGAACTCACCAAGAGCTACGACGAGACTCTGAACACCGTAAAGGACAAAGACGTAACCGAAGGTACCGTAATCGCAATGAACAAGCGCGAGGTAGTGGTTAACATCGGCTATAAGTCTGACGGCATCATCTCAATCAGCGAATTCCGCTACAATCCCGACCTGAAAGTAGGCGACACTGTGGAAGTGTTTATCGAAAACCAGGAAGACAAAAAGGGACAGCTCGTTCTCTCACACCGCAAGGCTTGCGCTTCACGCAGCTGGGAGCGCGTGAACAAGGCGCTGGAGAACGACGAAATCATCAAGGGCTATGTCAAGTGCCGCACAAAGGGCGGTATGATAGTAGACGTATTCGGCATCGAGGCATTCCTGCCCGGCAGCCAGATTGACGTACGCCCCATCCGCGACTACGACATGTATGTGGACAAGACTATGGAATTCAAGGTTGTTAAAATCAACCAGGAATACCGCAACGTCGTAGTAAGCCACAAGGCTCTCATCGAGGCCGAACTCGAACAGCAGAAGAAAGAAATCATCGCCAAACTCGAAAAAGGCCAGGTGCTCGAAGGCACTGTCAAGAACATCACTCCCTACGGTGTGTTCATCGACTTGGGCGGCGTAGACGGACTTATCCATATCACCGACCTGAGCTGGGGCCGTGTGAGCGACCCGAAAGAAGTGGTACAGCTGGACCAGAAACTCAATGTGGTTATCCTCGACTTCGACAACGAGAAGAAGCGCATTGCCCTTGGTCTGAAGCAGCTGATGCCCCATCCATGGGACGCGCTGAGCACCGACCTGAAAGTTGGCGACCATGTGAAAGGCAAAGTAGTAGTAATGGCCGACTATGGCGCGTTTGTAGAGATCGCTCCCGGCGTAGAGGGCCTGATCCACGTAAGCGAAATGAGCTGGAGCCAGCACCTGCGCAGCGCCCAGGACTTCATGAAAGTGGGCGACGAGGTAGAGGCCGTAGTCCTCACCCTGGACCGCGAGGAACGCAAAATGAGCCTCGGCATCAAACAGCTTAAGAAAGATCCCTGGGAGGATGTCGAGACTAAATATGCCATCGGCAGCAAGCACACTGCCAAGGTGCGTAACTTCACCAACTTCGGCGTATTTGTTGAAATCGAAGAGGGCGTAGACGGCCTCATCCACATCTCTGACCTCAGCTGGACCAAGAAGATCAAACACCCCAGCGAGTTTACCAAGGTGGGCAATGACATCGAGGTACAGGTTCTCGAGATCGACAAAGACAACCGCCGTCTCTCTCTGGGCCACAAACAGCTCGAGGAAAATCCCTGGGAAGTATTCGAAAATATCTTCACTGTAGGCTCGATCCACGAGGGTACCATCACAGAGGTTATGGACAAGGGTGCCGTAATCGCACTGGAATACGGCGTAGAAGGCTTCGCAACTCCCAAGCACCTGGTTAAGGCTGACGGCAGCCAGGCAAAACTTGACGAGAAGCTCCAGTTCAAGGTGATCGAATTTAACAAGGACAGCAAGCGCATCATACTCAGCCACAGTCGCATCCGCGAAGATGCAGAAAAGGCTGAACGTCGCGCAGCTGCCGGCAACAACGCCGAAAGCCGCAAGCCCCGTGCTCCGCGCGCTGAGAAAGAGGAAAAGATTGTTGCTCCCTCTATCGAGAAGACAACTCTCGGTGACCTGAGCGCCCTGCAGGCTCTCAAGGAGAAACTCTCTCAGGAAGAGAAGTAATTCCAAAAACATAAATGAAACTGAGACCGCACTCTTGTGAAGCGCGGTCTCAGTTCTTTTTAGCAACATCCGGACAACGCCCCCCAACAGCACAAGGATTTCGCACGAAGTGAATACCCACATTTTGGCACAACTTCTCCCAAGCCAAGCCTTTCAAGCTCTCCACAGGACGTTGCCAAACACTGATTGCACGGCAAAAGAAGCCCACAACAGACAATATACACAGCACTAGCCGTATTCAAAAACTCCAAAACAAAGTATCACGCACACACAGTCGGTCACAAAAAAAGAATATGAGATACAGATTGCCAAAAACATAACCAAGCTTAATACAATAATGGACAACTGCTATCTCTCAAAACAGTACCACTGATATCCGTCTAACAAGAACTGCATGAAAACAAGGCCAGTTATCTGGCTTCCCATGCTGACAGTAATGTCAAAATATACGAATACATATCCGGAAAACCGGAGCAATAGATTTTAAGTGGGTATAACCTATAGGAAACCAACATAACTGCATGCCCCGACATATAGCAAACAACTACTTCAGAATACTAACCGACAAAGCGTAACAGTAAAAAAGTCAACTGATCCTGAACAATCCGCCGACCCTGAGCAACACTCCCCTATAAAATCGACATAAAAAAAGCAGACTGCCGATGACAGCCTGCCTACTCTTCGGTCGGGGTGACAAGATTCGAACTTGCGACCTCACGCCCCCCAGACGCACACTCTAACCGGACTGAGCTACACCCCGAGAGTATTTTGCTTTAGCGAACTTAATCGTGGGGGAATCGATGAAACATTGATTAAGTTCCTTCCCTAAAGCGAGTGCAAAGTTACGAACTTATTCCGTATCCACCAAACTTTTACGCAACTTTTTTTGCACAAATTTCATACACCAATATCATATAATTGATATACAAGTCTTTACAATCCACAATAATTAATTTTTATTTCTATCTGCGGCAGCGCTGATTTTTTTTTATTAATTTTGTAGATAAACTGGGTCTGATCTCAGGCCGCTTACATACGAATTATTCATGCGACAATTTATAATAGGGACAATTTTGGGATGCGCTATAACAGGAATGATGTTCAGTTGCGATTCCGACAATGATAATGAATCTACCAACGCAAATGCGGTTAAAAGCCTCAATATAAATCCATATGAAGATCCCCTAGGATATAAAAAGGAAAATATAAGTTCTACAGGCAAGAAAGGTAATATCCCCGGTGGCGAGCGCCACCATGACCGAATCAGCATTAACCCGGTGGGGCCGCTAAGAGAGGTCTTCAATGACAGTAACAAATATCAGTACGAATGGGCCGAGAAGTTCGGCATCAGACCTATAGGTAGTCTGGCCGGAGCCTACCGCACACGCCGGCCGCTCCGTCTTGTCACATCGTGCGAAGCATATCATGTGGACGAACTGACCCACTCATATCCGTATCTTGTGCCAGAGGCTGAAGACCTGCTGCGCAAGATCGGTTATAACTTCATCGATTCTCTGGCAAGTCGCGGCGCCGACGGCTACAAAATCAAAGTAACAAGCCTGCTGCGCACACCGGCCACGGTAAAAAAACTACGCCGCGTGAATAAGAATGCCGTAGACAGCTCGACACACCAGTTCGGCACAACATTCGACCTGAGCTGGAGCAAATTCTATTGTGCCGACCCCGACAGGACAATCAATGAGGAAGATTTGAAAAACCTTCTTGCAGAAGTGCTCCAGGACTTGAGACGCCAGAAGCGGTGCATGGTGAAGTATGAAAGAAAAACCGCATGCTTCCATATAACAGTCACTCAGCCTTAAAATAAATCCACAAAAACATGGAGAAAGATATTCAGAATACTGACGCGGTTTCAAATGCCGGCAACAGAGGTCGCAGGCCTGTATGGCTGCGTGTGCTAAAATGGACAGCATGCGCGGCAGGAGGCATAATGGTACTACTGGCGACTTTACTGGCAGTAGCAGGCTGGTATCTCACTCCCGAACGGCTGACACCGCTGGTGGAAAAGTACGGAAGCGAATACCTGCACGCCGATGTCAGCGCAGACCGTGTCGAACTGACCATATGGAGCAGTTTCCCACAGGTCAGACTAGATGTAAGCAACCTGCGCCTCACATCTCGCACTCTCCAGGGGCAGCCCGGCTCGGTTATGAAACAACTGCCGGCCGATGCCTCGCGATTATTGGAAGCAGGAACTATAAAAGCGTCAATTAATCCGTGGGGCCTGCTGAAAGGAACTATACTGCTGGGTGACATAAAAGCCTCGGGAGTGGGTATAAACCTGGTTTCATATAACGCCGAAATAAATAACTACAACATTGTTCCCCCGTCAGAGCCAAAGCAGGATGAAGACAGCAAACCATGGAAAATCCGTTTCAAGACAATCTCCATCGATGCTTCACAGGGAATTCGCTACTATGACGCACAAAGCACGACTGACGCACGACTGGATAATCTGTCCCTCACCATAAAGAGCGAGACAAAGGACAGCGACCAGCTGCACACAGCCCTTAATACAGCTGTCAGCCTTGATATGGAAGGCCGCGAGATATTATCATCACTACCAGTGGCACTCAACGGCAACGTGGGCTGGACACAGTCACCCATGGCATTCAGTCTGAAAGACTACACAATAAACATAGCCGGCATAGTAGGATATCTAACCGCCGGACTTGACTTGTCAGCACAACCCTCACTAACGGCATGCGCGCTTAATACAAATCCGGTAAAGATCATGAATGTGCTCTCTCTGCTTCCGGAAGAAAACCGGAAACAGATGGAAATGCTCAGGTATCTTGATACAGATATGACCGTGGTGCTTTCTGTTAAAGCAACCACGCCGTATGCTCTGACATCCGGACAGGCCCCTGACGCAAATGTGGATTTCACCATACCGGCATGCCATCTGGAATACAATGATCCCAAAGTGGGTACACCCCTAAAGTTGGACAGACTGGCTGTCAAAGGGGCGTTCGCTTTCAATGGCGGCAACCCGTCACTAAGCAGCCTCGACATACCGGTGTTCGATATGGAGGGCGAAGGCGTCAACCTGTCTTTAACGGCCAGTGTGGAGGAAGCTCTATCGGAAGACCCACGTATTGTCCTGACATCTAAAGGCGAAGCCGAGCTAAAACGCTTTGCCGGACTTATCCCCATGCCAGGCGCCGTACTTGGCGGCAGTGTCAGCGCCGATGCGTCGGCCAGGTGCCGCCTGTCAGACCTGTTAGAGATGAAATACGAGAATATAGATGCAGACGGTTCGGTCGAAATACGAAATTTCCTATTCTCGCTTCCCGTACTGGCCACCGAGCTATATGCGCGTGCCGCCAAATTCAGTTTCGGTAATAACATGTCAAGCCACGATACGGGCAGACTTGTCACCGGTCTGCTCCGCGCCGAGGCTGACATAGACACACTATACTGCTCGGTACCCGGCATAAAGACCGGGATGAGCGGCGTATCACTACAGGCCGGAGCCACGGAAGCGCTGCTGCAGAGCAAGCACAAAGGGGAAATCATGCCTATGGGAATGCGTCTGCAGGCCCGTGTAATCAAGGCGGACTCCCCTACCGACACTATGTATGTATCAGCACGCGGCTTCGATGCCAACGGAATAGTGACCCGTTTCGAGGGAAAAGCCAGGTCGCCGCTTCTCAAAGCCTCGGTAAAGGCCGACCGCCTGCGCTACACCGATCCATATATGCGTATGCGCGCAAACGCTGTAAGCGCGGATGTATCAGCCCATCTCAACGAGAGAAAGAAAACCGGGAAAAGCCGTTATCAGCGGCGATATGACGCCATTGCTAAGGCTAATCCTGGATTATCGGCTGATTCAATTGCAAAACTCGCATCTATGCCGAGAAAAAAAGCGGACGAACAGGGAGTGTTCCGTCTGGATCTGGACAATGGCATAAAGGCTCTGTTCCGCCAATGGGGCATAAGCGGCCACGTCAATTCCGACCGAATAGCCCTGACACACATCGCATACCCGGTCAGGACCATACTCCGCAATCTTGCTTTTGATTTCTCTCTCGATTCCCTACGGCTACACCGTGCCAGCCTGGAGTCGGAAGAAAACAAAATGACCGTTTCGGGCGATGTGACCAATCTGCGGCATATGATGCTGGGCCGTGTGCGCACTCCGCTTAAAATAAGGTTTAACGCCGATGTCGATAATTTGAATCTCAACCAGATAGCTTATAATTTCAAACTCGGCCAGGCCCTTCAGTCGCAACGCGGACACTTGGTACGCATAAACCCTGAAGAGGAAGACGCCCTGGTGCGCGCCGCTGCCACAATACCGGCAGAGGAACCGACAACAGACACACTCACTCTTTTAGTGCCACGCAATATAGACGCGTTAGTACGCATGAATGCCGACAGGCTGTTGTACGAAAATATAAATGTCTATGACGCGCGGACCTCTGTGGCGATGAACGATGGCGCATTTTCTGTAGACTCTTTAACGGCCAGAACCGATTTCGGCACCGCATATCTGAACATGCTGTATTCAAGCCGTGAAATAGAGAAATTAAATCTCGCGCTGGATTTAGGATTTTCAAATGTAAATATCGATGACTTCCTCATATCATTTCCACAGGTGAAAGAAATGATGCCCGTAATAACAAACCTGCACGGACAGGTAGGCGCCCGTCTGGCAGGTTCTATGGACATCTTCCCCAATATGGATTTAGACATATCGTCGCTTAACGCCGTACTTAATATTTCAGGCTCAGATCTTACGCTGACACAAGATCCTACCATACGGAAAGTGGCAAGAATGATGCTCATCAGAAAAAAGGGAGATCTGAATATTTCGGATATGGACATACAGGTGGCCGTACATGACAATGTGCTGCGCCTGTATCCGTTCTCATTCGGCATGGAGAAATACAGGTTTGCACTGCTTGGAGAGAATGACCTGGCACAGAACATGTATTACCACCTGTCGGTGCTCAAATCCCCTATCCCGTTTAAATTCGGCATCAATATAAAAGGAACTTTTGATAATCCCAAATTTCGATTCGGAGGTGCCAAATATAAGGAAAACGAAGCCCGGGAGATGGTCAACCTGGTAGAAGACCAACGTATCAATTTCGTCAAAGCCATGAGACTGGAGCTGCATAAACTTATAGATAAAGCGGCTCTGTCCTACACCGACAGAAAGGAATACCATAACTACAACCAGGAGTCTGAACGTAAAACGCTTGTTAATGACACCGAGACACAGGAACTGGATAATCCTGTAGACCTGATAAGCAATTCTCTTAAGGCTCCAGTGATCAAAGCTCTAAATTCTGACGCTATCAAGAATGTGATGAGCAAATTCGGAAAAAACGATAAAAAGAAGGATAAATAATGGTTGCCAATGATGACATACAAGAGGCTTTGAACCAATACCGCTCGAGGCTGGATATAGCGACCTGGTGCCCCAAATGCGCACTCATAGACATGGACGGTGTGCTATATGACTCTATGCCGAGGCATGCCAGGGCATGGAAAAGAATGACTGACGAAATAGGCATGTCGTGCCGAGAAGAGGAATTCTTTCTATACGAAGGTATGACCGGAGCTGCCACTATAGACCTTTTATTCGAACAATATAAGGGCAGAAAGGCCACACCGGACGAAATAGAAGAATTATATCGCAGAAAAACACTGTATTTCAAAGAATATGGCGAACGTATACTTATGCCAGGCGCTGACAAAATGCTTAATATATTTACCAAGTACGGTCTTAAGTGCGTGCTTGTGACCGGATCGGCCCAGTCAAGTCTGCTTGATGCCATATATAATGATTATCCGGGAGCATTTGAACCTGGCATGAGAGTATGTGCCAGGGACGTACGGCACGGGAAGCCGCATCCCGAGCCATATCTGCGAGGCCTTGACCTGGCCGGACAACCGCCACATGCGGCTATAGTTGTAGAAAATGCTCCTCTGGGCGTAGAGGCCGGCCACCGTAGCGGCTGCTTCACCGTAGGCATTACCACGGGTCCTGTTCCAGCCGATGTCTTGAGGCAGTCTGGCGCAGACCTTGTAGTCGACAGCATGCCGATGTTTGCACAACTACTGCCAGAACTCATAAACTCATAATGATATGTCCGGAATCATACATACCTGCGATCCCGGAAAGGAACTGGACAGACTCACCCACGGTGTGCCTGACGGAGCACTATACGCCGTAATTCCGGACAGCTGCGCCCCTATATTGCTGAATAATGCCAAGGGCCGTTGGTCTGAACACGCCATAAAAATCCCAATACCTGACGGAGAAAGCGCCAAAAATCTTCAGACAGCAGAAATAATATGGCAGGCACTATTAAAGGGAGGGGCTACCAGGCAGTCGGTACTTATAAACATCGGCGGAGGAATGACCACCGACATAGGTGGATTTGCAGCTGCGTGCTACATGAGGGGAATCAGGTATATCAATGTGCCGACCACCCTGTTGGCAATGGTCGATGCAAGCACGGGCGGTAAAACAGGTCTGAACCTTGGCTGTGTCAAAAATGTGGTTGGAGCGTTCCATAACCCAGATGCTACAATCGTATCTCCCGTGTTTCTAAAAAGCTTACCCTATAAGGACTTGCTGTCTGGCTATGGCGAGATGCTCAAACACGCACTGATCAAGGATAAACGCTGCATAGAAAAATATTTATCCATAGACCCACAGGCTTTAGATGAAACAGAATGGAGTGACTATATAAGCGAGTCAGTAAATGTAAAAAGAAATATTGTATCGAAAGATCCATATGAAAAAGGACTAAGGCGCATACTCAATCTAGGACACACCGCCGGACATGCCATAGAGGCCCTATGCATGGATCCAGAATGGCAGGGAGTACGAACAAGCCACGGCCACGCTGTGGCCTGGGGACTTGTGTCAGCCCTAGTCTTAAGCCATATCAGACACGGTTTCAGCTCGGAGCTATTGCAAAAAACCGCATTATACATAAGGCGTCTATATCCTCAGATACCCATTAAATGCGACCACTATCCCAGACTTCTCGAATTAATGGGACATGACAAAAAAAATCCCCAACACGGTATCATCTCTTTTGTACTCCTGAGAAGTCCCGGAGATCCGGTTCTGTCAGACAACGTACCAATCGAAGAGATTCACACCGCGCTGGACATAACACGTGACCTGCTCGGCATATAATACAAATAAGAAGTTATCGTTAAAGTTATATTGTTAAGCTGAAATCAATTTAGTAGAAAGACATATGATTTTTAATTTTGACATATCAATAC
The DNA here is from genome assembly GCA_910578665.1 of uncultured Muribaculaceae bacterium. GTDB lineage: Bacteria > Bacteroidota > Bacteroidia > Bacteroidales > Muribaculaceae > Lepagella. The sequence goes on from CAJTQU010000013.1 coordinate 47,388, forward strand.
CGGTAGCAGGACTCCTAGTATGCTGCTTTGTGACAGCATTAACAGCAGCGATGGCAGGACTTCGCCCCATGCGCAAAGTGGCACGCGTCGGACGCCGTGCCACCTCGCCTGAGAGAATTGAAGACGAAGTCCTTCCATCGTTATCGGTGATCGTATACGCAAAAAATGCCGAAGAGCATATCGAATCGTTCCTCACCGAATTACTACGCCAGGATTATACCGAATATGAAGTAATTGTGGTTAATGACGCATCTATAGACAATACTTCGGAGATTGTCGAAAATATGATGGAGAAGCACGGATGCCTGCGTTATACGTTTGTCCCTGACAGCTCGATAAACGTCAGCCGCCGCAAAGCAGCCTACACCCTCGGGATGAAAGCAGCCAAAAACGAGGTAGTGCTTATGACCGCGTCTAATGTCACAATTCCTTCCGACAGATGGCTGCGCATCATGGCCGGAAAATTTACAAACCCGTCAACCGAGGTCTGCCTTGGCATAAGCCGTGTTCCGCAAGATACTGATAATGGTGCCGGCCGATTCTGGCGTGCGTTTGACAACCAGGTAACAGCCACGCAATGGCTCGGCACGGCTCTGGCCGGCAAGCCGTATCGGGGTGACGGATTTAACCTGGCTCTCCGCAAAGACACATTTTTCAACAACAACGGCTTCGCATCTACCAACCGCTTCCAGGCCGGCGAAGATGACATATTTGTAAATGAAATAGCCACTCCGGAAAATACAGCTATAGTTATGGACAATGACGCTGTACCCGAAGTCATATTGGACAGCGAGCAATACGCGCGCCTGTGGCTCCGTGCCAAAGAACGTTACACGTTTACATCCAGATATCTGCATACTGCGGCACTGCGCATGCAGGGCCTGCACAGCCTGTGTCTGTGGCTGTCACTGGGATGCGCCATATATGCTGCCATATCAGGGCTGCCAAACCTCCTGCCGGCACTTACTGCAATGCTCATCATGATTATTCTCTGGGGATACCAGATTTGCGTCTACCGCCGGGCATCTGCCGCTCTAGCGAGCAGACGCCTATTGCTCAGCGCACCACTATTCTGGCTTATGCGTCCGTTAATCAACGGTATATACAGGATGAGGTTCAAGGCCAACAAATCATCAAATTACACATGGTCGAAATAACAATATCCCTTAAATACTAAACATTATGTTTATTCACAATATAACATTCGTATGCTCACCCTCTGACCTTGAAGAGATGTTGTCCCTGCTAAGGGAAGAAATAATTCCGCCACTAAGCCACAACTCATGCCGCGTACAGATGGCTCGCGTGCACAGCCAAACGGCCGACAGCGATGCTGAAAGTGTGTCATTACAGTTTTCATTCGAATCCCGAAACGCCCTCGCATGCTGGGAAAGAGATCTTCTCGCCGGCACACTGGGAAAATTCGGAGCTGCATACGGACAGCGTATGCTGTTTTTCCGCACCACGCTTGAGACATTAGATACCGGAATTTTATAATGGAACACGAACGTGTGATACTCGGCATCGACCCCGGAACCAATGTCATGGGATACGGGGTACTTGGGGTGAACCGTGGCAAACCGGAAATGATTGTCATGGGTGTTATCAAGCTGTCACGTTTTGAAAGCCACTACATGCGTCTTCGCCGTATTTACGAGCGAGTTAGCGGACTTGTGGCACAACACCTGCCAGACGAAATGGCCATAGAGGCGCCTTTCTTTGGTAAAAACGTGCAGAGCATGCTTAAACTGGGACGAGCCCAGGGTGTCGCTATGGCTGCAGCCCTGACACGCGACATCCCTATAACCGAATATCCTCCGCTGTCTGTAAAACAAAGTATAACCGGCAACGGCGGTGCATCAAAAGAGCAAGTGGCCAACATGTTGAAACACTTGCTAAAGATTCCGGAAGACAAAATGCCTGATTTATTGGACGCCACAGATGCGCTGGCTGTGGCTCTGACACATTTTTATGAAACCGGCAAACCACAGATAGCCAAAGGCCCCAAATCATGGGCGGAATTTCTGTCTAAGAATCCTGAACGCCTTGTGAAGCGCAATAACCCTCTGCCTGACAGCCCAGTCAAGTCTTGACATAAGAGGTCAGCAAGTTCTTATACAAGCCTTCTCCCATAGTAATTACAAGCAACGTATCAGTAGCCCGTGACGCCCCGGCAAGAAGTTTGGACACTGACTGCGAATTATCAGACAACAGTAGTATCACATTGGGCATATCAAGACTGCGAAAGTGGTCTATATGCGCAAACAATAATCCTTTTTGAGGTGTAAGCGCATTATAATTAGGCGATGTTACAAAACGCTGTGACATATTTTCCAACCAGTAGTCAATATGCCTTAGCTTGACGGCACCGCGATATCTGGCATATTCCTTTAAAAAGGAGGGATGTACGCGCGACCGGTCCAGTTCATCATTAGTCATAAATGTGGCTGCAACACACATGTGCGGAAACGGGAAACGAGTCATACGTCCTGGTATATAGTGGTCCTTTCCAGCATCATAATCCGGAGCCAGCTTGCGACGCGCTCTCATCATGGCATCAGAAATCCCTGCCGTTGGAGTTTTATCACGAGATCCCGACATCTTAAGATACTGACGGCGCGTCCGTTCTATTATGTGGTGGGTATGCCTGAGTAACACCATATCGTCTGATACCACCGCCGTGGCCCCAGGTTCCAGAGCAAATTTACGCATTAATAGCAATATCTCGCCTGCAACCCTGTCGGCAGGAGGATTGGACTGCCATGACAGGACCCTGATATTGGTACAATTATCATGGCAGGAACGAGGTTTGCACAACATAAATTCTCGACAACCTTTATCATAGAAATACACCGCATCGCACAGTCCCTCTACAAAACCTCGTAATTCCTCATTTCTATACCGAGACACGTCATTAGCTACATGACATCCTTCCGGGAACACTGTGCCATCAGAGATCCGCGTGGCAGCCACTGTAAACTCACCTCCGGTATGTAACAGGGCGTCTCGCATTTCCTCCAGCTCCGAAGGGGTAAAACAATGTGCATTATCTACGAGTATTGTATCATATTTCCTGCATGCCGAATCAAATCTGCCGCGGTCTGGCACCCGTAAATAAACTTCTGCAGATTCGGCCGCGACACATAGTTCTGTCTCATTTATATTTTTCGGCAAACCGCATTTTACAGCCGTCGGGATACTCCCCTGCTCTGCCACCAGCTGCGCATATGTCCGCACGTGTATACGGCCTGGAGCGTAATCAGCCGGCACACGCCGCAGACAGATTCTGAATGCCGCTATATCGGCGCTATTATGCACAACGACCAAAACCCTGCCGCCATGCTGTGACGCAATGACCGATCTTACGGCCAAAGACATAGTCTTGCCGCATCCGGGAGGACCAGACACATATTCTGACCTGCCTGCACCTGAAGCCACAGCCAGCTGCCAGGGTGTAAACTTGATATCCATACCCGTCACAGCCGAATGCCAGACAGGGGCTATCTCTCCGGATATGGTGTCATTTATATTCCTGTTGCAGACAGGGACAAACAAGCCATCAACAAATCGGACAACGTCATTTTCAAAACAACTATCTTTGCCTATTATGCTAATACCTCCTAAATTTTGTTTCGTTAAAACCGAATTAAACAACGCAGCCATAAAATCCGACCTAGACAAATCAAGCGACAACAAGGCACCCTGTACCTCGCACTCATGCATTGCAATATCAGACAAAGCGACACATTCGCGCCTAAGCATATGTAAACACCTATGTATCGACCTAGTATCATAGAGGCCATCTTTACATACTATCTTAATTACAATAGGTCTGAAACCTTCTCTTAAAATTACAATATCAGGACTAAGCGTACCTATGCTTGGCCTAAGGTGTATGCTCAGACCTTCAGGATACAACTTTCTGATCCTGTTGCAAAGACTTATAACCCCGTCTGGCAATCCGGAATAACGCACATGGGCACCAACAGGGAAATCCAGATGGCTGCCATGAGAAACAGCTGCAAAATCAGGGGGCAGTCCGACAACATCTTCATTCAGCGTCCTACTGCGGCAAGTAAATGTAACAGTACGCAGGCTCAACGGTGTACCGTCTGAAAGATAAGTATAATCTGTTTCCGAAATATCTGACCACACAAATTTATCGACAAACAACGAAGCCAGTTCGGCACATCTCTGGCTACGGTCGGTAAGAGGAGAAGTTAAGGCTATATGGTGTGTTGCAGAACCAGAGGTCATAAGCCAGGCCAGCCGCCGTAGTTTTACCCTGTCGGCAAACAGCGTGCTTCCTACAATATGCAATACATCATGGTGTTCAGGCGTAAAAGATCTAACCACAGGCCAACGTCCCTCAGCAGGTATCCATACCGCCTCGGCATCCACAACAGCTTCCGGCAAGGCCGCACGCATATTCTCGGCCGCATATGCAGCCAAATATCTGTTTGGTTCAAAAATAGTGACGCGGCGCACCAGCTGCGCCACACCACGCTCCCTCATAAGTTGGGCCAGGGCAACGCCTTGCAAAGCATCGGCACTGCCCCATAACACTATCTCGCAATCCTGCAATGCAGAAAAATCAAATGACTGGAACGCGGCCCGGACACGCACAGAAACAGCCTCGGCATATGCGGCTGTAAGTATCTCGACCTGTCCGCGTTCTATTTTTGAAATATCACAAGGCAGCATACGCCATAACGGCGTATTCACGCATAAGCCCGACCTCGCTCGGCACAGCTTTGCCAAACGCTCGACAGACAAAGGACGCAAAGCCCTTACAGCCTCACGATATCCGCGCATAGGAGAGATTGGAGATGCCGTAACGCATATTATTTATGAGAACCTTTCAGCCGAGAAAAATAAAAGTCCAACACATCTTTTGCCGCAGTGAAAGATGACTGCTCGCTATTAAGCACTCTAAGTTCTTTCTGTTCCAATAATGCCGCTACCTCTGGCATCGAATAGAAACTATGGCGCAGCTGCTCGTCAATGGTCTCTATCATCCAATACTTCTCCTGCTCCTGACGCTTGTGTTCAAAATATCCTGTTCGCCTCACATATGCGAAATAACGGTCTATCATATCCCAGACCTTGTCTATATTCAGCTCATAATATCCGCTATAGGTCAGCACCTCGGGCACCCATTTACTAGGCGTGGGGGGGAACAGATGCAGCGCGTTACGAAATTGTGCGGCAGCAAGGTTGGCACGATCGATATTATCTCCGTCGGCCTTGTTAATCACAATACCGTCTGCCATTTCCATAATACCGCGCTTTATACCCTGGAGCTCGTCTCCCGTACCTGCTAACTGTATAAGCAGAAAGAAATCTACCATGGAATGTACTGCTGTTTCGCTCTGACCGACCCCGACAGTTTCAACAAATATGTTATCATAGCCAGCAGCTTCGCACAACACTATAGTCTCGCGTGTCTTGCGAGCCACACCGCCTAACGATCCGGCCGAAGGGGAAGGACGTATGAATGCGTCTGTCTGTTGTGAGAGCTTCTCCATACGAGTCTTGTCGCCCAGAATCGAACCCTTTGTCCGTTCGCTGGAAGGGTCAATAGCCAAAACAGCCAGACGTCCGCCCTGGCGCAGCACGTGAAGACCGAAAACATCAATACTTGTACTTTTACCGGCACCTGGCACACCTGTAATGCCAATACGCCTCGAACGCCCCGAATACGGCAGACACTTCTCAATCACTTCCTGAGCTATCTGCTGGTGTGCCTCGGCAGTACTTTCTATCAAGGTCACGGCACGCCCAAGCATACTCACATCACCTTTCAATATACCCTCCACATATTCCCCCGGGGTAAATGTACGCACACGGCGGACAGGACGGCGGTAGGGATTGACCGAAGGCGCTGAATTAACACCTTTGTTTACTTGTAATCCTTTATAATCTTCTGAATTTTCAGGATGTTCCATGGTATGATAACTGAATTATACTATTTCAATTCTTTACTTGACTATGCCTATAAGATGCAATATACGGGTCGGATGCAGCGGATCGTCAGTCACAACTTCTACTGATACATTAAACGGACCGGATTCAAGTCCGCCTGTATCAAACTTACACTTCACACGTTCTTCCCTACCCGGCTTCACAACGCTCGGCATACGTGACACTTTAAGTGCCTTACGGACTTGTGTAGAATGTACCCTTTTCACTTTCAGCGGTGTGCGACCTTCGTTTTTAACAGAGAAAGAGAATTCATATGGTTTACTCCTGCGTGATATGTCTCCCAGCTCAACTACAGTGGGATAAACCAACGATGACGGCGCGTCACGCAACTGCTGCTCGTTCATTTTAGAAGTGTCTGGCAGTATATTTGCAGACATAGACAGCATTACGTCTTCATGCCTCTCTCCATAATCGATATGCAGCGTCACAGGATATTCCAACGAGCCTATTTCTCCCTGGTCCCGACTATTAAAATAGGCGCTGAGGGTAAATAAATCGCCGGGAGCCACATTACGTGTCGAAACACCGAGCGACAACGCATCATAAGGATGGCTCCAGCTCACACGCAAAGTATCCGTTCCCTGATTATAACCATATATATACTCATGACGGCTCTGACCGTAAACTACATTGCCGAGCCTGATATGGGATGTCGAAAGCCGCAACGGTCCGAACTCCTCCGGGTACTGGGTGCCTAAAGTAGAAGGCGTGCCTATAACCGTGCCTGTAATCACGATAGATGTAAGGTCTGACGCAACACCTGTATAGACCTTAATATGCTTTCTGAAACGGCCCGGCCTTCCTGTGGGATTATACTCAAACCATACAGTAGCCGTATCACCGGGAGCAATCTCACCCTCGGTATATCTCGCCACAGTACAACCGCAGGTAGGCTTTACACGCGTTATGATCGTCGGCTCGTCTCCTTCGTTTACAAACTGCACCTGGCCCTGCTGGTTTCCGGCAGCCTCTTTAAAAGCGCCAAAATCGTATTCCGTGTTCAGCCAGCGTATATTATCAGCCGGCGCAACCACTGCCGATGCAATAACGGTGAGCGGCACAGCGGCCATCTTAAGAATATTTAGCCCCATAACGTCAAGGTATTACAGTTCCCACTATTTTAAGGCGCACTTTCTTAGGAGAGCCATTGGTATGTACAGTGACAGTCCTGTCTATAGGACCGGGACGTCCCAAGGGATTATACGTTACCTTAACTGAACCGCCTTTGCCGGGCGCAATGGGCCTCTTAGGATATGCAGGTCTGGTACACCCACAGGTGGCAGTGGCATCAATAATCAGCAGATTTCCGTCACCAGTATTTGTGAATGCAAAATCATGCGAAACAGCGCCACCTTTCTCACGGACATTGCCAAAGTCATAACGATATTCGGTAAATTTCACTTTTGGCCGACCCTCCTTGCGAGCATCGGCAACAACAGGCAGCAACGCCGCCATCAATACAGCGAATATTAATAGTGCTTTTTTCATATAGGGTCTAATTTTGCGAAACACACAACACAGGAGCGCACACCCCCGTATATATACAACGCAAAATTAGCAAAAAATATTGAACAACTATGCCGCCTTAGATAAAAACAGAGAATCACGACTTGCACAAAAGATGTACGATCCATACAGCAAATAAATAATCTACGAAATAATTGCATATCAGGCATAAAAGTTGTAACTTTGCACCGCTTTTCGTACCGCCATGGCTCTAGAAAGAATGCAATTCTGTTGCATCGCCTAACGGTCTAATCTATAAATCAATAAATTAGCATGTACGCTATTGTAGAAATCAAAGGACAGCAGTTCAAAGCCGAAGAAGGCAAGTATCTGTATGTACACCATCTCGGCGACGAGGTTAAGCAGGGCGAGGCTATCTGCTTTGACAAAGTGCTCCTCGTAGACGCTGACGGCAATGTAACTGTAGGCGCACCTACTGTAGAAGGCGCCAAAGTAACCTGCGAGGTAATCGAACCCCTCGTGAAAGGCGACAAAGTAATCGTTTTCAAAAAGAAACGTCGCAAAGGCTATCGCCGTAAAAACGGCCATCGCCAGCAGTTCAGCAAAGTAATGGTAAAATCAGTAGTTAACGCTTAATTAAAACTCCACAGAAATGGCACATAAGAAAGGTGTCGGCAGTTCTAAGAACGGCCGCGAATCAGAAAGCAAACGCCTCGGCGTAAAAATCTTCGGTGGAGCCAAATGCAAAGCCGGAAACATCATCAAGCGCCAGCGTGGCACACAGCACCACCCGGGCCTTAATGTAGGCATGGGCAAGGACCACACCCTGTTTGCCCTCATCGACGGCATTGTGGTATTCTCTACCGGCAAGGCCGGCCGCAAATTTATCAATGTGCAGCCCCACGCCAACTAACAAACAACCATGAATTAATAAAAAAGTCTCGGTCGATGGCCGAGACTTTTTTATTAGCCTTACCGCCTCATCCGGCTGCTGTAGGCAATACTGGCTGCGCCGGCTCGTCTGCACAGAGCACCACCAAAAGATTGCTTACAAGTGCGGCTTTCTGTGAATCGGTAAACTCGCATACTTTTTCTTTCTCCAACTGAGACAATGCCATATCCACCATACTGACAGCCCCCTCAACAATCTTTTCGCGAGCCGATATAATAGCCGATGCCTGCTGGCGGCGCAACATGACAGCTGCGATCTCGGGAGCGTATGCAAGATAATTAAGCCTGGCCTCGACCACCTCCATTCCTGCCATGGCAAGGCGCTCGTTAATCTTGTTTTCAAGCAGCTCGGAGGTTGCATCCCCTCCATCCCTCAAAGTCAGCTCGCTACTGTCGGAACCACTCTGGTCATATGCATAATGTCCGGCCACCTCTCTTAACGCGGCATCGCTCTGGATACGCACAAAGCGCTCCAAGGCACCACTGCTCACAATGGTGGCGGCACCAACTCCTAACGAAGCGGAATCAATATCAAAAACAGCACGGTATGAATCCTTGATTTTCCATACGAGCACCATGCCTATCAAAACCGGATTGCCCACCTTGTCATTAACCTTTATAGGCTCTATATCCATATTCCTCAATCTCATAGAAAGCTTGCGGGCCGTGAGCAGTGGATTTATCCAGAAATAACCGACACGGCGGCAGGTGCCCACATATCGCCCGAAGAATATCAACACGCGCGCCATGCCAGGCTCCTGTACCACGAAGCCCTTTGCCCCTACTACAATTACCAGACCTATAAGAGCGGCCAGCAATGCCCATGCAGGATTGTCGGTCTGCGCTACTAGATAGACACACCCGGCCAACAAAGCCGGAGCAAGCAGAAATAGAAAAAACAGCATCAAAAAACCATTCACACACAATCCGCCATACTCATACTCTCCATTATTCACTTTAGTCATAACAATATATTTTAAATTAAAAAATCAATATACCATGGTCACCATATGCCATAACAGATTATTGTCATTACATAGAAACCTACTTGCAAAGATAATATAATTTTTAACAACTTTGCCAAAGTCATATTATTTTATTACTTTCGCAGCACAATCAGCACTCCGCTTATGATCCATGACACAGACAACGAAGATTTCCGACTAGCCTACAGACTGATAGAACACACCGGATGCAATATATTCCTGACAGGGGCCGCCGGCACGGGCAAAACCACATTTCTGCGTCATCTGTCCTCACAATCATCAAAACGCATCGTTGTCGCGGCATCCACAGGTATAGCGGCAATAAATGCCGGAGGAGTAACCCTGCATTCCCTGTTCCAACTGGATTTCGGCCCGTTTCTACCGTTCCGCCATATGAAGTCCAACAACAGATTCAACCGTGAAAAACTACGGCTCATACGCGGTATTGACCTGCTTGTAATAGACGAAGTCAGCATGGTGCGTGCCGACCTGCTTGATGCCATAGACCACACTTTGCGACGCCTTAGGAATCCGGGACACCCTTTCGGAGGAGTACAACTATTACTTATAGGAGATCTGCAACAACTGCCGCCAGTAGTCAAAGATGACGAATGGGGCATGTTGCGCCAGTACTATGAGACACCGTACTTCTTTTCATCCAGAGCACTCAACATGAGCGGATACAAAACAATAGAATTACGAAAGGTCTACAGACAAAACGATCCCGTATTCCTCGGACTACTCAACAACATACGCATAGGAAAATGTGACAATGCCACACTGCAAGAACTAAACAAACGCTACAAACCATCGTTTGTACCCGATGACAGCAGGCAATGGGTACAACTAACCACACACAACTCGCACGCCCAAAGCATAAACGAAAACAGACTTAAAAACATGTGCGGACCGGAACGCACATATACGGCAACCACCAAAGGGAAATTCCCCGACAACGTATTTCCTGCAGACCCACAGCTCAGACTAAAAACCGGGGCACAGGTAATGTTTATAAAAAACGATCCCTCTGGCGAACGAAAATATTATAACGGCCTACTAGGCAAAGTCACAGCCCTCACAGACACCTCTGTGACCGTACAACCCGACAACAACCAACCCCCTGTCATAGTAAAAGCAGACACCTGGGAAAACCGCAGCTACCAAATAGATGAAAACACTGGCTTAATAAGCGAGTCAGTAGACGGAACATTCACCCAGATCCCTCTTAGAACCGCATGGGCCATGACTATACACAAAAGCCAAGGGCTTACATTCACCAATGCCGTGATAGACACATCGGCAGCATTCGCTCCTGGACAAGCATATGTAGCGCTGTCACGCTGCCGCAGTCTTGACGGACTAGTGCTAAGCCGGCCATTGTCTGCATCTGCATTTATCACAGACGAAAGAATAACCCTGTTTATGTCACACACAACGGCTCGACGCCCTGATACGGCAAGCATAGAAAACCTACAGAAACAATATCTGCTCACACTGCTCGGACAACTGTTTGACTTCGGCGAAATAGACAAAGCGTTTCAAGAATACCGCAGGACCGTTGACATAGCCTTTCGCAACCTGTATCCCTCACTGCCCTCCAGATATGACGAAGCAGACAAAACACTGCGCCAGAGCATCATACAAGTAGCCTCCGCATTTCAAAACCAATATACACGAATGCTGCAGCAATCATCTGCCACATCCTTGGCTGAATCACCGTTGCAAGAACGCATACACGCAGCTGCAACATACTTTTATAACACCCTAAACCCATTAGCAGAACTCATTAGAGAAACACCGTCACAACACGACAACAAACAAACGCTCAAACGCCTGAAAACCAGCCACACTACTCTGGAAGACCTGCTGACACAAAAATTGCTGCTTCTTGACGCCATGCAGACAGAAGAATTTAACGCAGCTAATTACATAAGGCTGAACGCACGTGCAGCCCTCTTGGCAGTAAAACAAACAGCAAAAAAACAAAAACAAGAAACTATAAATGAAATCACAGACCCTGCCCTGTTTGACTCCCTGCGCCAATGGCGCTCGGAAGAGGCAAAAAGACAAGGACTACCTGCTTACAGAATAACCAGCACCAAAGCACTCATCAACATAACAGCCAACAAACCCGAATCTATAGAACAACTCCTGCAAACCAAACACGTCGGACCTAATATAACTCGGAATTACGGTGCACAAATCATAGAAATAATCAACCGGCACAAATAAATACGCATATTTATTACAACACACAATACTTTATAAATCAATACATTAAAATCAACACCAAATAAAAATAAAAATAAAAGTACTACAAAATTTGGCCATATCAAAAAAACTCACTAACTTTGCAGCGCAATTAAGGGAAACAGCGACACAAAAACGCCCCTTAATCCCAAAACGATGATTCGCTAGCTCAGTTGGTAGAGCACAACACTTTTAATGTTGGGGTCCTGGGTTCGAGCCCCAGGCGGATCACTAAAGGGTCACTT
>CAJTQU010000014.1 GCA_910578665.1 uncultured Muribaculaceae bacterium
GCGGTTCTGCTGATTAACATCTTCCTCCTTATCAACTCGGGCATTTGCCAAAATCTTCAAGGGGAAATAGTTCTCAATAGCGGCCATAGATGCACCGAACATACGCTTGTGTACCTCGTTGTACTCGTTGCGCTTGTCAACGAGGAACTCTTCCTGCATCCAGTCTGCAAGTTGAATGAAACGTGGGTCAAGGAAGTTCTTGATGTTTTCAACATCATCTTCCGTGATACCCATACGGCGCAGTTTCATCCGTCCGTCACTCATCTTGTCGGCCATGTAGATATACAGCAGATTGCCCTGCGTCAGTTCGTGGTCTTTCATCTCGCCTCCATCCCAAAAACTTACACTCGCTTTCGGGAGTTTGCGGTCTATGGCGAAGAGGTCACCCCACGTCATATCCTTGCCGAACACTTCACTCACTTTCTCATCAAGCACTTTCAAGGCTTTCTGATAACCTGTGTACTCTTTCTCGGAGGCTTCCACCCAACCGCGCATATAACGGTTCCATAGATAACCCTCTCCGCAACTGTTCTTCTTGCCGAACATCCTCAGCATTTGGTCAAAAGTGGCGAGAGGTGCAAGCAGGAAGCGTGCGAAACTATTGTTCACAATCTTCTGCGTGCGGTCATCCTTGTGGTGTTCATCGGTCGGTCTGCCCTCCATGTCGGAGTTGGCATTGTGGTGGATTTCCTCAACGCGCTGTTTCTCGGCTTCACGCCACGCTTTGGCACGTTCGATACTACCGCTCAACACATCGCCAACCTGCTCTACAAGCGAGTGGAACGCCTCGGCGCGGTCTATCTTGTTCTGTCGGATTGCGTCATTCGTAGCCTCCACATACTGCTTATAAGCCGCTTCGGTCATCTGCCCGGCGTCCTTATCTTCTTTAGCCTGCTTGATGGAGTCGCGCAATGCCTTTTCCTCGGCTTTGCTCTCGGTGATGTCCTCCACATACTGGCGTGCGATTTGCAGACCTGCATATTCGATTGTCGCTTCATCGGCAATGGTAGTGTCGGTACTGCTCATGCGGTTAATTGCGTCAGCGATGCGGTTGTCAATATCATCTTTTGGTAGGGAAGTTGACTTCCTTACCACCTGCGCAATGCGCTGTCCGTCCGGGTCAAGTTCGCCCTGTACCTCAATACCGCGTGCATCAACACGACTGCCACGGATACTCAATAGCCTGCCCAGCGTGTTTGCTCCCATTCGCAACTGATTATCCACCATTATGTCCATGACTTTCTGAACATACTGGCTAACATCCTGCCGTCCGACAACATTGTTGATTGCTCCGAGTATGCGCTTGGTCTCATACTGGCTCAAATCATCGAGCAGACCTGCCTCCATGAGTACACGCGCAAGGTCGCTGACACTCTTCACGGTCGTAATATCATACTCCCTCTGACGTGCCATTGCTTGGCGCAGGTAGTTGAGGTTGCCGCCGATCGCTTTCATAGCGTCTCGCTTCGCCTGCAAATTCCCTGCGTTTGCTTGCATCGCTTCGGCTTTCATCTTGGTTATGGTCTCCTCCAATCCCAGGCCGGGGTCGCGGAAACGTGTAACCTCGTCTGCATCGTAGCCGGACTGCCTGCGTCTCACTGCGTCCTCTGCATCTGCAAAGACACTTTTCTTGCGCAGGTTCTTCCATGACTTGTAGAGAATGTATGAGAGGTCTTTGTCGTTGAGGCGTATGCTCTTGGCGATTTTCAGACCTTGCAGGAATTTGTCAAGGAACTGCTGAACCTTTGCCTTGATTTTTCCCCAAAGCGTCAGTTCATCACGGTTCATCTTCTCAAACCCCTCGCTTCCGATGCGGCCGCCGAGGTCTGACATATATTCCTCCGTGGCTTCATTGCGGAATTGCCCGCGCTTCTTCTCGGCTTCTACACGTGCCTCTGCCATGTCGGTATAGTAGTGTGAGTTCACATCTTCTCCGGCACGCTCATGAGCCATGCTCTTGCGCACACGCAGGCGGTCGGCTTCGGCTGATACCATCTCATCAGTCATTTTGTCAATGACCTTGCGAATGGGATTAGAGGCATGAGCATAAACCTCTCCGAGGAACTCATCAAACCGATCTTCGCCGATAAGCGCACGCAGGCCCTTATGCCCGACAACCTCATGCACCACCGTGTTATCCACGTCAGCCACATTCACGTTGTTAGGCAGAACGACAACAACGCCATTATCATCCGAACTCCACCAACCTTTGGCACGTCTTTCCCTGCGAGTGGAGAGGTTGTTAACCTCCGACTGGTTGCGGATTACTCGGATATGCGTGTGTAGGTCATTAGATAGGCTTTCCACTCGTGCCTCCTTTGCTTCGGGCGATGACTCGTAAGCGTCCATGTATTCACGCGCTCTCTCCAGTCCTGCATCCCATTCGCCTGCATTTACACGATCGCGCAAATCTTCAAGCATAGTAACGTCTCCCTCGGCTACACTGCCGCTGATACCGCTGAACTTCGCGCCACGTTTGGCGAGTTCTGCGCGGAGCATGGGAGGTACGGCGTTAATCGGGAATGCAACCTTTTGGTCACCCACACGCTCCATGATGAGGTCTGCAACCTCGCTCCACGGAACAATCCTGCTCGGCTTGAAGTAGCGCGACAGCATGGTCTGAACCTTTGTCTCCTCGCTCAACTGGCCGTTAACGCTTCCGCTGTGCCAGTCCATAAGACCTACACTGTCTTTTGCGCCTTCGGCATGGTAGCCGCTGGTCTCTTCGCTTTCGGGATAGTAACCCTCCACGACAAGAAGTTCGGGGCGGTCGTAGGCGGCTGTGAACTGATCGTTGAGCGGTGAGGTGCGGATATGGAAATAGGGATTGTAGGCAACACCGCCGGTCGTGCGTCCGTTACCCTGCACAAGGTCGGCCTTGCCGTTGGCGTTCATCATGCCCTCTTCGCTCTGCTCCCAACGGCTGAATATCATCGGAGCGCGCCACTCACCATTCTGCTTGGCCGTCATGGGAGGCAACACACCCATGTTCGCCCACTGCGAATAGCGGAAGCCTTTCTTCAGCGGCTGATTGTTGAGGAAGTCAAGCACCGGTCCCTCTTCAACGAGACGATACTTGTTGCCGTCTCCATTGGTGGGAGTGTCCTCTCCGTCATCATCTAACGTAATGTCGGAAGCTGCATCAACGGATTTATCCATTTCGGCATACTTCTTCTCCTTTTCCTCCAGTTCTTTTCTCATCGCTTCCTCATATTGAGCGAGACGCGCCTTAGCCTCGGCGAGTTGCTGTTTATGGGGGAACTCCCTGCCGTTGCGCTCCTTGAGTTGGCGGTAGTCATCGGAGTATCGCGCGAGTTGCTTCTGGCCGCGTGAGAGAAGTTCTTGGCTGTCCGCGCCGGTCACAATCCTCTCCGCGATTTCCTCCATGATATTCTTGATGCGATTGCCTTTTACGGCCCGGTCCTTGATGCCGAGTGCCTCACACGAGTATGTAACTTCTCTCTTCGGCTCAAAGGATATTTGACCCTGTCCGTTGTTATCCACAATACGCGATACGTTGGTAGTCACCTCAAAAGGCAAACCGTCAACGTCAATGGTGAGTTTGCTTATCCAATTATCTGCACCCTCTTGAATTTGATCGGCGGCTTCATTCATCTTGGCGTTCTGCTCTTTGAAGAAATCGCCCATTGCTCCCACGCTGTCAAATGTGAGTTTGCCGATGGTTATCTTCTTGATCGTGCCGTCGGGCCAATGTTTGCCGATGATTTCAAGGTTCTTGGTCTCAATCTCAATACGGCGTTCCGCGCCCTTGATGAGACCCTCCACCTTTGGCAATTGGTTGTGGATGTAGATTTGGTCTATCTCATGACCTTTCTGCTTGGCGGTAAGATTGCGAACCTCGCGCTCGGCTTGGTTCTTCAGTATGGCATACTCACTGCCCGACAACTGAGCGGTCATATCACCGAAAGAGTCCTCTTCCTCTTCAAGTACTCGGTTCTCCATTGAATTCTGCATCATCTTTGAGCCGTTCATAATGGAATCCGCGATTGCGCCTTTGGTTTTCAGTCGCTGATATGCGGTAACGTCAAGACTATCCTCAACGCCGAAACGGATTATGCGCACCGGGATACCCATATCCTTATGCAGGTTGCCCTGTCGCAGGGCACGTCCGTTGCGCTGGGTATAGTCCATAGGACGGTTGGGCGCGTCCACATGGATAAGCGTGTGCAGACGCTCCTGAATATTCACGCCGGTACCGAGTGTGAATGTTGAGCCGAGTATCACACGGATTTCTCCGGCATTGACTTTCTCGAAGATGTCTAACTTCTTCTTTATTGTCATGCCCGATTTGATAATCACAATCTGCTCGGCAGGCACGCCCTCGGCAATGAGTTTGTTTCTGATCTCCTCGTAGAGGTTGAAACCGCTTCTCTTGTTTTGGTAGTTGTCGGAGAAGATTGCAACGGTGCCTTTATACTTCGCACTATCCTTGAGGGAACGCAGTGTCTCGCGCACGGTTGCGTTGGTCTTGCTGTTGGGGTCATCCTCGGCGTTGTCAACGACAAGTCGTGCATCTACGGCGGCCGCTTTGGCTATGCCGTACATGGTGAGGGGGATGTGAGAGTTCTCTTTTTTCTCCTTACCCTCCATTTTGTCGTAACGGTCCAGTTCTGCCTTTACATACTTCATCACACTGCGCAGGGCGCGGGTCTGAGGCAGGTAAATGTCAGTCGGCTTTCCTCCCTCCATTTCGGGGATTTTATCGCTCACACCGCCTGCCTCGCGTGTCAGAACGGTATCGGCTACACCGCTCCAAATGCGCACGAGTTCGGGTAGGTTTACATACCCGGCAAAGCGGCTCACCTCGGCAAACTTGCCGTTGGTCTTGAACTCAACCATCTGTGCGAGGTTGCCGAAGTTGCGGACAAAATCATCAAAGTAATATATGCCGTACTCTTTCATCGTGTCGGCAGGCATGAGGTAGCGCATGAACGTCCAGATTTCAGCGGCTGTGTTGGAGATAGGCGTACCTGTCGCAAACACAACATTGCGCCCGTGGTTGCGCTCCATGACTGCCTGCGTTTTCAGATATACGCCCTGCGACTTCTTGCTGTACGAGGGGTCAACACCTTTCACTCCTCTCTGCATGGCAGTGGAGAAACCGAGGTGTTTGTATTCATGAGCCTCATCTATGAGAAGAGCGTCAATGCCCATATCATCGAAGTTTTCCACATCATCCACCTCGCGGTCAAGCATCTCCATTGCTCGCACTTCGGCGTTCTGACGTGTGGTTGCCTCTCTCTTCTCATCGCGCTTTTTCTTCTTGCCCTGTATCGCTTCGGTCAGTTCGGCAAGGCGGTCGCGCTGTTCCTCAATCTCCTTTTCGGCCTGGCGCACAATCATGCTTCTGCCGTTATCATCGGCTTCACGCATGGCATCAAGAACTTTCAATTTTTCCTCAATGACATCTTGAATGTATGCCAGTTCGCGCTCCTCGCTGTCGGGTATGCGCTCAAATACCGACTGAGGAACGACAATCATATCCCAGTCGTTGTACTTGATTTTCGCGTAGAAATTCTTGCGGCCCTCGGCTGTGCGGTCTGCTTCCTCAATAGTCAGCACCTTTGCATTGGGATAAATCTCCTTTGCGCTCTCCACAAACTGACCGACTGTTGCGTGCTGCACAACTATCATAGGCTTGCGTGCTGTGCCGAGACGGCGCATTTCCATTGCCGTGGTGATAAGGGTGTAGGTCTTGCCGGTCCCGACCTCGTGAGCAAGCAGTATCGGCTCGGTCGTGCCTCTGACTACCGCTCGGCCTTGATGAGGACGCAATGCAAAGGGTCTGCCGTGCAACTCTGTCACTTGACCGCCGAAATGCTTGGGAACAAACTCATCGGGAATTGACATAGGCACATAGTTGTTTAACTGCTCGTTGTAGGTATGCTCGATACGCGCCGACATATCCGGGTCTGCCTGCATACGTTCACGCGCCCAGTCTTTGAACTCTGCGCGGATTTCATCAATCTTGGTACTGCACTCTGCGGTGGCGGCCTTGTCGGTTATGGTCTCTGATGTGCCATCCCATTTCTTTGTGGTCTTGCTGACGGTGATCTGCTTGTTGGTTATGGCAGCTTCAATCAGTTCATGCCCCATGATAGTCTTGTCACACATCTTGCTCGTTACCGACATGGCGCGGTTCTTTTCATTGAAGGTACTCCACGGAGTTTTCATAAACCATGTACCGCCTGCATTTGTCAGTTTCACACGGATACCTGTCTTTTCCTCCACGAAGTCCTCATAGAGTTTAGGTTCTATCCATGAAGAGCCGAGCGAGAACTCGATGAGGTGCGCAGGTATCGTCATGGGCATAACCTTTTCAAGAGCGGTGATATTCGGGTTATATCTGCCGTCCTCGTTGTTCTCCTGCGCGATGTGCAGCTTCTCACGGACGTTGCCCGAAAGATACTGATACGACACCTCCATTGCCCCGGTTGAGGGGTTCTCGAAGCCGAGTCCGCTTTCCACGATTTCCTGCTTCACCTGCTCCTTGCTCTTGCCGAGTGCCTCGCTGATGTAGTCCACATCTATACTGCCACTCTTATAGAGGCTTGCAAGTATGCCGTCCTTGACTGTCGTAGGCTGTGGCTCTTTCTCCTTTTCAATCACACGGCGGCTGAAAATATCGGTCTTACCTGCCTTGACAACCTTGTTGCCTTTGTTGTCTCCTTTCTCCGAATAGGTCTCAAGTGCCATGATGCTTGAGAAGTCCACATCGTTGCGGAGGAAAGAGATTGCAGTATTCTTGTGGA
This sequence comes from uncultured Muribaculaceae bacterium, assembly GCA_910578665.1. Taxonomy (GTDB): domain Bacteria; phylum Bacteroidota; class Bacteroidia; order Bacteroidales; family Muribaculaceae; genus Lepagella. The sequence continues at coordinate 6,774 of CAJTQU010000014.1, forward strand.
GGTTGCCGTAGGTGCGCGTGAATGTATCAAAGGCGCGGTTCAGTTCTTTCAACAGCGGCTCCAGTCCTGCGTCATCTTCATTGGTTGACTGATATTCCAGTACGTCCGACAACGCTTTCTTGATCGCGCTGTATGCGTTGAAACACTCTGCCTTTGTGTGACCCTTGACCTTGTTTTTATTCAGTCCAATAGGCACAGCCTCGCCCATTCGGGCCATGCAGAGTTCTCCTTGTGAGTTCAACACCATGCTTCCCTCCTTGACACCATCGCCGAGTTTCTCATTGATGCGCATCACGGCTTCCTCTACATCGTGGTCTGAACGGAGTGAGGACATATCCTCCTCCATGTCTGCAAATCGGCTGACCCATTCGCTCAACATCTTATCCTGCGGTTTGTCAGCCGAGGGGAAGAGGGCGCGGCTTGTCGGTTGCCATGTCTCACCGCGCTCAAAGTTGAACATCATCTCGCCTGCCATATTCTCCGGGTGTTCCGCAAAATATTTGTTGTAGGTCATGCTGTACGGCTTGATGATAGGTACTTCCTGCCCCTTGACCTTGCGAGTATCCCCGGTGTCATAGTCTGCTACACGCACTGCGGTCACATCCGTAACGTCTATGGCGTTGGCTGACTGCTTGCCATTCACGCGCTTGCGCACAACGATAATATCAGAGGTTGCCCCGGTGCCTCCGAATGTCTTGTTGTGCATACGGAATGCCCCTATAACATCGGTATTACCCTCGTTGATAATCCAACGGCGTAACTCTTTGGAGTTATCCATTGTACCGCTTGATGTGATGAAAATACCGATACCACCCTCGCGGAGTTTACGGACATTCTTTGCGATGCAGAAATCATGAATATTGCGGAATTTCTTGGAGAGGTCTTTGTCTCCAGTATCATCCTTAACGTGCAGACCTGTTACGAAAGGCACGTTGGTTATGGCAAGGTCAATGCTGTTGTTGCGCACTTTCGTTCTCTCAAAACCTTGTACGTCAACTCGTGCATCGGGATATAGCAACGAGAGTATGCCACCAGTGGTACGGTCAATCTCAACCGCATGGATATTACTGCGGTCGCTCATATCAGTGGGCATAAGTCCGAGGATATTGCCGATACCTGCTGAACCCTCAAGCACATTGCCTCCCTTGAAACCTAATGCTCTCGCAACATTCCACATAGCATCAATGACTGGGGCAGGAGTATAGTATGCGCTATTTCGGCTCATGACGGCATCATTATATCCGTCCTCGCCTAACAACTCACGCAGGCGGCTGACAGTCGGGTTATAGCCATTATCATTGAAAGCCTTACCGAGACCACCCCAACCGCTGAATTTTCGGAGTACCTCCATTTGTTCGGGCGTGGCGGTCTCTCCTGCATCAAGCAATTGCTTGGCAAGTTCAATAGCCTCAATGTTAGCCTTGATACGTGCGTCCTCACCTTTGGGGGCGTAGTCCACACCACGCTCCGCATGGTTGTTGCGCACGTTCCTACGCTCACCCTCAGGCAATCTCTCATTGTGGGAGGAGGTCTTATCGGTAGTTAAGGCTGATTTCGCAGGCTGTTCAGATACTCCTGCGCCTCCCTTACCGTCAGAGACAGGATGGTCGCTATCACGTCCACCCATTCCTCCTCGGTCAGTTCGCTTAACTTCATTCCGCTGGCTCTCTCCCAACGGTTCATTCGGTTGAGGTTCGTGTCCTCCTGCTCGCTCGGTAGTGCCGGGGCGAGGTTGTACGTCAGTTTTCTTTTCATCGCTTATCGGTTCATCGAACAATCCACCGAAGAGGTCTCCGATCGGCTGTTCGGGTTTAACTTCCGCTTTTTTCTTCGCAGGTGCTTTCGGCTTCTTCTCCTGCGCCTCCTTTGCCACTCGCGCAGCTTCCTCAAAGATGTCCTCTTTGGGAGCGACAGCAGGTTTGTCTTTGGGTGTAGTCGGCTCTTGCTTCTCAATCTGACTCCACTCGCAAGCCTCATACATAACCGGTGCCATGCCGGTGTCAAGAGTAACATCAGAGCCGCCTCCGAAGTCAACGATGGTGGCGAGTTCGCGTTTGTGCTTGCCATCATTTCGGGTGTACCAAACCTTTTCACCGACCTTAAAGCCGTTCTTCTCGGTCTCGGCGATTTCGTGACGGTTCCAATAACCGCCTGCATCGTAAGGCTCGGCTTCCTCCGCTTTGGGCAGATAATTTCGCGCCTCGTATTTTACAGCGTTAAGGAAGTCAGAGTATGTGCAATCGGGTTGTATCCATTGATTATTGCCATATCGGTCTGCACCTTTCACTTCGGGTGCTTCCACTCGATACATGATGCTACGCACTTCAAGGTTATCGCCATACCCATAGCCGTTCTTGTAAGCGTCGCCTCCGCGTCTATGCACAGGGTCAAGTCCGATGTAGATATGCAGTTCGCGTCCGTCCTGCAAAGGCAATGCAATAGTTACGTCACCTCCGGCGGGAGCGAGGTTTGCTCTTACAGCAGTGCCTTTCTTGACACTCTTGCGTCCGAGGGGAGTTGTCGCGCTCGTAACCTTGATGTCAAGACCAAGGTCATTAACCAACTGCTTGGCGAGTTTCGTTGCGTCTGCCACGGCTTTCTTCTCGGCTGTGAGCATATAGCCGTAACTCTCGTGGAATTTCGCGTCATCTGCCTCGGCTTCATAGTAGCCGAGCAGGGCCAGTTGATCGTTTATCTCATCGAGCGTGTTGTCTATTTCTTCTCCTGCTCGGTTGAGGGCTGTTGTATCTTCTGAAGTTTCTGCGAGACTTTCCGCTTCGCTTGCAACAGCCTCTGCTTTTTCTGCAAGAGCTGCTGTATCTGCTGCTGTTTGTTCATCCTGTTTCTTGCGGTTATTGTTACGGATTTCGGTTAATTCTTTCTGCGCCTGCTCTGATGCGGTGGAGGCTTTACGCTCCTCCACAATCATGGCCGCCTGCGCGATTGGGTCTGCCTGCTTCTTGTCAAAGTTCTGCACATCGAAGCGTGCAACCTCCTCTGACGGAGTAAAGGCATAATTCTCATAGCCGGGTGTCCAGCGTGCGCCCTCATAGAACGACTTGAGCCACGGACGTATCTTATTACCCAACAATCCCACCATCTTGGTAGCATAGTCAGGGAATGACGTTGTGCCACGCTCCACGAGACCCATTGCCAATCGGATACCTGCCGACTGGATGCGCTGACGCTCCTGCGGGGTGAGTTCGCCCGGATCGCGGAATTTGAGAGTGCTGTCTCCCTCATCTTCTCCTATACCGAGGAGGTCACGCAACTCGTTAGCCAATGACTGCATCTCATCATCGCTAATCTCGTGCTGTGCCTCTTTCGGTGTGTCAGCAGGTTTGTCTTTGGGTGAAAGCGGCTCTGCATGGTCGCTTAACTTCGCTTCCCCCTTTGTCTGCAAGTCCTTTGCCACATCTTCAAGACTGACGCGGTTGATAGCTGCTTTCTTCGGCTTCTTTTCCGATGTAGGTTTCTTCTTTGCAGGCGCAACCGCCTCGCGGAGTTCCTCTGCGGTCATAGGCTGTGCGTCTGCAACCGCCTCGCCCGACTTGTCGGCAATCATCTCGCCTGCCTTGCGTGCGTCCTCCTCGGTGCGGAAGAGCCACTCTGAATATGTGTCTTTGTCCGAACACCAACCGCGGGCCTTTCTGCCGTCTGCCTTTTCACGAGCAAAGGCGGCCAACGCCTTGCGCTGTTCATAGGTGGGAGGTGTAGCGAAAGACACTGCGTGCATCGGCGTGGTCTTGCCTGCCTTGTTGGTGTACGTGGAGGGAGTGATTGTGTAGGGTGCTGACGGTTCGGCGGGAGCAGGAGCATTGGACGCTCCGACCGCTTTCACGCTCTTGTATTCAGAGAATGGTTTGGTCTTGCGCTTCGATGACTGCACCCACTTCTTGAACTCATCTTTGCTCACTTGGGTTATTGCTCCCAGACCGGTCCACCCGGCTTCATAGTTGGAGAGGTACGCCTCGCGTGCAACTTCCTCCGAGGGGAAGCCATACATAACCTTGTGTTCATCAAACGAGCCGTCCGCGTTGCGTTGGTCGATGACAAACACATCGCCCTCTTCGGGAGTGTCCGAGAGGAACACGTCAATGTGGTCTCCGTCCACACCCTCCGTGCCACGAATATAGCCGTAGTCATTGTGCATCTCGGTTTCCCACTCCGTGCCGTCTGCGTTCTTACCACGGCGCACACTTCCTTTGGGGTTCTCAATGCTGATGTTGTAACCATCAATACGGCGGTGTTCCATCTTGTAATTTCCGGCGGCTTTCTGCGCTTCGGTAGGCTCGGCAGAGGCGGTGTCTATCGCCTGCGCTATGCTTGCGAGGTCTCCGTAGTCCTTGCCGTTATAGGTGAGTTGACTGCCCGTGTACGAGCCTTTATCGTCCGGCGCATCAGTTTGGATAATCTCATGCTTGCCGTCAACGTAAAGTTTACGCTTGTATATCGGGTGAGCCTCATCGGGACCGGCTTCTTCCCACTCATCGCCTACGCTGATACGCGCACGCAGGGCGGCTTCTTCGGGGGTGTCCTCGTTGATGTCGTTACGGTCATTGCCGAGCGGCTCTAAATCGGTGCGCTCCTCCGCTACTGGTTCTGAACGCTCTGCATTGCGTTCATCAACATTCGGAGTTTGTTCACTTGCTTGGCCTCGTCCACGCTGTTCTGCTTCGGCTTCTGCTCTGCGCTTGCGCTCCGCAATGGCAGCGTCCACGAGTGCCTGCTGTTCTCTTGGGGTTGCATTTCTGAAATGTTCATTTACGTTTGTGAGAATATTTTCTTTGGTGGGTATCTCGCCTGTGAATAGGTCTGCTTGACCGCTTGCAGACTGCGATGCCTCGTTGTTGTAGGAGGTCAGAACCTTGCGCAGGTCGCTCGGCTTGCCGCTGTTCAACAGGTCTGCAAGAAGAAGAGTGGTGGCGTCCGTCACGCGGCTGTCTCCGTACTCATCATCAAACAAACCCTGCATACGTCCGAAAGGTGACACTGGCATACCGTCAGTGTAGATGTCCGGCTGTGCGGCTTTGGCACGATACACGAGGTCAACCGCTTTGGATAGTTCCTCGCTCAAATCGTAGCCGGAGCGAGAGAGAGTGCGGTTGCTTGCAATCTCATTCAATCCCATGACGATAGACTGGCGCATGGTCGGCATGGAGATAATCTGACGCACTGCATCGGGCGAGGTTTGGAACACCTTGCCGATAAGTGTATTTTCGATCAACTCCTTGCCTGCAGCCGACAGTGCGGTGCCGGTCCGCATTTCGGGCATTTGCTTGTCGTTGATTACACCTGCCTGCATCAGTGCGCCTAAAGCGTGCGCCACGGCTTTCTCATCGGCATAATAATCCGAAAGTCGGTCATAACGGCTGATCTCGCCTACAAGGTCATTGAAAATATTGTCGGGAACAATCTTGCCGAGTTTCACGGCGGCTTCGGGTTTAGACTGGCTCTTCATCTCCTGCGCGTTGAAACGTGAGAAGGTGGTTGCATCGTAGGGGAGGGCCTCATCCGGCACGAATACCAGTCGGGGGTTCTTCATCCCTGCAACCTGCTCCGGGGTGAAGCCGTACTTCTGCCCGAACTCTCGCAGATAATCAATATAAGCCTTGTCAGTACCCTGCCGTGCGGCGAGGTCTCCGCTCATGGTGCGGTTGTTGCCCGACAGCACCACGCCGTCACGACTGACAATTACGGGAGTCTGCAAAGCGCGGTTGTCGTATGCGCCTGCCATTTGCTCCACAATGCGCTGTGCGTCCTTGTCGCGGAGGTAGTCGCGGTCATTCACGCTCTGTCCGTTCTCATCAATCGGGAAACCCTCGGTCGGCTCGTATGCGTTGTTGACATCGTGGCTCGCGGAGGCGGCTCCTGCTTCGGTAAGTACATAGCGACCGTGGATTGTAGAGCCGTCCGGCAAAGTGATTGCATCGGGGTTGCCCTCAATCTTCGGAGTGTTATCCCATTTCTCTTTGATTTTGGGATTGACCGCATGAACGCCTACGCGCTCCTGTTCGGCCTGCTTCTCGGCTTTGATGCGCTGTTGCTCTTCAAACTGAGCCACGGCTGCATCATGCGCCTCTGCATCACGCTGACGGCGTTCCTCCTCGCGCTGACGGCGTAATTCTGCACTGCATGAAGTATAGACACCCAATATCGCGTTCCATGCGTCAAGGCGCGCCTGCGTGTCGGCAATCTGCTGATTGTATTGGGCGAGTTCGCTCTGATACTTTTCGGCCGCCTCGCGCTTCGCCTGCGCCATAGCCATAGGTGAACCTTTCAGTTTGGGTGCTTTGGGTGTAGGCGGTTTCTTCTTGAGTGCTTCAAGGTCGGAGGTTGCCTGCTGAACCTGCGCCGTGGCAATGTCAGCCGCGTCACTCTCACCGCCGACAGCCTCAACAAGTCCATCCCAGGCCGTCTCTTTCTCCACGGCTTCAAACATCGGCTCTCCCTCCTCGTTGAGAGGGATGCGAGAGAGTGCCGTTTCCTGTCCGTTTCCTACACTTGCGTCCGTTTCAGACACGTTTTCACCCTCTGAAACGGCGTTTTCGGTAGAATTGGGAACGCTTTCATCGGTTTTGGGAACGCTATTGGCGGCTCTGTCCTGCTGAACAAACTCCAGTGCTTCAAGTCTGCCACGGATATAATCATCCACGCGCCCTTGCTCCTGCATCTGCTTCTGCGCACCCTCGCGCAGTGCGTCCACATAGGTGGCAAGTCGCTCATCGGTGAGGCTCTCTGCCTCCTCGATTGCGTCACTATATCCACGGTCATACTCCTCAACATTGGGGGTTGGAATATTTTCCTCCCCATTGTTGCCTTCTACTGGAATATTTTCATCGGGGTTGTTGCCTGTCGGCTCTTCCGCAACCTCGGCAGTTTCCTCGGCAGGGTTCTCACGTCCACTGAACATTGACATCTGCTCCTGCTCAATGACTTCATGAGCGGCTCGCAACTCCTCCTGCGGATCCACCGCCTCGGAGATATTCAATATTTGGTCGGGTGAGGTAAACTCATACTCACCGCTCTGCGCGTCCATGACAACGACACTCTCCGAAGAGTTCCGTACGTCAACGGCAGTGCCGTCGGGGAACATCACCACATCACCCTTGACAACATAGACCTGCCTGTCATCAACTTTCATCGTGGCAGGGATAATCACACCGCTGTCCTTGTGGGTGCGCTTCTCCACAGCCTGCTCAACCTCCGCACGCTTGCGGTCAGCGGCCTCATTGGAAGCGTCCATAACGCCGTCAAGCGCGGCCTTGGCGTTGATGTAGTACAGAACCGCGTCCTGCTGTTCAACGGTCAGTTCGGGGTCATTGAGCAAATCCCACGGATTTTCATTGAGGTGGAACATATAATATTCGCTCTCCGCTCCGAAAGCGTCCTCAACGCCTTGGTATGCCTCCTGCATACGTATGGTGATAGCGTCCACGTCAGCCTGCGCGGTCGGGTCACCCTGCTCAAAGCGGCCATACAGCAATCGCCCCTCCTTTTGCATACGCCACGCACGGATTACGTCCTTACGATGTTCATCTTTGGCTTCTTGGTATGCCTTTTGCCAAACATCATTGGCATTGCGTGTGCGCTCTCCCTCGGTGTAAAGACGCTCGATATACATCTGAATAGCATCCTGCTCTTTGGGTGTGCGGTCTTTGGCGCGTTTCTTCAGTGCAGTGTCAATATCAACACCGAATTTGTCATTTATATGCTCCCTCAACACTGCGGGATTAAGCAGGCTCTCTTTATACATTCCCTCGGCGAGAGTGTTGACATCATCAATTATCTTCTGCTCGGCTTCCGAAACATTCTCACCGCGCAGATACTTCTCATAGATATTCTCAATGCCTTCGGGAATGATGCCGTGCTTCTCGCTGACCTCCCAAACAACATTGTGGGCCGCTGTCCTCTGCATTTCTTGATTGGCAAACTGCTCGCCTACGTCCACCGAATTGAGTTCTGCCTGTCGCATGATGTTGTCAACCTCACCCTGCGCTTTCTCCTTGTTGGCAAACCTGCGACTGGTAACGACATCGCCGTTGGCGTTGGTGGCGTTCACAATCACACTGCCGTCCTCGGCTGTGGTGGTCTGATACCCGGTGACGCTTGACATCGGGAGCATACGACCCGTGAGGATATAGTAGGCTTTGGCGCGGGCCGCTTCACTGACCCTGCCGTCCTGCATCAGTTTCTCCATTGCCGAATAGCCGTCAAATTCGGGTCTGCCGTTGTATATGATCTCAGCCTCCGCACGCTCGGCTCTCAACTCGATTGCTCCCTCCGCAGGGTTAGGCTGTGAGATAGGACGCTCCTTGTCGCGGCTGAACAGGTCGGCAAGTTCGCCATAACCTGCCCGGCGCAACTCCTCGCGCTCATCGGCTGTGAAAGATAGATCGTTCGGACTCGCGTCCATATTCTTGCGCAGACGCTCCTCAAAGTTCATGCGGTTGTGAGTGCGCTCTGCCTGCGTCAGAGGTCTGCCCTCAGTCGGCTTGATAGGACGCAGACCTGCAATGACACGCGGTGCGCTCTTGATACCGTGCTGTGCCTTGAAGCCAACCATCATAGCCATGTTGTCAGTCCACACGTCCATAGCATCACGCTCTCCGCTTATCCATTCGGGGATAGAGAAGATTGTACCCTCCGCAAGAGTGGACACTGCAACCTCACCACCGCGCACAGCCATCTTGCCTGCCGTGGAGGTCGTAACCTTGACCGCCTTGTCAGCCACATTGCCTATGAGAGGGGATGCAGTACCAACTATACCACCCATTATGAAACCATGCTTGGTGGCATTGAGTAGGTCTTGCCCGGAAAATCCGTTGGAAGTGCCGGTTGCATAGTCGGGCATACCCCCGGTTGAGGCTTGCTGTTGCAAGTTCTTTAATGTCTCATAAGTGGCAAAGTTAAATGCACCTCCGGCTGCACCCTGCACAAGTCTCCCAGTGAGGGTTCTTGCTGCAATCCGCTCGGCCATTTCTTTCGTAGCACCTTTAATCATTTGCTTACCCGCAATCTTTAACGCCTGCTTTCCCGCTGCGCTCCCAACACCTCCCGATATGTATGTGGTCGGGTCAATTGCCATATTGCCGATTGTGCCGATTATATCAAGCACACGATGCTCTTGACCGTATTGAGACATAGCAGCTTGGTCTGCTATTGTCATTCCATACGAGCCAGTCATAGCCGAAGCGGCCATATCCATTGCTTGATAAGTGGAAACGAAAGGCTGATCGGCAAGTTTTCGCAAAAAGAACTCAGTTTTACTCTTAGGCATACGCGAGTCTACAGCGTGCTGATAGACCGCTTGGTAAACTTCACCTTTGAGTGCTTCCTCTGCGGCTGACTGGACGGTACGCCCATTCAGTTCGTTGGTATGAGTTGAGAAATACTGCTGATAGGCCTGAAGTTGAGAATTGCGATACGATGAGGGCAACCCGGCATAAACGCTTTCAGCCATTTTTTCAAGGTTGAATGTCTCCTTACGCTTGACTGCCCGATTGTAGTCTCGTAAGTTCTCTTCGGGAGTAGGCAGAGGCATTCCGTCCGGTCCATAGGCTCGGATATTGCTCCGAACGGAATTATTATACTCCTTGAGTTGGCGTGTGTATTCCTCATCAGCCTCTCTATCCTCGGCTTCGGCTTGCGCCCAGACATTGCTAAGAACTTTGCGCATAGGTGCCTCATAGTCCAACTGCGCCTGTTTCTGAACGTCCTCCTGCTTGCTCGGGTCAAGTCCGTTCTGCTTCATGCGCTCTACAAACTGATTGCGCAGACGGACCGTGCGTGCGCCGTACTCCGCTTGGTCTGCCTCGATAAGGCTTGTAGTCAGTCGGCCATCGGGCAACAACCACTCCGTGACAGGCTTGCCGTCCACATACTTCACTCCGTAGGGGACTGGAGACTGACCGCTCTGAATAGGCTTCTGCTCTGCACCGTCCGTCTCACCGCCTTGTGTATCGGGCGCGGACACTGATGTTGGGGGGGTAAGACCCATGACCTGCGTGGGAGTGCCTGCAAGCTGCGCTTGAAATTTCTTCGCTTTTAGTTTCTTGCGACCCTCCGGGGTGAAATGTTCGGTCATTCGCCGCGTCTGCTCAATCCTCGCCTTTGACCTTTGGTTGAAATCGTTGAGCATGGTGTTCAACTGATACGACATTCGTATCTTATCCTGCTCCGAGGGTTTCCACGTCTGCGCAGGCTTCGGTGCTTTCTGCTCCGCTTGTGGGGCCGGTGCAGGTGTTTGAGCAACGGGAGCCGCCGGTGCGCTCTGCTGTTGTTTGGATGCAGGGGCAGGAGCGGCCTGCGGTTTCGGAGCATAGCCGATATTGCGCTCAAAGTCGGCATACGCCTCCATGTTGTAGCCATCTTTCACAAGAGCGTCATAGGCTGCTTTACGCTTCTTGGGGTCTTTGAGGTTCTCGCGGAATTGAGCCTCTGACTCCATAGCATACCCACTCTTGATAAAAGCGTTGTATAAATTGGTTACTTTATCTGCCATAATGGGTTATGATTATGCGGTGGGAGATTGGCGGCCGGTCGGACTGGGTTTGCCTGCGTGACCGCCTTTCTTGGTCTTGGTTTGTGATGTGGATGACTTCTTACCTCGTGCATCCGTTTTTTCGGTAGCGGTGACTTCGCTGACATCCTCCTCTTGCCATGTGCCGTGTTGCTTGGCAAAAGCCTCTGCAGCTTCCTTCGTTCGGAATGGATGTGCTTTGCCGTGTTCATCCCATGCCGTGAACTCCGACACGTTGGAGCGGTCATGCGCCCTCGCTGAAGCATAGGAGTTGGCGGCAGAGGCTCTTGAAGCACTCGCGGATGCGCGTTGTGCTTCTCCTCGCGCCTTTTCCGTACTGAGTTTTGCGGCTTGGAGTGCCGGAGCATTGTCGGCTTCTGCCTGCGCTGTCCTCGCGTCCTGCTCGGCTTTGTCTGCCTTACCTGCCTGTTCACGCTGTTTGTCGGGTTGCAGGAGGGCAAGCCAATTATGCTGTTCAGCTTTGCGCTGTGCCTCCTCACGAGCAAGTTTCTGACGCTCCTGCTGTGCTTCCAGTTCGCGCAAGGTCTTGGCACGATCGTTCTCAATGTCTCCGAGTTTGAGCGAGAAGTTGAGATACTCATCGCGTTTCTTCTCCCTCTCTGCTTTCAACTTCTCTATACGAGCGTCCACGGCATTAGTCATGCTGCTCTTCTCGTGGTTATACATATTCGGGGCATACTGCGAGGTGAAGAAAAGATTGCTCAACGCGCCTATGCCGTCACTGATAGCGGCAATAATCTTCTTTGACTTCTCCCTGCGCTCGCGCTTCTTGCGCTGTTCAGCGGTCTCCGGGCGATTTTCCTCCGCGTTCATCCAGTCTTGGATAGTCTTGATTTGGCGGTCTGACCCTGCAACGGCCTCGGCACGCTGACGCTCATTCTCTGCGCGTTCGCGTTCCTCCTCGGCTCGTTTCTTCTCTTCATCCGTGGGTGAGGCTTCTTCATGCTCTGTATCCGATGCAGGGATCGGCTTTGACTCCGCTCCGTCATCTTCTTTGTCCGCATTGACGGCAGGAGCCTCAATCGGTTTAGCCGATACAACCTCTTGCCCTGCTTCGGGTGCGCCTGCAAGGTCTGAGGATATTGGAGGAGGTACGGAAGCCGAAGCCACGGCGGTACCGGTCATGGGAGACTTGGGAGTGCCGTCATTCCCTCCCGGCATAGATACGGGCGCACCCTCAATCTCCGTAGCGAAACCCGGATTTGAGGGAACGACATCAATTGGTTTGTTGTTCTGTATCATCTGATGAGGGTTAGAACGCGCCTGCTATCCCTGCGCCTGCCTGTGCCACACCCTGCACGGCAGAACTGATAGCCTGCGCTTTGTTGATTTCAAGATTGTTCAGAGCGTCATTTATCTGCGCGTCCTTCTGCTGATAGGTCTGCTCGATTTGGTCTTTGCGTGCCTCGGCATTGACGGCGATCTGCGAAGTTGCATCGGCGAGAGCCTGATTGTTGGCAGCTTTGGCGGCTGCAACGCTCTCCTCCGTGCCTCCCATGACAGCCTGCGCCCCGGCGGCTTGGCGGTTGCGGTTCTTGATAGACTCCTCCGTCTTGGTGAGGATACGTTGAGCATCGGCACGCTGTGTCGCGTCCTCATTGTATCTGCGGTCGTACCAGTCTTGATTTGCCTGCTTCTGCGCCTGCAAATTCTTCTTGACTTTCTTCATGGCTTTACTTGCCGAAATACCGCCGAAAATACTCCCGACTGCCGACAAGCCTGCGCCTACTAAACTTCCTATCATGGTTGCGATATTTCAAAAGTTATAATTCCTGCGCGAAGATACGGACGTATCTTTGTTCCCAACTTTTAAGTATTGTATCATGGCAAAAGGTAAGAAAACAGGTGGGCGTCAAAAGGGTACGCCCAACAAGGAAAACCCTCTAAAAGGGTATCTTCGCGCTCATAGCCTTGCATACTTTGAGGCGCGAGTGCAGACTGACCCAATAACAGGTGGAGCGCGTGAGATACAGCGACAACGCCTCGTTTACGATAGTGAGACCGGCAACGTCTGCAAGGTCATTGACTTAATACCGCTCACTGACTATAAATCCGGGCAACCGCTTACAATCTCCGACTTTGAAGCAGATATGATCGCTCTAAGTCCTAACGAGCGCGTCAATGCCGAGCTGCGCCTGCTTGAGTTCCACACTCCGAAGATGAAAGCCGTTGAGGTTGATATGGATATGCGTGCCACAACAGTCACCATTGAGGACCGTCTGCGCGAACTCTGCGGAGAAGATGACGAGGAAGATGATGACTGACGCACCCCGGCTCTTTCTATTTCATCTACTTTTAGACACAACCAAGCCTCAACCGGACATCCAACCATCGCACTTTTGAAATGTGTTTTTCATAAACCGAAAGCGAACCGTCCGCGAGGATAGTTCGCTTAATCTATCTTCCGACACCCGATTTTCACAAACCTAAATCTAACCGAAACTAAACCAAAATAAAACCAAACACAAACCAAAACGTAACCAAACTATAACCTATGCTTTCTACTGATAACGTCATTCCAAAAACCAAAAACTAACCAAAGTGATACCTTCACGCGTGCGCGCGGGAAATTCCTTTATGGAATTCCTCTATGGATTAGGACGTATATATTAAGTCGAATATATACTACGGATATAGGATAAGGAAGAAAAATATAAGTCCATATTTTTCTATGGAGTAGGAAATGGAATAGGGTTCGCTTCGCTCCGACAACGCCGACATTAAAAAATTTTGGAATTAAATTTTTTCTTTCTTTTGGCTGACGCTCGTAAACTCTGCGGAGCAGGAAAGAGAAAAAGAAAAAAAGTTGCGCGCAAAAAAGAAAAAGAGAAACGCCCGGCTCTGCGATGAAACAAAGTCGGGCGAAAAAGATTTAAGGGGGCCGCGCGAATTTTCAGAAGCCTTTGCCTTTCGTGTGTTCATATACCACCTCGCGGTCGGTGTCAACATTCTTGATGCGGAACTGGACTGCACACCCAGTCGGTATCGTGTCGGGAAACTGCTTTGCAAGTCGCTCTATGACTTCGCCAACGGTGCCGAAGCCTATGTCGCTGACCTCTGCAATAACCTCCCCACGGAAATAGGCACGTGCATAGACCATGTACTTGGGTGACAATCTGAATAACTTGTCTTGTGGCTCTTCAAGGTCTCTCGCATTGCCCTGCTTCCCTTTCTCGGTGGAGAAGAAGATAAAGTCAATCACTTTGGCGTTCAACACCCAGGCCGGAGTGAAATCAATCTTGATGTAACCGCGAGTAATCGTGTGTCCGTGGCTGTGGTTCATGCCGAAAGCAACCTCGGCTATGGACGCTTCGCAATCATTCTGCGCGATTGTTCCCCATGTGTGTCTGAACGTATAGACGCAATACCACTTCTCTTTGGGAATGTTCATTGACCTGCACACCTGCCGGATGCCGTTGTTCACATTCGCTCCGAAAGAGTCAAAGTCGCAGTACCGCTTGTGGAAATTCAGCAGGTAAGGGTCATCCTCATCGGCGAGATACTTCTTGATGATCGGCTCGATGATTGGCTCAACTCGCATTTCGATGTATGCGTCATCACGCCTGCTCTTGCGCGTCTTGGCTCGCTTGTAGCCAATCACGCCGTCATGATAATTCTCTTTCTTCAACTCGTAGATGTCGGCGGTGTTCATCCCTGCGAGACACAACACCAACATAGCCACGTCTCGCCCCAGTTCGGGCAGTGGGTCAATCATTCGCGTTGCAGGGAGAGGAGCCGCAAAGAACGCACGGCACTCTTCGGGCGAGATTGCAATCTTCTCCGACCGGTCCGCAGGTGGTATCTTCACCTTGCCCCACGGATTAGTCTTGATACGGATAATGCCGTTATCGTAGTCGTTGAACTCCGCAATGGCAGCTCTGAACACCTGCCTCATGCACACAGGGTACATCTCCTTTGCCCGGCGCGTCTGCTCCAATGACTTTATCCACCTGCCCACCTGCATGGAGGTGAGCTGCCCGAACATGATGCGGTTCGTGCCAAAGAAACGCTCCATGTGTTGAAGAGCCAGTTTGTAGTTGCGCGAAGTCCGCTCTTGGTTGTTATCAATCAAGCGGTCAATGTGGGTACGCGCATAGTCGCTGAAACAAATATCCTCATCGCCATTCTTCAGGAACTCCACCACCTCCGCAACCGACCACTTGCTGATGTCCTTCTTGTTCAGCCGATCGTTGAACGCCATGATGCGCTCCGTGCAATAGTTCAGCACAAAAGGGTCTTTGATTTCGCCCTGCTTGTTGAGTTCCTTTCTCGTTACCATCTTATCGGTCTTGATATATCCGTGTCTCTTATGGTGGCTGACCCGGATATAGACCTGCATAAATCCGTCAGTGCGGACTCCGCGAACAGTTGCTTTGAATGTTGCCATATCTTCCGTGTTCCTATTTTTATTTGCTTTGAATTTCCGTTAATCTTGTATCTCTCGCTCTTATCGGGAGTTGCTTTGTACACCTACCTTGTACACCCATGTACACCGACCCTCAAAAAGTGTGTACAAATCTGTACACTTTTTCGCGCAAAAGTACACACAAAGTGTGTCAAAGTGTACGAACCCCCAAAGAATACCAAAGGCTGTAACCTCCTTTTAACGGGAGTGTTACAGCCTAAGTGTCGGATTATGTTAGACTACGTCTTAATCTTCGATTGCAGCCTGCGCCGCGGCTACGCGAGCGATTGGCACACGGTAAGGTGAGCAACTTACGTAGTTCATGCCGAGTTTGGCACAGAATTTTACGGATGAGGGTTCGCCGCCGTGTTCGCCGCAAATACCGACTTTCAATTCGGGCTTAGTGGCACGTCCTTTTTTAACGCCCATCTCTACCAACTGGCCAACACCTTCCTGATCAAGCACTTCGAAAGGATCTACCTTTATGATACCCTTTTCTTTGTAGAATTTGAGGAATTTCGGAGCATCATCACGGCTATAACCGAATGTCATCTGGGTAAGGTCGTTGGTACCGAAAGAGAAGAAGTCTGCTACCTCTGCTATCTGGTTGGCGGTGAGTGCCGCACGAGGCACTTCGATCATTGTTCCTACCTTGTAGGGGATGCAGTCTCCTTTCTCGTCAAATACCTGGGCCGCAGTTGTGTTTATAACGTTAGCCTGGTGCTGGAGCTCTTTGAGTGTGCCGACAAGGGGTACCATGATTTCAGGATGTACATCTATGCCACGAGCCTTACAGTTAAGAGCAGCCTCAATGATTGCGCGAGTCTGCATTTCTGTAATTTCAGGATATGTTATACCCAGACGGCAACCGCGATGACCTAGCATGGGGTTGAATTCCTCGAGGCTGTCTACTTTGGCTTTAACAGCTTCTAGTGAAAGGCCCATTTCTTCCGCAAGTTCTTTCTGTGTAGCAGTCTGGTGAGGCACAAATTCGTGCAACGGTGGATCAAGAAGACGTATTGTCACGCCGAATCCGTCCATTGCCTCAAAAATACCTTCAAAGTCTGAACGCTGCATGGGAAGTAGTTTGGCAAGCGCGACACGGCGTCCGGCTTCATCGGAAGCAAGAATCATTTCACGCACGCTCTTTATACGGTCTCCCTCAAAGAACATATGCTCTGTACGGCAGAGGCCTATACCCTGGGCACCAAAGTTACGTGCCTGCTTGGCGTCACGGGGTGAGTCAGCATTTGTACGTACAAGCGTGTTGGTATATTTAGCCGCAAGATTCATTATAGCAGCAAAATCACCTCCAAGTTCGGGCTCGGTAGTCGGTACCTGGCCTTCGTATACGTCACCGGTAGAACCGTTGAGCGAAATCCAGTCACCTTCTTTAAAGGTTTTACCAGCCATTGTGACTGTCTTTTCCTTATAATCAACCACAATCTCGCCGGCACCGCTGACACAGCATTTACCCATACCGCGAGCCACAACTGCGGCGTGAGAAGTCATACCGCCGCGCATTGTAAGAATACCCTGGGC
Source organism: uncultured Muribaculaceae bacterium (assembly GCA_910578665.1). GTDB lineage: Bacteria > Bacteroidota > Bacteroidia > Bacteroidales > Muribaculaceae > Lepagella. The sequence goes on from CAJTQU010000014.1 coordinate 23,264, forward strand.
AACAGCCATACCGCGGAGGTCTTCGGGCGAAGTCTCGATACGAACAAGTACTACTTTCTTCTTCTTTTCAGCCCACACTTCGGCATCTTCAGCCTGGAACACGATTTGACCAGCCGCAGCGCCGGGTGATGCAGGCAGACCTTTGGCCACTACAGTGGCACGCTTAAGGGCATCTTTGTCAAATACCGGATGGAGCAGTTCGTCAAGCTTATTGGGTTCCATGCGGAGAAGCGCAGTCTTTTCATCTATCTGGCCGGCACGTAACAGATCCATGGCTATTTTTACCATTGCAGCGCCGGTACGCTTGCCGTTACGTGTCTGGAGCATCCAGAGTTTGCCATCCTGGATAGTGAACTCCATATCCTGCATGTCTTTATAATATTCTTCCAGACGTCCTGCTATAGCAATGAGTTCTGCGGCGCAGGCAGGCATAGACTCTTCAAGAGAGGGATATTTAGATGCGCGCTCCTCTTCGCTTATACCCTGCAGGGCAGCCCAACGGCGAGAGCCTTCGACCGTGATCTGCTGCGGTGTGCGGATACCGGCTACGACATCTTCGCCCTGTGCGTTGATGAGATACTCTCCGTTAAATATATTCTCACCTGTGGCAGCATCGCGGCTGAAAGCTACGCCAGTGGCAGAATTATTGCCCATATTGCCATACACCATGGCCTGGACATTGACTGCGGTACCCCACTCTTCGGGAATCTGGTTCATGCGGCGATAGAGTATGGCACGCTCGTTCATCCAGCTGTCAAATACGGCGCATATGCCACCCCAGAGCTGCTCCCACGCACTTTCGGGGAAATTCTTGCCAGTAAAATCAAGTACTGCGGCTTTAAAACGCTTAACAAGCTGTTTGAGGTCGTCTACCTCGAGCTCGCTGTCAAATTTCACACCCTTTTCCTCTTTTACCTTATCCATAATTTCCTCGAAAGGATCTATGTCGGTTTTTGATTTGGGCTTCATGCCGAGCACGACATCGCCGTACATCTGCACAAAGCGGCGGTAGCTGTCCCAGGCAAAGCGAGGATTGCCGCTCTTTTCTGCCAGAGATGCGACTGTGGCATCGTTCATACCGAGATTCAGTACTGTATCCATCATACCGGGCATCGAGGCACGTGCTCCTGAACGAACCGAAACGAGAAGGGGATTTGCAGGATCGTCAAATTTGTTTCCTGTGAGTTTCTCAACATGGTTGATAGCGGCTTCTACCTCTTTTTTGATGTCGGACACAACGGCGTCACGACCATACTGTGTGTACTCTGTACATACCTCGGTAGTAATGGTGAAGCCCGGGGGTACGGGCATTCCGAGCAGATTCATCTCAGCGAGATTGGCGCCTTTACCGCCGAGCAGGTTGCGCATAGAAGCGTTGCCCTCGGCTTTGCCGTCGCCAAACGTATAAACTTTCTTTGCCATAAATATATTGAATTATATGCTAAATTTCAATTTACAATTCGTATTCCAAAATACCACAACGCATCTATGCAATTTCTTACATACAGCTTAAGATTATCAGAACACACATTGGTAGTAACACCATGTTATAAAGCCGGTATACTCGGCCATTTTGGGGTTGCAAAGATAATAAAAATTATTCAACCAATTAGTATTCTTTAAGAAAAAAGAGCTATATAGGCCTATCGGGCATATATGCAATAAGTCCGAATCCCACAAGACGGTGTTTGTCACAGGCGTTTACATTAAGCTTAGAGCCAGATTTTACCGTTCCATACAAAATCACTACCTTTGTAAAAATTTCTTATTAATATAATATGGCAAGAAAGAAAAAGGAGCTTCCGCTGCTTCCAGGCATTGAAATAACCAATGTCGCAGCAGAAGGCAAAGCCATAGCTCGTGTGGCTTTTAATGACAATATGCCCGAACAGAAATGCGTGATATTCATTCCTTATGGAGCGCCTGGTGACATAGCAGACATAAAAATAGACCGTAAAAAGCATTCTTATGCAGAGGGGCATATAGAACGTTTAATCAAACCGTCAGAGCAACGTGTCACACCGGCCTGTGCGCGCTTCGGTGTATGCGGAGGCTGCAAATGGCAGCATCTCCCCTATCCAATGCAGCTGGAACTAAAGCAAAAAGTGGTTACTGACGCAATAGAAAGAATTGCTAAAATACCAATACCGCCCATCAACAAAATAATCGGCTCAAAGGAAATATGGCATTACCGCAATAAAATGGAATATACATTCTCCAACAAAAAATGGAGAACCTGGGAAGAGGTTAAAAGCGGCAAGGAATTTGACGACAGCCCCAATGCGCTCGGATTCCATATCCCTGGAGCATTTGACAAAGTATTGCACATAGACTGTTGCCACCTGCAAGACAGCACAGGGGACAATATACGTAACTTTATCTATGATTATGCATGTAAAAACGGCCTATCCTTTTATGACCTGAAATCACAGCAAGGCCTGCTGCGCACCCTGATGATACGCATAGCATCCACTGGAGAAATTATGGTATGCGTCGTATTCGGCTCAGATGACACATCCGCGATCAACGCAGTCATGGAGTCCATATCCGAGCATTTCCCTCAAATAACATCGTTACTATATGTGGTCAACCTTAAGGCCAATGACACAATCGGAGACCAGGATGTTATAGTATTCAAAGGTTCTGAATACATCAACGAGGAAATGGAAGGCCTGCAGTTCCGTATTAACGCAAAAGCGTTTTACCAGACCAATTCGCTGCAAGCGTATGAATTATACCGGGTGGTAAGGCGCATGGCTGGTCTTGACAAAGAGAATCCCGTAAAAAAACCGCTTGTCTACGACCTGTATACCGGAACCGGGACAATAGCTAATTTTGTAGCACGCAATGCAGCCCAGGTCATAGGAGTGGAGTATGTGCCAGAAGCCATAGAAGACGCAAAGGTGAATTCGGCTGTTAACGGCATCGACAATACCTTATTTTATGCCGGAGACATGAAAGATGTGCTCACCCCGGACTTCGTATCAGCCCACGGGGTGCCGGACATCATGATTATAGATCCTCCACGAGCAGGAATGCATGAAGCTGTAGTCAGGGTAATACTTGAAGCCGAACCAGAAACAATTGTGTATGTAAGCTGCAACCCGGCAACCCAGGCCAGAGACCTCGCACTACTTGACGGCAAATACAAAGTCAACGAGATACAGCCGGTAGATATGTTTCCACATACGCACCATGTAGAAAATGTAATTAAACTATCTCGTAAATAGCAAGTAAGTATCTCACAATAAGTAGGACCTACCCTATTCATTAATTACAAATAGCTATTTTATAATTCCATAATGGCAGATGCGTTAAATTATTATTCAACATATAATGATCTTAACACATAATGTCATGCCATTATCGCAATAACACCCTACATATTGCAACATGTCCCATGTACGTCAACCCTATTTTGACAATATGCGCAATAAATATGTTTTAAAACACGTATAAAAATTTTGCCATCCATGATTTTCACTGTAACTTTGCAGTGCAATAAGAGGGACACCTCTAGCGCATAACGTCAATCCTAGGGTTGGCCTAAATTAATACTGAAAATACTCACTTAATATCATACGATCTAATATCAGATATCCATCTGGAAAATTTTCATAATCTACACACTCAATATTTATACACATCACACTAATACCTTAAGACACGTACCACGAAAAACTAACGGGCTTCTCTGCAAAGGGAAGCCCAATCTATTTTTATAACTAACAACTGTGACAGACAACAAAAAAAGCCTGCGCAAATTGCGCAGGCTCGGAGGTCTCAACCAGATTCGAACTGGTGTGAACGGTTTTGCAGACCGGTACCTAACCACTCGGACATGAGACCCGTTATCATAAGAGGTTTATCCCCTTTTGCGCTGCAAAGTTAGCACAAATCCGCGAGACAGCAAAATATTTCTGAATATTTTTTTGATACAAAGAAATATATTTACAATAATATGCTGGTATACAATAAATTATAAATCAAAAAAAATCTAAACTAACATCACAATAATATCTTCATCCGAGTTTGCGACCGTAATCTTACCCTCACGTCCAAGCCAGCCTAACGCAGCCATAATTTCACCTTTCTTAAGCTTTGTCATTTTTTTAATGCATTTTATACCGAGCACATGCGTATCAGTGCTATCCAAGGCCTTATATACGCTCCCGGCCCATGTACCAATAGATTCAATGTTCATTTCACAGTTTGTTTATTGTTTTACGATATCGAATTCCAATATTGATTGCAGGCAAACTAGTCCTGACAATACATTTTCTCAATATGAAGAACATCAGACAATATAAAATGTTTAAAATAATGAAACAACACCCCAAGTTATACATAAAATTCCTTCTTGGTATTAGGTTATTATATATAAATTATGTAACTTTGTAGCCGTTGACCAGAATTTACAAGTAAATACTAAACATATAATTTGTATACAGAGATGAGCAAACCCTATGTTTTAGGTATCGACATCGGCGGTACTAATACAGTTTTCGGCATAGTAGACGCACGTGGACACGTAGTAGCCAGTGATTCCATCAAGACACGCAAACATAATAATTTTAATGATTATGTAGAGGAACTGCATCTCGAGGTCATGCGTCTACTAAAACTGAATGACGCAGAAGAAAAAATACAGGGAATCGGTATCGGCGCACCGAATGCCAATTATTATAACGGTATGATCGAGAACGGTGTCAATCTGCCCTGGGGTAATAATGTTGCATTAGCCGAGACTGTAAGCCGCGCGTTTAACGGTATTCCCGTAGCCGTAACCAATGACGCAAATGCAGCCGCCATCGGGGAAATGACCTATGGAGCGGCACGCGGCATGAAAGACTTTATAATGATCACTCTAGGCACCGGCGTAGGTTCCGGTATTGTGATCAACGGACAAATAGTCTACGGCCATGACGGATATGCCGGCGAATTAGGCCATGTAATTGTTAAACGCAATAACGGACGCATGTGCGGTTGTGGGCGTACAGGTTGTCTCGAAGCCTATGCATCCGCCACGGGAGTGGCCCGCACTGCGCGCGAATTTCTTGAATTGCGTTCGGATCCCTCAATCATGCGTAATCTGGACATAGACGAGATTACTTCAAAAGATGTCTATGACGCGGCCATGGCCGGTGACAAGCTTGCCAAAGAGATATTTGAATACACAGGTAAGATATTAGGCGAAGCATTTGCCGACATGATTGCCTTCTCGTCTCCACAAGCCATAATACTTTTCGGCGGCCTGTCAAAAAGCGGCGACCTGCTGCTAAAGCCATTGCGTGAGGCTATGGATAAAAACGTGCTCAGTATATTCCGAGGCAAAACAAAAGTGCTTCTCTCCGAACTGAAAGAGAGCGATGCTGCCGTACTGGGGGCATCGGCTCTAGGCTGGGAAGCCAAATACCGCGCAGATGTCGCAATAAACTCACAGATCATATCTGAATAAACCCATACAAAAAAACTGGGGCTGTATCACCATCAAGATACAGCCCCAGTTTTTTTAATCAAAATTCAAGAGTTAGCCTCGCGTTTATCTGGCGACGTGTAAGATAGTTGGGAACCGCATATTGGATATTGTTAACATCAGTCACCCAATAATACGAGCTAACATTGGATATGTCAAACAGGTTAAAGAGGTCTACACCAACTGTAACATTCTTAAAGTTCCGCCAAAATCCGCTGTCACTCCTTTCTTCTCCCGGAGCGCCTATAATCTGGTAACTCAAACCGATATCCACTCGTTTGTATGCCGGAGCACGGAACCATGACACCTCACGGCGCATTCTTGGAGCCACCATAGTAAGACCGTCGGAAAATATACCGCGTAGTGAAAATTTCAATTTGGGGAATTTTGGGAAATAATCAGTGAAAAATAACGAGAACGCATACCGCTGGTCACTTGGCAACGGCACCTTCACCCCACCTATGTTCTGTTGTGTCTTCATTAGTGAAAACGAAATCCACGAATCAGAACCGGCTACAAACTGGCCGAAGAGTTTAAAGTCCAATCCCATAATATAGCCTTTGGAATCATTCACGCCCGAATACTGCACCTTAAGATTATCATATTCATATGATATAAGGTTGCCAAGGTTTTTATAATAAGCCTCTGCCGATACCTTAAACGGACGATTCATCGCTCTGAAATCATAGTCGGCGGCAAGCATGAACTGGATACTGCGCGGTGACTTGATATTCTTATTAAGGCTGATGGTGGTATTGCCCAACTCATCGGTAAATGCCTCCCTGTACTCTTTGTAGAAAGGACTCTGATAATACATTCCCACTGCCGTCCTGAAAGACCAGCGATTAGAACGTGCCGGAGAGAAAGACAGATTGACACGTGGCGATATAAGGAATTCTTTGTTGAAATTCCAATAAGAGAATCTTACACCGCCATTCAAGGCAAAAAATCCGGCAGCATTATCAAAATAATATGAATCTTCCAGAAAGAACGCGAGACGCGTGGAATTCAAGTCCTGCTTTGAAGCCAGATTGTAAATCAAATGGACACCGTCAGGCTGCGTTGGCAAAGAATAGCCTGCGGAATCACGCCATTCCCATTCACGCGTACGGTCATAAAACTTCTCAGACTGCATTATGAGCCCGTAAGATAAATGATTATTCCTAATCGTGGTATTTCCTTTCAGCACTGCCTGTATAACCGATGCCTTAAGGCGGTTACGAGAATGTTCCATATATTTACCCACACCCAGCTCACCGCCTACACCACCGCCGTTCCCATCTGACGTACCTGCCTGGTCCAGCCAATATTCTCCAGAAATATCATAGCTGACAAACTCGTTGGTCAGAAAGCCAGAAATACCTATTGTAAAATCTGTAGCTCGGTTCAGCCGGTAGTTTATATCAAGAGCACCGAGATAAGTTTCAAATTTGTCTTTTTCCTCGCCATCGAAATAAACCTTGAATTTCTTTATATTATCCGATGTTCCAAACGATGTCTCACGATCTGAAGGTGCAAAATAATAATGGTTTAAAGCTATATTGCCAAGAAAAGATATTTTAAAGCGTTTATTGGGAGTAAATATCAGATTAGTCTGATAGTCAAGATATGAGGGATCATATTCCCCTTTTGTTTCCAGAGAGGAAAGCAGCGAATTATTCTTCTTGTAGCGAAAACCATGCAACTGTGAGAATTTCGAGGAATGTGTCCCGAGGTAAGCGCTTACCCCCATAAGCGAACCGGAAATTCCGGCCTCGAAAGCTTCCGGCTGCCTATAAGTTATATCAAGCACACTCGACATTTTATCAGCATAACGCGCAGGGAAGCCACCTGTGGAAAACTTAATATTACCCACCATATCGGGATTAATGATACTCAGACCCTCCTGTTGTCCCGATTTGACAAGCTGGGGCCTGTATATCTCAGTACCATTGATATACACCGAATTTTCGTCAAAAGAACCTCCGCGCACAGAATATTGCGAACTCATCTCATTGCTGGAATTCGCGCCAGCCATAGTCGTGATAAGGGCCTCCACACTGCCGCCAGACACATCAGGCGACAATTTCAAGTCACTTTTATCAAACTGCTGCATACCTGCGTTATTGCGCCTGTACTCCAACACCTCGACCTCCTGCAACGTAACCTCGTCAGGCTGCATGACCACATTAAGGGTAACCGCGCCTTTCGGAGATATCAATCGCCTGACTTGCTCTCTAAACCCTATGCAGTCAAACTGCATAGGAATGGTGTCTGCCTGCGATACAGACAACTTATATGTACCGTCAAGTTCGGTAAATGTACCTATAGCCGTGCCGGCCACTTTAACCGTTGCAAATTCCACCGGCTTACCCTCCCGGTCTGTTACCTTTCCGGATATCACAACATTATCAGCCACCACCCTTATGGCCATGGCAAACATAATGCTTACAATACATAATAATCGCAGTGACTTCATCTCCTAATATTAACGATTAATTGCAGCAATTATTACAGCCAAAGCCGTGAACACACAGAAGGCCCGTTAGAAATCTTTCAGATATGTATAAAGCTGGTGCACTGGCAGCCCCATGACATTGTAAAAACTGCCTTCTATGCCTGCGACAGCCGCTACCCCTATCCATTCCTGGATACCGTAAGCACCAGCCTTGTCCATAGGATTGTATTTTGATATATAATAGTCTATTTCATCTTCACCTAATCTATCAAAACGCACCTTGGTGGTAACGTCAAAACCCTCATGACGGTCTGCCGTGGTAATGCTCACGCCAGTCACAACAATGTGTTCCCTACCCTGCATCGACAAAAGCATTCTACGCGCGTCGGCCGCATCCGAAGGTTTGCCTATCACATGATTATCACATATCACCACTGTGTCTGCTGTAATAATCAGTTCATTATCTTTAATCAGCCTAGCATATGCACGGGCTTTCAGAGCGGACAAATATAAAGGGACCTCGCAAGCCTTTAATGTTTCCGGATAATTTTCTTCTACATCAATAGACGGCGCTATGTCGAAATCTATATCCAGCATCTTCATTAATTCTCTTCGCCGAGGCGACGTACTGCACAGCAGTATATGGTATTTATTCAAATTGTCAAGCATAACTATTATCAATTACAATTGGTGTTTACCAGCCAAATGCCGTATCATCATTCATCCAAAGATTCTGTGCCTTAAGAATCTGTTCCAGAATATCTCGCCCCACACCATATCCGCCGGTAAATCTCGATATATAATGCGAAACCTGGCGTACCTCGGCGGCGGCATCATACGGACAACAACTAAGGCCGGCATAACGCAAAGCCGGCAAATCTGGTATATCATCACCCACATATGCCACTTGCTCACGGCATAAACCGTGCTTGCGCATCCATTCCTCCAAAACGGGCAGTTTCTGCGCTGATCCCAGATAAATATCTTCAATCCCAAGACCAGCAAAGCGCACGCGCACAGCGACAGTATTCCCCCCGGTAATAATGGCCATCTTCAGACCTCTTTTTACAGCTAGCTGGATAGCATACCCGTCTTTTATGTTAACCATACGCATAGGCTCGCCATCGACAGTCAATGGTATAGTAGAGGGTGACAACACCCCGTCTACATCAAATGCCACTGCCTTAATATTCTTCAAATCGTAGTCTATCGCGCTCATAATTATCTGTCTCTATTATTTATTATTGAATTAGCAAGGAGTTTGTATATCTCATGCATCGGCGAGCCTTCCAGCATGCGCAAATGTTCTTCCAGCACGATCGTGTCCCCTCGCGAAGCCGGACCTGTCTGGGCTTCAGCCGGCGGCATGCGGTGCAGTTTGTCAACCGCAGCGTCAATCAGCGGCATCAAAATATCAATAGATAATCCCTCGTCATGTAGCAATTCATCAGCCTTGGTCCACAAATGATTCACATAATTACATGCCAGCACCGATGCTATATGCAATTTCTTACGCAATGCCGAATCTGCAATATACAGTCGATCAGAAAACAACGAACCGAGGTCCATAAGCTTTTCCGACACAGACTCAGACGATCCTTCTACGAAAATCGGAATTCTTGCATAATCAAGATCTGACCACTTAGTAAATGTCTGCAAAGGATAAAACACTCCGGCCCTATCTGTATACGGTGTCAGTACATCCATAGGAATACTGCCCGAGGTATGCGCCACTATGCCCCTGACTGCCGGCATACGCGCAGCAACATCAGAAATAGCCCTGTCACTAACAGATAATATATATATATCTGAATCAAGAGGCAGATCCTCCAGTGTGCGCGAATTGACACTGACCAGTTCGTCTACCTTGTCAGAAAGAGCGACACATAAATGGGTACCCACATTTCCAGTACCTATAACTGAGACTTTTAACATACCTGTAAAACTTGTATTTATCGCGAAGTTACAAAATTTTCACTACTTACGGAAATAGGCATGTATCACACAGCCAGCTCTGTGCCAGGAACAAATACAAATTCCTCGTTAACCAGAGATGACAAATGAAGAGCAACAGTCCCCATAGTGTGCCTGAGATTAATCTCAACACAGGCATTGATATTGCAGTCCCTGTCTATAAGCATATCAATACCCACCGGACCGGCATACCACGGAGAAATAAATTTCTTCAAAACACGTTTCTGGGCCTGAATAACTGTATCTATCACATCATTAGAGACATAATGCCCCAACATCTGTCTCATTGCCTGCTGTGAGGCCACTACATTGCCCTTGTAAAAGCCTTGACTATCACTATTAAACATGGATAATCCCAGAAATGACACGAGGCCGCCTCCAATATGCCATTCCGTGGCAAAATCAACTGCCTTGTCCCAGTAATACTCCACTATCACGCTGCCCTGCCTGCCGATACTGCCATCCAACATCTCCCGAGAGGTCTCATCCAGTTCTCCTCTGACAGCCCTCACCCCCCTGCCCGAACTGCTCCAGGGGGTCTTAATAAAACAGTCCCCCATACCAGATATATAACCAATAGCCTCGGCCGATGAATAAAATAAGCGAGGAGGCCTGGATTTATAAACAGCAAATTGGCGTTCCGGCAAAATCTGAGATAAGGAGGCATGGAATATACAAGATGTCTGCCTGTGAGATAAGGCACGCCACCGTGCCAGTCCCCTTTCCGAAGGAAGTAGCTTACTTCGTATACCCTTATTAATTAAATAATTACGTAATGGAAGATTCCAACCCCAAGGAACAATGCCTCTATCCAGACGATATATCTCATCTGAAGTGGTAATAACCATATTCCGGCTCATAGCCATACCAAAATAAGGCAATCCACGGACATCTATGGTTTTCAGCGAATCATGAAGCATTATGTATGAACCGCACGGAGCATACAGGGCTGGAAGCAGCGATAGCTTTGCCTCATATGCCGATATGCGGCGTGGCGGCGTATAAGAACTGCTGTTACCAGAAGCATGGGCCATATCTGAGGCCGGATTAAACAGATATACCAATTCTTAAAATAATATAGAAAAAACTACTAGTCTTATAGTGAAAAAAGTTATCCGCAAAAACCGACTGGTTTCGCGGATAACTTTTGGAATTCTATACGTTGTTATTTCACTTTTAGCACCTGGCCTGTTTTTATAGGCTCTGCCTCTTTCAGTCCGTTCAGATGCAACAGCGTGCGTAAGGAAATACCGTTTATACGGGCGATATTATGAAGTGTGTCACCACTTTTTACCGTGTATGTGCCAGCCTGTGATGCCGTAGCATAATTCCGCTGCGAAGGTCCCTGGGTATAAGTACTCTTAGAGAAAGCATATATATCGCAATGCGTACGACGATTGGCTATATCAAAGATCGCAGCCGGATTAATGGCATAGCCCATATAACGGGTCTCGAAATGCAGATGCGGACCTGTACTACGTCCAGTACTACCACCCAATGCTATAGGGTCTCCGGCACGCACCACCTGGTCTGCTTTCACAAGGAATTTATTAAGGTGGCCATAAACAGTTTCAAGACCATTGGGATGGCGTAAGATGACATAGTTGCCATATCCCCTTGCTTCAAAATTTGTAAGACGGACCTTGCCGTCAAAGGCAGCATAGATCGTATCATTCATACGAATGCCTATATCCAACCCCTTGTGCATACGGCCGAATCTTTTACGATAACCGTATGGTGATGTCACACGGGTGGAGCGAGTGGGCATAGCGTAGTCGCGCACATCTATACGAGCGGCATTCGGCACCATGGACTCGGTAAAAGGATTCACCCTTCGGCTGTTCCAACCCTCGGTATAGATGTCAATCTCGGGCTCCAGCTCGTCATACTTGAAATCAATGAATTCGGCTGTCTTCTTCAGCGTCACCTGCTGTGAGGGAGAGGACTGCTTGGCAATAAGTTTTTTGTGTGCGGCAGCATGCGGATTCTGGGCAACAGCACTAATACCGGCTGCTATGCAGAGCGCTGCCATGCATATTTTCTTAAATCTCTTCATATCGTCTGTTATACCGACCAGCACGGCTTACGCCTGCAACTCGTCGGCCGAATATAAGTATTTGATGTTGGACGGGGTGTAGCTGAATATCTCCCCCGGCTTAAAGAATCGCTTCAATTCTATCTGCGCATTGTCCACACTGTCTGAGGCATGTATTATATTTGCCTGACCACTCATGCAGAAATCACCACGCAATGTTCCCGGAGCCGCGTTACGTCCGTTGGTAACACCGGTCATAGTCCTGACCACGGTTACTGCGTCGACTCCCTCCAGACACATGACGATGACAGGCGCCGCTGTCATGCTCTCTACTATAGATGGAAAAAACGGACGATCTACAAGATGTGCATAATGCTCACGCAAAATGGATTCGCCAAGCTGCATCATCTTCATTCCGGTAATAACCAGACCTTTGTTTTCAATACGTTTGATAATTTCACCCGTCAGACAACGCTCTATAGCCGAGGGTTTGAGGATTACCAGTGTCTGTTCCATTTATGTAAATTATTGTATCCTTAATTTGATTAGAATTTGATGTTGTAAAATCAAAAATCGCTTTAACAGTCATTAAGATTTCTCGCATCGCACACTCAAAAGTAACATCAAATTTCCAAACTACCAAATATTCAAGCGCTAAATTTAGCAGAAAAAACTTAACAAATTCCAAGTCTCCGATATAACGCCCAATAAATAAGTATAATACAAGCATTTTATGTTATAAAACATAGTTTTTAATTCTTGCACACCCTTTTTGAAAGTGTGCAAGAATCCTTGCGCCGTAAATGTTAAAATTCATTAACCCGTTGTAAACTGCCATATCTCAAATAATTACAAATACACCATCTGGTTTCCGCCTTATAAACTTAAGCTACAAACCATACAAATCGAACAAAACATGCACTAATTTTGTCCCTATATATATAAGGTACACGGTGTTCAATAAATACAACCGATCTGACGCTCTCACTTTAAATAAAGATAAATGACAACCAGCATCACCACGCTCTGTGCCGCAGCCGGAGCAACAGGAAAATTCGAGACCGGCATACAGCTGCCCAAGATAGCCAACGAAAGCACATATTTTATCGCTACTAGACTTATGGATATAGTAAAATCTGTATGCAGCTTTCTCGGACTTGAGCATAATGAAAATGTATTTAGCATATTTTATGTGGCCCTCGTAATATTACTTTCCATTGGTATAGGCGCTATCGTAAAATGGGTTGTGCTGTGGAGTGTCAGAAAAGTGTATAGCCACTCGTCAAACAAAACCATACACGACCTCATGCAGGGCAACTTTTTCACAAAGACGAGCCGGATTATCCCTCCGCTTGTTATGCTTCTCCTGATGCAGTTTGCCCTTACAGCAAGCAATACTGTCATTATCTGGTTTGAGAAATGCGTATGGATTTATGTGCTATACTGCATAGCACTTTCCGTAAACACGCTTATCTATGTCATTTGGCTGCATATTGATGAACGTGAAAACAAAAAGAGGCTGCCGCTAAAAGGCGTTATACAGGTGATAAAGGCTTGCGTATGGTTTATGTTGCTCATAGTGGCCATTGGCATCATAGCAAACAAATCTCCCACAACGCTACTTGCCGGCCTCGGCGCATTTGCCGCCGTATTAATGCTAGTATTTAAGGATTCAATATTGGGTGTCGTGGCCGGCGTACAGTTATCCGAGAACGATATGCTGCGCGTAGGTGACTGGATTAAGGTTGACGGCACCACGGCCAACGGCAATGTGGTGGAAGTCACACTCACATCCGTCAAAGTGCTCAATTGGGACAAGACGATCACCACCGTGCCGCCATATTCACTTGTCTCTGGCTCATTTCAAAATTACCGTTCCATGCAGGAAAGCGGCACTCGCCGCATACAGCGCTGGTATTACATCGATACTGACACTGTACGATTCTGCTCACCGCAGTTGCTAGAGGAGTTTAAACAAATCCCTCTTATGAAGAAATACATAGAGACTAAACAACGCCAGGCCGCGGATGGGAAGATCAGGGATGTGAGCAATCCTGAAGGACTGGCAGACGGCACTATAGAAACTAATCTCGGGCTATTCCGGGCTTATGTCAAAATGTATCTCGACCAACATCCTGATATATCGCATGAAGACACTTGTTTTGTCAACACACTGCAGCAGACCAACGGCGGCATACCCCTACAGATATACTGTTTCACTAATACCTCTGCATGGGTAGCTTACGAGGGGATACAGGCCTCGATTTTCGAACACATAGCAGCCGCACTGCCACAATTCAGACTGTATGCATTTGAAAATCCGTCAAGCCGCGATACTGTCAATGAAGGCTATCTTGAAGCCGCCGGAAATCCCGACAATCTATATGCGCTACCCTATCCCTTTATGCCAGGTACAGACGGAGCGCCAGGCACATCCCCGTTCACCGTTAAAAAATAATCTACTATACACATATAACTCTTTAGACCGTACCATGACAAAAATAGGCTACAGGATTATCCTGTAGCCTTAATATTTATAGTAGTGAGATCCAACCTTACTATTTTTCCAAAAACGAGGCCGGGTCAAACTTGACACCGACATTTCTACCCTCATCCACCAGTCTTAACATAAATCCGGTGTTTGCCTGTACTAGAAAGTCAAAAAATTCCGCACCGTCCCCGTGAAGTATTTCTTTCAATGCAGGATATAAAATGGTTGCCAATTCATCTTTGCTAAGAGAGAAAATCATTTCTATCGTATCTGGCGCAAAAAGACTTGTCGCGCCAAGCTCTAGAATCAGATCAGTACCGTCATACGAATATTTTATAGTGCCGTCACTATCTGATAGTTGAGCATTAAGCTCATTGGCAAAAGCCTCTATCTCTGGTGAATATGCCGATGCAGTAAAAGGAATGACGCAAGCTGCACACGATACTAGCAGCGACGAAATTAGCTTATTCATAGCAATGAAGATTTAAACACGGCAACTCACACTGACACATCAGTCATCCAGACGGTCTTTTTCTTTTGCCGGATTTGAGAAATAAAGGTCGCCTTCGAGATATTCCTGAGTGGCAATCAACGTAGGCTTTGGCAATTTCTCATAAAAGCGAGATATTTCGATTTGCTCACGGTTTTCCGACACCTCTTCCATATTATCCGTAGAGGCAAATTCCTGAAGTTTCTTTTCAAGATCCTTTTTCATTTCCACGGCAATCTGGTTGGCGCGCTTACCTATGATGCATACGGTCTCATACACATTGCCAGTGGGCTGCGACATAGCTATCATATCGCGTGTCACAGTGTTTACAGGAGCTTTTGTCTTCTTGTAATCCATAATTTTATATGTCGTTTCAGAATCTATATTCAAATAATTCTCAAGCAAGGAAACGAGATAAGCAATACAACACTTCTATCCCGTTATCAAGTCACCGATCGTTCACATAGCGCTTGGCTATCTTCAAAATATTATCAGCCTCCTTGCGATTCTCCGTATCAGGGAAATTGTTGGTAAACGAATAATACTCGTCTATCACATCGCGAAAACGCTCTACCTTTTTTTCATCCACACTTTGGCGTGCTTCCTGGTATTTAGCCTTTAATTTAAGCATTTCTAAGTCTTCACGATATTTTGTATACGGATATGTCTTCAATGCGTTCTCGGCCACAATCACAGCGCTCTGGTAATTATTACCCATATATGTGCCGAGATTATAATATAACAGCGCGTTCTGCAATTCTTTCAGGGTAAGTTTATCCTGCAACTCGAATATTGCGCTCTGCGCGGCAGCAGTATGATCACTCTTAGGATAATAATCCAAAAAGCCCTGTAATTCCTCTATACCTTTCACCGTCTCGGTCTGGTCAAGCTGAGGATCCGGCGAATCAAGATAATAGCCATAACCGCAATAGAATCTTGCATCTTCGGCATATTTACCTTTGGGATATCGCGAATAATAGCTCTTAAGATATACGCCTGAATTCAGAAAGTCCTTGTTGCCGTAATAACTCATTCCTAACAGATACAGGGCTTCTTCACCGTTCGGACCGCCTTTCAACGGAGTGATCAAATCTGTAAGTATGGTAGACGACTGAACATACCTGCCCTCGGCATAAGCCTTTTTGGCGTATTCAAACTTATAATTAATATCCTTGCTTTTCATCACACGTGAATACTCACCACATCCTCCCAGCAGGGAGAGGCAAGGCAACAATATAAGTATAAGTTTATGTCTCATTATCTTAAAACGCTTTGAGCTGCAAAGGTAGCAAAAAATCATGACCCGGCAAAATTTTCACATAAATTTGGGGCAACCGTTTTTTTTAGTTAATTTTACCACATGAAACTAAGCGGCAGACAGTCTCTGCCTACACTCGAAAATCATAAATAAGCTTTGGAAGCATACGACAACAACAACAGGCGCAGCCGCAAGGATGGCATAATCGGGCGTCATCCGCTGCTTGCCAACATAGTGATAATCATAATTGTAGCTGCACTCGGACTTGTAATAGCCTATTTGTCGCTGGCATTATTTACCAAACATGGCCAGACAGATATTGTGCCCCGGGTGGTCAATGCGTCGTATGCATCCGCAGTGGAAAAACTGCATGATGCCAGATTCAAGGTAGAAATCCGCGATTCTCTGTATCTTGACAATGTAAAGCCCGGACTTGTAATAGAACAGTTCCCTGCAGCCGGTGCCGTTGTGAAACCGGGACGTAAGATTTTTCTTTATATCAACGCCGTCCACCCTAAGGAAGTGGTGATTGATCCTATGGGTGATTCCAGACTGCCGGCATTAAGAGGACTGTCCATGCGCCAGGCCCGCGCGCAGCTTGAAGAACTGGGATTTAAAAAAATTAAGATTGTATACATACTTGGTGACACTGACCGAGTACTTAAGATTTCTGCTAACGGCAAACCTGTATACAAATTGCAAAAAGTACCTGTAAATGCCTCTATAGTAATGGAGGTATATGACGGTAGAAAATCGGCGCTCACCGATTCGCTTCAAAACGCCGAATATGCACGCCAACTGACTTATTCTCCGGATGACTATATAACAGAGCCGGAAGAACCAGCCGACTGGGAGGAAACTCCTGCGGAAGAGGAAGAAATTATCATCGAAGAAGAGCCGAGCGCAGCATCGGGAAGCATGGAGTGATTTATGAATGACACAGATATGCCCAACAACCCGGCTTTTCAACCGTATGACGATACTGCGTTTAACGATGATTCCGCGCTGGTAACCCTGCCTGACGGACGTGAGTTATACGAGCATTTCAGGTTTGTGGCCGACAAAGGACAGGCTCTACTGCGTGTAGACAAGTTCCTTGTGGCGCGCATGGAAAAGACCTCGCGAAACCGCATACAGCAAGCCGCAGATGCCGGATGCATAATAGTAAACGGTAAGGCTGTCAAGTCCAACTATAAGGTGAAGCCTGCCGATGTGGTCAGCATTGTGATGGATCGTCCGCGCTACGAGCTTGAAATAATACCGGAAGATATACCATTAGACATTGTATACGAAGATGCCGATGTGCTTGTGGTAAACAAGCCTGCCGGCCTGGTGGTACACCCCGGCCACGGCAACTACCACGGCACGCTCGTGAATGCTTTGGCCTGGCATTTTAAAGACAACCCCGATTATGATGTGTCAGATCCCCGCATGGGACTTGTGCACCGTATAGACAAAGATACTTCCGGACTTCTTGTTATTGCAAAAACACCAGAAGCAAAAACGCATCTCGGACTGCAGTTCTTTAATAAAACCACAAAACGGCGCTATGTAGCAGTCGTATGGGGTGAATTGCCTGATAACAAGGGCACGATAACAGGCAATATAGCGCGCAATCCTAAAGACAAACTACAAATGGCTGTGTTCGACGATCCTGACATAGGCAAACACGCTGTCACCCACTATAATGTACTGGAAAGTTTCGGATATGTCTCGGTTGTACAATGTATCCTTGAAACAGGACGCACCCACCAAATAAGGGTGCACATGCGCCATATAGGACATCCTTTGTTTAATGATGCTAGATATGGAGGCGATATTATACTCAAAGGCACGACTTTTGCAAAATACAGACAGTTTGTAGAAAATTGTTTCTCCATATGCCCCAGACAGGCGCTGCATGCCAAAACACTTGGATTCGTCCATCCCCGGACAGGCATCCAGATGGATTTTGACTCTGAAATTCCGGCAGATATGCAGACGCTCATTAATAAATGGCGAGCATACAGAAATACTGAATAAAGAAAAGGGATATGTTGCTTTACGGACGCTCCCAGATCCATGCCTGTGAAAAGCGTCCGCGGAAAGTGTCAGAACGCATTATATCAAGCAGTTCGTCACGATGTGACGAAGAAGCACAGGCCACGCGGCATACTTTGCCATGGGATATAATTTCAAGACCTGACGGGTCGTTTTGCTGCTCTATAAAACGTTCGCAATCTTTTGAATTGGCAAACGTTGCCACTATCACATAATATTTGGCCTCGACAACATTTTCTGCCCCGGCAGAGCATACAGAATCCTCTGCCTGTGGCTCAACCTGAGGCTCACTTCCTGCGACAACCCGTTTTGTCACGGGAAGCAACGATGCCATATCTGTATGCCGAACATCCTGTACCGATGGTACAGACAAAGACAAACTAGTAAGCAGAACGACTGCGAGAACTGACGCATAACGCACAACAGCACGAGGTATCCGGAATACAAAATATTTGTGCGCATTATCTCTGTTTCCCCCGGCATTAACCACAACAGCCTTTTCCTCAACAGGTTTCTCATAAGCAACGGCAGCAGGCAATAGAGGACGCGACATAGCCCTTACCTTGCTCTGAACCGGATTGAAACACAGACATTCGTCCGCATCAAAATACAAAGTACCCAGACGTCCTATGGTGATTTCACGATCATCTTTCAATGCCTGCCTGTATACGCCTACAGCACAGTCTACTGCCACCAGAGCTTGTTCAAAACTTAATCCTGCCTGCCGCGCCACGGAATGTACCAACAAACCGTCAGACGAGGTGATAGACGAATTGAAACATATGCGCTCGCTCGGCGGCTCCAGCACACCGTCAGCCGTGTTAAAGCGCGCAGGCTGTCTTGAGCGCAAAAATGCCCCTATACCGGGCATTATCACGCAGTCATGATGACGCAGCAGATACTCAATATGTAAGCTTATATCTATCAATTCGTTTATAATCAACTCTTTTGCACAAACGCCATCACTATATAACGTATGGCACCGTACCGGCAAAATCAATGCAAAGTTACAGAGAATTTTTGGCCCGGCCAAATGAAAGATTTACCGCACGGTATACCGGCAAAGCTTATTTTAGTCAAAATGGTTGAACCTCAATCATTAACGTTTTTTCAAAAAAATATCTACAATATAATACCCGGCACAAACCCTATATTAAGTTTGTGCCGGGACAACAACTACTATTTATCGGGTAGCAGGATGAGAGAAGCTACGGTAAGACGATGGTGCCAGATTCAGTTTGCCCGAAGCACGAAGCATCTTACGAAGAGCTGTTATAAACTCCTGGCTCTCTTGCAACAAATTCAGATATACATAATCTACAGTCAAATTAGCTGCATCCCCTTTGTGCAGATGGTCATATACATCCCTGGAGCGCTGTGACAGTTCTGCCTTTATAGCATCGCAACGGCGGCGTAACGCATCAATAAGATGCGGATTGTCAGTCTCTATTGCATTCTCAGAATCAACCAGAACATCGTTTATCTTTTTACATATAACCGCAAACGATTCATGAAAATGCACCGGAAGCGGTCTAAAATTATTGTCAACATGTTCCTTGCAGACTTCATTGATACGCATCAGACTGTATGTCATAGACATAGCCATATTATTACTCAAATGGAACCATGTGTTCTTCTCCATGAATATACCTGGTGACACCCGTCGCAAGCATAATGTCATCTTACGGCGCTGGCTCTTCAAAATCTCTTTTTCTGCGTTAAGCGACTTTCCGGCCTGTGACAGCGGTTTGAGATCATCGTTCATAAATCCAGTCGCAACATCTGCATACGTAAGCGCTGCAAACCGCAAAAACATTTTCACCTTTTCATTGACATATACCCTTAGTAACGGCCAAACTTCGGCCCGGTCGGCAGTAGACAATATGGTCTGGAACAATGTGTCATTTTCCGCCGCTTTCTTCTTATTCCGAAAACGTATATTGCTGCGCACAAGCAGGACCAGGGCTATTATCCCCCCGGCCACCATGACCGGTATGCCGCCCAAGTGCATAAGGCATACGACTATACCGGCCCCTATAAAGGCCACACCGGCTGTTATGAACCATCCGCCTATCACAGAAATCACACCTGTAAGACGAAACACTGCGCTTTCGCGCCCCCATGCCCTGTCGGCAAGAGATGTTCCCATAGCTACCATGAAAGTCACAAATGTGGTAGAAAGGGGTAATTTCATTGATGTACCCAGCGCGATGAGCATACCGGCTATCATAAGATTGACCGATCCTCGCACGAGGTCAAAAGCAGCCCCGTCCTCCGGCTGTGCCAAACTGGAATCCAGACGTTTTCCTATCCATAGTCTGATCTTTTTCGGAGTACGTGACTGTATCCATGAAAACATGTTTAAAGACGCACGGACAAGAGAACGGCCTATGCGTGACGAACCAAACAATTCCTCTCCCTGGGCCTGGGAACTAAGACCTACGGTTGTCTGTGTGACCTGGCGAGCTTTTTTTGACGTGGCCAGAGCGACAACCATCACCATGCCGGCTCCTATTAAAAAGTAAACTGGTGTATTTGCAGAAGCATTAAGGCTACCCATCATATGAGAGTGAGGGTCACCACCACCGGATGCCATATAGTCCTGGTATGAAGAAAGTGATGTCAAAGGCACACCTATGAAATTAACCAGGTCGTTACCGGCAAATGCCATCGCAAGCGAGAATGTACCAAGCAGAACCACTACTTTAAGTACATTTACCCTGCACCAGTGCAGTATTTGCATTAATACTGTAAAGAATATAAAACACCCTGTGAGAATAAGTGCGGTATTGGCATCTATCCAGACTTTCAGGGCATC
Organism: uncultured Muribaculaceae bacterium; assembly: GCA_910578665.1. Lineage (GTDB taxonomy): Bacteria > Bacteroidota > Bacteroidia > Bacteroidales > Muribaculaceae > Lepagella. The sequence goes on from CAJTQU010000014.1 coordinate 44,283, forward strand.
TGTCATGATAGTAAGGTCCTTTATACCTTTCAGCAACATGAAATATACAATGGCAGTACATGCCAATCCGCCGAACAAACCTATTTTCCATTTAAGCCGGCTTTTATATTCAAATGTGAAAACCAGTCGTGATATAAACTGGACCAACGTACCGAATACGAAAGCGATAGCCACAGAAAGAAATATGCCGAGTATTACAGAGAGGGCCTTATCTGCATTTAACAAATCCCCTATCCCCAGTTCGCTACCCGGTGCCGCAATTTTAAACAATGCAACCACGAATGTCGCACCCAACAGTTCAAACACCATCGATACAGTCGTCGAGGTCGGCATACCGAGCGAATTAAAGATATCCAACAATATGATGTCTGTGACCATGACTGCCATAAATATTGTCACAACATCATAAAATGCCAGATTCTCAGGCCGGAAAATACCATGACGGGCCACATCCATCATTCCGTTACTCATGACAGCGCCTATAAATACGCCTATCGAGGCCACTATCATGACTCTCTTAAACGAAGCGGCTCTTGATCCTATGGCCGATGTCAAAAAATTAACCGCGTCATTGCTGACACCTACCGACAGGTCAAACACCGCGAGCAAGAAGAGAAAAACCACAATACACAGAAACAAAAACTCCATAATCTTCTGAATTTACTTTTATATTTATAATGCAAAATTCAGCATATTTTGTTTATTGAATATGTGTTTTTTGTTAAGTTTTTGTTAAGAATCATAGTTCCAAGGCCCACGCCTCTAGACCAGTCTGAAATCAAAACGCAGACCATGACACGAAGAAGCCCTGATATCACCGCCATGCAGAGCTACAGCGTTTCTTACAATAGCAAGTCCTAGGCCTGTTCCTCCGGTCGCCCTCGAACGCCCCTTATCTATCCTGTAGAAACGCTCAAAAATATACGGAAGATGCTCGCTTGCTATTCCACAGCCATTGTCAGTAAACACAAAATTGCCTTTATCGTCAGCAGATATACGTATCTCGGTACAACCGCTATATGCTATGGCATTATCAACCAAGTTCCTAAAGATAGATTCAAGCAAAGATCTGTTACCATTTATAATCCGCACAGGAACGTCTATATAAAATTCTATATCTGTACGAAGCTTCGCTTCACATATTATATCATTTATAAGGCCGCTTAACTCTACAGGTGCTTTCTCTATCATAGATACGCCTTCGTCCAAACGTGTTATAACTGCAACATCTTTAAGAAGGGCATTCAGCCTTTGGGCCTGGTCGTATATGCGTTGGTGAAATTCCGCCTGCTTCTCTGACGGAAGTTCCGGATGCTCGCGTAGCAACTCAAGACAAACCAAGATGGATGCGACAGGAGTCTTTAATTCATGATTGATATTATTAGTCAGCTGTTTCTTAATACGTATCTTATCCTGCTCCTGGCGCATTGCCTCCCGGTGTCTCTGGTCTCGCTGGACATAAAGTCTCACTATATGACTGGCAATACTTCCCAATTCATCATGAGGGAAAGCCTCGTCGTCAAAAATACCGGCTCCCCTTTCCGCTTTTTCAGCAAAACGGTTCAACCGCATGATACTCAGTGATATCTTACGTGTGGCCCAGAAGCCTATAAAACTCATCAACAACGTCATGACTGCCATAATCCACAGCATCGTGCTGTCGGCCCTCAAAAATTCCTGAAGGGTGTGTGTATATGGGGCTGCCGAACGCACGACAACCCCGTTATCACCTAGCCGTGCCGAATAAAAATAATCGGCATCATCACTTTCTGAATGTCTGTCTACAATATATCCGACACCCTTAGTCCTTGCATCAATTATTTCAGGCCTTGCATTATGGTTTGAGACAGGAAACGGTGTTTTATCATTATTATCATATATCACCCTGCCGGTCCTGTCTATCAAGGTTGTGCGCAGACCCTTCGATGGAGGTCTGGCTCCGCGTACCACCGAATCTGTATCACCCCCTTTACGCAATCCGTCTATAATACTGGCATTATATGCCTGTAATTCCGTATTAAAAAGCTCTGTTTTAAATTCTTTCTCCCTAAAATATTGGAATACCATGAATGTGCCGACCAATACCCAGCAAAATGTGAGCAGGAGAATAAAAACGCGGTGATGGAACGAAAGCTTAATCCTGCCAACCATAACCGTAACCAGAACGTGACACAATATTCCTCCCATAAGGAGCTATCTTGCCTCGCAACCTCGTTATATGGACATCGACCGAACGGTCGGCCACAACCACGCGGTCAGGCCATATCCGCTGCATGATTTCCTCCCTTGAAAAAATCCTGCCGGGATTTTCAAGCATTAGCGCCAGTATCTCAAATTCCTTGCGTGGCAGCCTGACCAAATTACCATCGACCGTACATGCCAGCGTCTCACGATTACACTCCACACCCACTGTAGCCTGCCTGTGCATATGCGCACGGCGTAACACGGCCTCAATACGCGCCATCACGTTCTTAACGGAATATGGCTTCACTATATAATCATCCGCACCTATTTTCAGACCTGACACCATATCTTCCTCATTATCCTTAGCTGTAAGGAATATAATTGGTATGTGAGCGGTGCGTGGGTTACTCTTCAACCTTGCAGCTAATTCCGTCCCACTCATTCTATCCATCATTATATCAAGTAACAACAGATCGTAATTTTCTAAATCCAGCAGCAGTGCCTCTTCGGCACTTAAAGCTGTATCTGCATCATAGCCCTCCAATACCGCATATGTGCGAAGAGCCTCGCACAATGTCTCTTCATCATCAACAATCAATATCCTAGCCCTTCTTTTGTCCATATTCCTCACCTTTGTCAGAGATATACAAGCTTATTCAGAATCTGTGTTACGGCGTGCTTCCTCAAATTTAGCTCGCATAGTAGGATTGCCATGTGTAAGTTTCTTGATTGTAAAATCGTTTTCAGCAGTTTCGTTTGCCCTGATCAGCTTTTGTTCGGACACCTCAAACAGATTCTTTACCTTACGCAACGATTCCACCTGTTTTTCCAGAGCCTCGATCACTTTGTCAATCCCTCCTATAGCATCATTATGTTTCTTGCTATGGGCCTCTACCAGCTTGCTGAAAGATAACACAAACTGGTCTCTGCGACGCTCGAAATTTGTGACATCGACCGTCTGGGCCTTTGCTATAGCCAGTTCTTTGCGCAATTGCCTCAATTCGTCATAGCTCTTGCGCGAGGCCTGGCTCAACAACGTTATAATGGTCATAAACATCTGTGGACGTATTACATACATCTTGGGATATTTATGCGACATATTGACAATGCCGTCATTATAAAAATCATTGTCTCGTTCGAGCAGTGAAACTAATACCGCATACTCGCATTCCTTGTCACAACGATCCTTGTTCAGCTTGTCCAGAAAATCAGTATTCTTATGCTTTGTAGCGGTTGTGTCGGCCTCGTTTTTCATCTCAAACATTACCGAAATATACTGCTGGCCGTCTATATAGTCGCGAAATATAAAGTCTCCCTTGGTACCTGTGCTTATATCGTTATCCTTCCCGAAATATGCATCTGGAAACATGCCCATACTCTGCGCCTGCAAAAACAGGTTCTGACAATGTATCTCCAATGTCTCCCCTATCATCTTAGTAGACATGCGTGTTTTCATGTCCTTGTAATATTCTATGGTTTCATCTTTCTGCCGAAGAATTACCGCATGCTGTTCTCTAATACTGTTTTCGCGTATTGTCGATTCCTTAATTTCGGCCTCAATTCTGTTTCTAAGTTCCGCAATCTCAGTATCTTTCTGCTGTATGGTTGCTGCCACCTTTTTTTGTTCTTCCAGTATAGCTACACGCCGAATGCTGTCATTCTGTGCAATGGCTGACTGTAATGATGCGATTTCCTTGTCTTTTGCTGCAATAGCCTGGGTGTGCTCGGTCTCTCTTTTAAGCATACGCGACTGGAAATCTGATTCCTGGCTGCGTTTCTCATTCTCTAGCCGTTCTTTCAAAGAAGCGACCTCGGCGTCACGCTCACTCAGCCAATGTTCATGCCTGCTTATCTGCTCTTTAAACTTTTGCTCGTCACGCAGACGCCGTACATCCATCTCAGCCTCTATATGTGCCCTCAACTCTTGCAGGCGGCGTTCAACTTCCTCTTTAAAGACTATGGTTTTAACCTGGTTGGCCAAAGACTCGAAGATTTCCTGGTCTACATGAAAAACATGCGCGCACTTAGGACATTTCAGTTCTTTCATTGTATCAAAAAATATTGATTACGATCAACAAATCTGGTTTAATATAGACGGATCTTTTATCTTGTTATCCTCTGCCAGTAAAATTGTCTTACTCAAAATCTCAGCTGTTTTAGGATCCTCGTCAAGGAATGGCAAGAAGAGCCTTCCGCGGCTCTGCGAATGAACCGGAAGTATTGCGATCTGTGCCCCACCCTCGCGATGTATCACACCGCTGCCAAGATGTATGTTATAATTAGCCAAAGTTCCATTAATGTGTATGAAATGTCCGCTGACCGACACATTACCCAGTTTAAATAGTGACATTGACAATTCGATAATCACCCTGCGCATTTCAATGGTAGAATGGCTTGTCTGGGGATCAACACCACCTACATGGGCCACACTGACTGCAAGATCTACATCACGCATTATTTCAGAAAACAAAACAGGAGGTAATTCTGATATCTTCAACGGCTTATGCGTCTTGCGGTCATAGAAACAGACATATTCGAGTGTCGGAGCCTCTATATCTGCCGGAGAGAACCAGTCTGCCAGCGCATATATAGTCGATATGACATTTTCCTTATAATATACCTTTTGTAGTCCGGATTCGTAATCGGCTACCCAGCGACGACCTTTGAGCACGGCAAGGGTCTTCTGCGGCTGTATCTGGTTTCCTGCATAACGCAGCGACTGCACGGCATCGCGTTCTTCAAGTGTCGGAATATAAAGCTCACGGAATACTTGTCTGAACGGCTGCCTTATTCCTCTTTCAAAAATACATTTCTGATAATCAGCCCAACAGCCCAGACTGTAAAGATCAACCGGATGCGCTATGCGCAATGTTTCGTCCGATGAGATAGGATGCATCAGCCCTGTTGCATCTACCAACGACCCATCCGCAAAAAATCCGGTGCGCTCTCCTGCCACAAACACAAGGTTACGAACAAGAGGCCACACCACAGGATTTGTCGTAAGCGACACGACCTCGTCTGCATAAAAAACGGTTTGATCCTCCATAGCCTGCTCGAGCATAATACGTGAACGACGATATTGCTCTCGCAGATTTTTTACCACATCTTTAAGTTGCAGCACATACTTGTGCTTTTTAAGTTTCGCCGGTAGAGATTTCAATTCTTTTCCATCTTTCACCACTTTGATGTCACAAGCCCCATCCTCCGAAATAGCCACCCACATGTCAACTCCTTCAACATTCTTGGGTGAAAGAAATCCAGATAACTCTTTCACTAGCGCCGTCTCCATGCTCCACATCAGACGCGTAACCTCTCCATAGCGTGAATTACGCGCAAGGTTCTGCAGGGCTATATCAGCCGCTTTCTTCTCGCTTTCCTGCCGCTGGGCGCCAAACTCCTTGCTTTCTTTAAGGAAACGCTGTATGAAGCAATACCGCTCCAGCAAATCTTTATCCGCATTGCGTTTCAACGGTATTATGCCGTACGCCATCAAAAGATCCTTGTTGCGCTTATCTGCTATTTCGCGTTTCACATCCTTTGTTTTCAATACCCCGGAAGCAGCATCCGCATACTTGCGCGCACGTGTGTGCGCATTGCCGGATGATATATATTTGGCAGCATTATATACAGTGGCAAACCGTGTTTTACCAAGCGATTTCATCGAATTCTTAAACCATGCTACATCAAAAGCTCCATCACTAAAATCCTGCGCATCAACCGGACTAAATTTGGCTATCATAGCTTTGACTCGTTCGGAACAGCTTTCCGACGTATGAGCTATAAAATAATATGCAGCCTCTGTAAGACCTTTCCAACCGGTAGCGGCCTCAACCATAGGGAGCCAGTCAGGAGAATACATGGCTGCCTCGACAAGACGCTCGGACGTAATACCGGCTTCACCTGCCAGGCGTTTCAGCAGTTTGACCTCGTCGTTATCTGTCGGACGAGAACGGCTCAGCAAACGGCTCAGCGACTCTTTTTTAGTGATATTGCGATCTGACGCACCATAATAATAACCTATGCGGTCGAACGTATCTTTGCCAAAAGCCTTAAGAATAGATATAAATGTAACCGCTCCATGGACAAGTACCAGCCTGCCGGCAAGCTTTGTCGCAGACGTCATAGAATCTCCGCGCTTAAGCTCTATCTCAAGCACACGGTCTACAACACGCTGGTATATCTGTCTTATTTTAGCAATGTCCTCACCTTCCAGATGCACCCTGTCAGTCTGTTCGTCATGACGATTTTGAGGTTCGTCACACATAATACCTGACAAGGTGGATAACGAATTCCCAGACAGACGCCTCCCCACCAACTCTCGCACCACTTCTTCCTCGGGAATCAATCCCAGAGAAAAGGCTCTGAAAAAATCAGATATAAGCAATATGCGTACGACAGAATCATCCGTTTTAGGATGTTCAAGATAATTTGTAAGTTTATACAAATGATAACGTATGGCAAAATAACGTTCAAATATGCTGTCCGGCGACTTTCTTTGCAGGAACTGCATCCAAAAAGAGACATAGCAGGAATTCGTCAGAGGTACCGCGTATTCCACTTCTCTGGCATTCCAATAGGACTTCTTGAACAACTGCCAGCAAGACTGCGGTTTGACATACGACATAAGTGCCGACAACATTTCGTTAGACATGACCATATACGTATCGTCTTTAACCGCATATTCACCCTGGAGTGCAGCCAGTACCGACTCTATCTGAAACCTGTATGGCCTGTCTAAAAATGAAGATCGGATATTCCTATAATATGTACCTCCGTACATTTTATCTGTCAACTCTAAAAAATCTTTTGAATTAGACTCTGTATAGGACTGGGGTATATAGTATGCCTCGGCATGATTGGCATGAAGCGACATCATGACAAAACGCAACATGACAAGTATCTCGACAGAACCGATGCGCTCTTCGTAGAACTTAATCCATAGTTCTGGATAAACCACTGTATCAAGACCCGACTTTATATTTGAATAAACACCCTTGGCAACACTGTTGCCCACACGGTTGACATATCCATGTTCATTCTTAAACTCTTTATCCTTGTTTTCCTCAATAAGATCTCTTAAAGCATCCAATATATCCTCATATGCACCCGAGCATATAAAATCACGCAATTTGCCTATTACTAACTGGCTTTCAGATTTTACCTGAGACAATGACACTTCTAGCGAGGGATCATACAGACCGAATCCGTTGGATGGCGAATAAGCTGCTGCCTCGTCTGAGCCTGCTGTTTCCAGTATTGAATCAATCAATACTTTTTCTTTTGAACCGGGTTTCTTAACAGCCTTCACAGCCTGTATGCATAAGTCATAACCCTGTAGGCCGAGAGTATCATGATCAAGTGATTTCAACATGTCAAGACCTGCAAGTCTCCTCTCGGCAGATTTGTCAGAAAGCAGACGACAGACAGATTCGGCTAACTGCTGTCCGCGCTGCTTCATGAGAAGCTTTATGGCGTTCACCCTCATCTCCCCGTACTTAAGTCTCAATGCATCTTCAACCATAAGAAGCTGGTCAGAGGAAAGCTCCAAATTATCAAGTACATAAAATGCCTTGTTCCTTACCTCTGTAGAACGGTCGGCAAGTGATTTAAGCAGAAATTCTACCTGGACTTGGTCAGAAGGATGTAGTAAAAGACGTTCGATTATTCCGGCACGCAGAGAAGATCCAGCATCGGCAGCATACAGCAGCAGATCATTAATTAAATCATTATCACCCAGCATAAGAGCTATCAGAGCCATCTTTCCCACAATATCATCACGTGTGAGTTCAGATTCGTTCCATGGAAAGACATACGGATAAAACGTCTCTTTGCTCCTCATATGTGAATATATACCGGCTAAAAGGTCATAGTATGATTTTGCTTCCTCTTTGGAGGAAAAATATCTATCAAGTGATAAATCTTTAATGCCGTGCCACCATGCAATATTCTGTCGGGCAATAAACAACGGTATGGCGCCTGTAACCACCGACAATTCATGGCTCCAGCGTTTCAGGGAGTCCTTGGCAATCCAATTGACCATATCAGAATCCTGAGTGGCAAAAAGATACAGCAATAACGTCTGGACCTGGTGTTTTGCACCTGAGCGGACAAAAGATAATGCAGGACCGACCACATCTTCTGTATTATAAAAACCTATACTCCAAAGTGCCACATATAGTTTCTGTGCATCCTCTGTGTCAAGTGAATCAAAAGCATCAGAAGGATTAGATATAAAACAATCTATCAGCCGGACATACTTGTCAGTAATACGCTCAGCCGGATCATCCATACCAACTCCGAGCGTCACAGCGATGCCGCGCTTTATTGAAGAAAAACGAATTAAACCGTTATCTACTATGACTTTAAACAAATATATAAAACTTTCTGGCACACCCTCGTCCATTGTTTCTACTATGGACTGGCGCAGCCCCTCCTGCAATCTGGCAGCCAGCAGCAATTTCCCCTCTGTTTCGAGCAAGCCGGAGTCACCGCTATAAGCAATAGCCCTTAACATAGTATATGTCAACCGGTTGACATTATTTTCACTCATCATGGCGTCTGTAAGAAAATCCCGTACAACCATGTCCCCGTCTGCAATCAGTGCCGCCATCCAACTCGAACCGGCAAGAGTAACATATTCCTTTTCAAGCGCCAATCGCTCTTCCTGTGTACGACCGTTATTCAGTATTTCCTTAATACTAAAACCAGTAGCCCTTATATACGCGAACTCCCTTATTGCAGTTTTTACAATGTCAAGATGAAGCAAAGGATTAACATTTCTCTGTGAGCGCCGGCCTGGCCCGGTAGTATACGGACACCTGGCCCGTAGTCCAAGATATATTTTAAATAATCGCGCATACTCCTCTCCAAGCAGTTCACGAAGCACTGTCCCCAGTAATCCGTCACAGAGATCAGCCACACTGCCGATTTGCTCGGAACGCACAAGATCCTTTAACATAATATCAAGCGCATTATCAGTACCGACACTCCCCTTCTCAAAGTAACGCATAAACAAACGTGTTTCATCGCGCAGCCTCTTATCCTGGGACAACTTATCAAAGTACGGGGTTATAATAGCGTTATGGGTCTTATTATTATATGAAAATGCCATAATATGATGTTTTAACTTTACAAATAAAATTACCAAAGCCTGCCTGACAACATTGTCAGACGGACAAAAGTAAGTATATCACCTTCACTCAGAGTTAACGAGGCCGTTGGATCGCACCCTGTGTCTGAATCGTTGATAAATAAACGATATATGCCGTCAACATACGACTGTATCGCATTATCGACAGCATGCCGGGTGTCAGCCCTTTGGTCATTATAGGAAACACCAAAGCCTACTTTACCGGAAACCGCCATATCATGTATTGCTGAATCACTGATACAACTCAAAATATCATTTGCACCAAGATTTGCATTATAGTTGTCAGCAAGACGCAATACCACCTCTTCCAGCAATTCTCCTACAGTAGCAGGAATAATATCCAGCTCAAACGGCACAGCCTCCACACAGCAACGGCGCCCCAATTTTTTGACCTGTATGTATATCCTCATATATGCAATTTTAATGTCGACTTACAATGACGCAAATATAGCGATTTTCGTAGATATGACAAATGGTATGAATGGGTTTTAGAATCTACATGGGTTTTAGAATCATCAATCAACTTCTTTTTCTTTGCATATTGGTCGAATAGCTTTTAACAGTTTAAAAATAAAACATCTGATCTTCATACCATCCTGGGAACATATTGTTCTGAGTTCTTCTAATAGCAAGATTCTAGCCGTATCGCACATCGATACGGCTTCTTAGCATCCTCCCATAATTTAAATGTTTTGATAGTCGTAGTATTGCTTTACGTTTATATATTACTTTTTAGCATGCATTATCATTCGGGATAAATCGAAAGACACACTCTTGAAAAGCATAAATGATGCTAAACCAATCCTGCCATCATATTCAGAATTATTTGGTTCTTCACTTGTCAGCAAAGGCATCTGAGGTATAGTGGCTGAAACATCACCAATTGAAAGCGGCATATTGATCACATCATAGTATTGACTCTCCAAAACACCACCAGCACCAGCCATTCGCATCTTTTTAGAGGCAAGTTGCAATGAACGACTTTTCCCAATTACAGATGCCATATTATTATACAAGACTCCAAAAGAGGCATCACCTGTATCGGGATTCAATACCATCGGTATACCATCAAACGTATGGCATAAAAGTTTGTATATCCCACTACCGCCCAAACAAAGGTTGGACTTGGCCGTAATAGGAATATCCGATTCTTTCATTACAACAATAGCCTTATTTTGGAAATCTATTGTCAGATATTTTACGGTTTCCATAATATTTCTACCCACCACTATTTGAAAATGACGCATATATAGATCAGCTTCTGCATTACCTGATAATAATGTCATTACATAAAACGGGACATTATAAATAGTTAGATCACCGATTGTCAGATCTTTAACTACAGCCAATTTTGCCGATTGCATTCCAATGCCAACAGCTGGCAAATCAATGTCTACAATATCCAATCCCAATGCTTTCGCAAGAGAATCGGAAATAACATTTACTCCTGCACCCGTATCGAATGTCATCTGACAAGTATGACCGTTTATATGTCCGTCAATATTGACGGCCTCCTGCTTGAGAGAGTCTGCACCGATAGCAATAAGTCGGAATGGTATAGATATGTTAGAGTCGAACGGTTTGAGTTCATTGACCTTATAAGAAGACAATGCTTTATATTTAGCAATATCTGTTTTTATGGCTGCTATAATCGTACTGTCGAGATGCTGATAATATGGTTTAATCGAAGTATCAATCGCCTCCAATGTTTGTGCAGCCTGTTCATTATCGCCTAACTTGCTAATATCAGAACACATTAACATACCAACACTAGCTACATTGGCAAGATCTATTTGGGGATCATTAAGTAAACTGGAACAATATTCAACGGACTTTTCGGGTTGGTTGAAGAAATGAGCCAACATCGCTTTCCCAAACACATCAATAAACGGATGCACGGAATCTGGCTTGCTTTCGTAAAACTCACGGAGTTCAAACCACTTCCCATCATTCATCATTGCTCCAACCTTTTCATCGGCGGTATGCGCAAACGAGCAAATTGTTATGAGAGCACAAATTAAAGTTAAAAAATTTTTATTCATATAAAAAGCTATTTCCGTTGCAAAGATAATCAATTTATATTATATCTCAAATATATGCTATAATATCATTCAACGGTCAAGCACGTCTCTTTCATTTAAAATGATTTTTCTGTTTAAATAACGGTCGTGTTATATAGCAAGAACGGTTGCTGGCTACAACTATGGTATTTGGCGCTTGATTTAAAATCAACAGAAATCCGCGAAAACAAGGCAGAAAATGTATAACTTTGCACACAGCTACACCGAAACACCGCCTTCGGTATTTCGGTATCATAAAAATTTTAGAGACGGAAAGATTGTTTTTTTACTCTTCTGTTTCAATTTTACTACGTAAAAAAGCATTTTTGCGCCACTTATATTAATAGACACTTAAAAAAAATAAATACTTTTTATTAGTCGAGAAACATAATGGAAAGACTAATGGAACTTGCCTTGTAAGTTCCGGATTTACGTAGATCGGACAAGTGAATTTGAGGCATAAACAGTGTTATAAATGACATCACCATGCAAATCGGCATACTAATATGAGAATTGAAAAACTACAACCATTAACAAACCAAATTTCAGACGAACTACTTGCCATATGGGAAAAATCCGTACGCAGTTCCCACCATTTTCTAAATGAAAATGACATCAAGTACTTCAAACCCTTATTACGGGACCAATACTTTAAGGCTGTCGAACTTTTCGCAATACGCGATGACGACAGACAAATCGTTGCATTCATGGGTTTAAGCGATAATATGCTGGAAATGCTCTTCGTACTACCGCAAAAGCAAGGAAATGGTTATGGTGCGGCATTAGTAAATTATGCCATCAACAAATGCAACATCTACAAAGTGGATGTTAACGAAGACAACACAAAGGCACACCTGTTTTATCTGCACATGGGATACAAAGTCATCGGACGAGACGAACATGATTCCACCGGGCTACCATTCCCTATACTGCATCTACAGTATGACCCACAATAGACTGATAATACTGCGTAATACACCGCCTCTCAGAGCAAGTTACAAACGCTTGTAATCCGCAAAACAAAACATGCACGCTTTTCTAGAAACATGTGCAGTCATTTTGCGGCATATCCACGACTGACCAAATATAATGTGCAAAATCGGCACTAACAAATGCTATAACAAGCTATGGCCCGAAAATATCAGAAGCACTAAATCTTTCTATATCAATGCGTTGATAAATTGCTAAAGACTGGTCTACTGACAGTTATGGACACAAAAAGGGCCACTGAACTTTGTGGCGTCCTGAAAAATATTGACGGGTCAGAGGGTTTGAGATTATGAATGAAT
>CAJTQU010000015.1 GCA_910578665.1 uncultured Muribaculaceae bacterium
GCAAAGTTACGGCCTTTTTTTAACCCGGCCAAATTTTTTACGCACTTTTTTTGACCTTTTTTTGAAATAGTTTCACAATCGCCTGCCGGACACACAGTTACGAAACAAACTTTTTTCACCCCGCGGAACAGGAATACCTCCCAGTACAACAGCCGCCCGGACTCCGAAGACCCGAACGCTATATAAAAAACATCCCGGACACGTTCCTTAGACCGTCCGGGAGCAGGATTTGCTATATAAATTGCAAAAAAATTATCAGCGATAATCCTTAAGAAGCGCGCGAAGCTGGTGGCGAGTAGTAAATATACGGCTCTTTACCGTTCCAAGAGGCAGGCCGAGCTGGTCAGCTATCTCCTCATATTTATATCCGGCCACATGCATTTGGAACGGCTTGCTGAACTCCTGCGGTATTTTTTGTATAATTTCTGAAATCTCAGAAACAGTGTATGAACCATCAGGCGTTTCTGATGCCTCCTGGGCAGAATTAAGATGGAAAAGGCCTTCGGTCGTATCCGATACGGTATTTTCCCTCACCGAACGACGATAGTTATTGATAAAAATATTGCGCATTATAGTGAAGAGCCATCCTTTGAAGTTGACATTCTCGGCAAATTTGTCTTCACTGTCAAGAGCCTTAAGGGTCGTATCCTGCACAAGATCGGAGGCCTTGTCCTTGTCAGAAGTCAGCTTAAATGCAAAACTCATAAGATTGCCCTGCATGCCGATCACATCATTTTTAAATGTCTTCTTAGCCATTATTAGGATAGTTATTAAATCTATTTCTCTGTTAGTTAGTCGCTTACAGCATATGCATATACACAAGCCCAGTATGCTATATAATGCAAAGTTAATATAAAATTTTTATCTGACAAATATTTTCTGAAAATTTTAACCAGATTATTCTTTTGAATCAGGCTGGCATACGGTCATCTGCACTAATTCGATACGTGTATCAGACATTTTCAATATGCGAAACGCATAATTTGCTATCTGGAACGTGTCTCCAGGAGCAGGCAAAGCCTCAAGATTATGGATTATAAATCCGGCAATAGTCTGGTAGTCCTCATCTTCCCTTATATCAAGATGGAAACGATCGTTTATACTCTGGATCTCCACCCTGCCTGAAAATTCATAAGTATCCTTGGCAATCTCTCTAGCTATCAGGTTGTCACGGTCATGCTCGTCTTGAATTTCGCCAAAAATTTCCTCGACTAGGTCCTCGAGAGTGACAAGACCAGCCGTCCCTCCGAACTCGTCAACCACTATGGCCAATGATTTTTTCTCAGCCATGAGACGGCGCATCATTTTATTGGCAAGCATAGTCTCCGGAGTGAAAACAACAGGCTTGAGGCACTGTTTCCAGTCGGAATCAGGATTAAAAAGCTCAGACACATGTATATAACCCTGCACATCGTCGATATCTCCTTTGTATACCACTATCTTGGACAGACCGGTTTCAATAAATGTGTCAAGCAACTGTCGGGAATCGGTAGTGTCTATGTTGACTGCCACAATCTCGTTACGGGGAATCATGCAGTCATGTATGTGGGTATCTTTGAAATCAATGGCGTTTCTGAAAATCTTAACTTCGTTTTCCACCTCGACAGCGTTGGGCTGTTCCTCGATATTCTGCTGTATATAATTATCAATCTGGTCTATCGTAAGTTTTGAATTATCCTGGACAGATGTCTTTATACCAAATATGCGCATAAGGATTTTGGAAAGCGCCGATGTGAACAACGACACTGGATACAGAACTATATATATGATATAAATAGGCAGCGCAAATATCTTAAGCATCATGTTCGGATTGATTCTGAACACTGTTTTAGGCATGAATTCGCCAGTGATGAGTATAATAGTAGTAGATATGAGCGTGTTGGACACCAGCACTAATGCTTCCGAATGCAACCAGGTCTCAAGCCAGGGATTGATAAGTATGGATAGAGCTATACCGTATATAACAAGGACTATGTTGTTTCCCACAAGAAGAGTGGAAATAAACATTTCCTGATGGCTGTTAAAACCTGCTATTATGCGTGAGATAAAGCCTCCTTTCGAGGCGTCGATTCCTATTTTAACTTTGCTGGACTGCACAAAGGCTATTTCAGTGCCAGAAAACAATCCTGACAGAACTATAGCTATAATTGTAAGCAGAAGAGCCAGAAACGGTGAAAGTGACATTATACTATTTTATATGATATGTTCTGAATAAATGTTATTCGCTATCGGGTCCAGACGCAGCACCCGAAACGACACCTGGAGGAACGATAGCTCCGTAAGGATCGCCCGGCAGCATGCCCTGCCCGGCAGCATCGGGTAGTCCGGCCCCCATCATCGCCGCCTTGTCAAACGGCAGTATGCCTGTAGGCTTACGGAGAGTATAGGATGAAAGATCGCCCCTGGCTGTTGTATGTCCCTCGAAACCATATCCCTCTATAACCTTGTCAGGCTGTTCTATGTGTATGAATGAGTCAGAGTATACCAACTGCTGCCTCTGGTCCCACACCATGTGCTGCGTAAGTATCAGTAATTTGTCCCCCTCTTTAAATTCAACATTGCCATACAGCAGCCACTGCTGGGTCAGACGGTTGTTCACGGCAGAATCTGCGGCCACGGTGAAAACCACATTATAATATTGGTCAAATTTTTCCAGATAAGGACCGCCCGGCAAAATCCATAACGGGGTGTCGATATTGTCATATACAAGCCATAAAGGTGATACCATGCGGTATTGCGGAACGCCTGAATCAGATATAATGGTCATAACGTTGCGCGTAGTCATAGTCGGCATACCTGTGGGATTGACCGAGCCGGCCACCCCCACTGTATCCTCCTCCCTGCAAGCTGCAAACATGCATGCGACCAAAAGAATCGCGGCCGCCATGCGCATTGTCAAACACGATTTAGGCATCAAGACAGAAAAAGCGTTATACCCCGTTACTTGATCTTCCTCTGCCAGAACCACAATTCGTTGAAATTAAGGCCGAGCGTAATATTAAAATAATTCTCCTTTATAAGAGCCGTGGGATGCGCCTGCCTTCGATACCATTCAAAACCAAGATTGATTATAGTCTTTCCTTCAAGCGTCGGCAGGCCGAAACCACAGGCCACGCCTATCTCTCTCACCGAATTACCTCCGATATTCACATAATCACGCGTATAGTGCGCACCTACACGGTAGGTTATGCGCTTCAGATAATTGCCGCGCAGACGCGGTGTATACTCACCGCCTAGCGCGAAACGCATGCGGTCATTGAACTGCTGGGCATCGACAACCACATTCCCCTTGCCATCATACAAGGCTGAATATCTGGCCTTCGACCACTGCTGCCATGAGAAATCTGCTTCTACCATAAAGTGGCTTGCACGATTGCGTTGCCAGTTAATACCTACACCTACGGCGTTAGGTCTAAAATACCGGCCCTTTATATCGGACATGCCCACTGTATCTGCTTTCGATTCGGCAGTTATGTCCCAATATGCCGCCCAGGTCTTTCCTCTTAGCGTCTTCTTAGGTGTGTAGGTAGCACCGAGTGTAAGACGTGAATACTTGTCTGTGCGCACCGTATACTGGGCACCTATAGTGACATCCCAGTCCCTCACCTGCATAACATGCTCAAACAGTGTCTGGTGGGAATCGGCAGTATAGGCATAAACATCATTTATAACATTACCGAAATCATAGCTTATATTAAAACCTAGCGATAATCCTCTGTATTTACCGGCAAAACCGGCATATGCCTGTGTAATACCTCCAGAGCCCTGGTTGGACAAACTGCCGTGCACTACTTTGTCTCCGAAAGAATAACCGACAGAGCTATACGGCACAAGCCCTATAGAAGCACCGAAATACCTGTTGATAGGGAACTGCATGGAAAGATAATCAAGGCCGCCACCTACTCCGTGTCCCTTGGCCGAAACGCCATCGGCAGAATTCTCAGAGCGCCAGTTCATTGACACGTCAGCGCCTATATCCCACAAAAATGTCAACGAATCTATAGCGGCATAAGAAGCCGGATTCATGGCATTAATCTGGCGTCCGCCGGTCATAGCGTATCCAATACCGCCCATCTGGCGCTGCGTGGATGTAGCTCGGTCACGAAGAAGTCCGTAGCCATACATAGAATATGGCGATGTCGTGGTCTGCGCCATAAGGGCAGGAGCCAAGGCCGTAATAACTAAAAGTAGAGAGAGGGTGTATCGGCTAAATATATTCATTATAAATTAATATGCTGATTAGTCCCACGGCATTCAAGTCGGGACAATGGATTATATTATAAGTTTTAGTATCAAGATGCGGCAATATGAAAGCGGCATCACCGCCAGTAATAAACATTCTGTCAGCACCCAGCAGTCGTTTTGCCTTTTCCATAGCGTATTCAATCTGGGCCGCCATACCGTGTACGGCACCACAGCGCATGGCAGTTTCCGTATCACGACCGAAACCGGGAACCGGACCGGCAACACCTACTTCCGGCAGCGAATGCGTCATGGCATGCATAGCACTGAGACGCATGGCAAGCCCTGGCGCTATGTCACCTCCGCAAAAAGCAGGGCGGCTGTCAAGCAAATCCAGCGTAAGGCATGTACCGGCATCGGCCACCAGGGCACACCGTCCGCCGGACAACGCGGCAGCACCGCACACGGCAGCCACACGGTCTGTACCCAGCGTGCCGGGAGTGCCATAATCAACCTCCACTGGCAGCGGCGTGTCATGAGTCAGCACAAGCAGGCGTCCACCCAGCATATGCCGCAATGATTCGGCCATTCGCGCATCCAGACTGCCTACAGACGAATATACTGCCGCCTCGACATTCCATTGCGAAACCAGGGACGCAAGCATCTCGATGTCCGGTGACACGACCCTGTCTGAATACACAGTGTCATATCCCTCAAGAATCTTGATCTTGGCAGTTGTATTGCCTTGGTCTATGGTAAGGACGCGTGTCATTACGTTGCCGGATAATGTTTAACGAGAGCCGCCACCTTTGGCAGAAGCAGTCCCTTGTTCCTTTTTAACTCGGTAATATATAAGCCAGGAGGCTATCAATTGCAATACTGCCCCGGCCAGCGAAAACAGGATAGTGTCTCTCAGTATATATAAAGCTCCAGCGTATGGACCGGCCTTATACATATGGTAGAACCAAAAGAATGCGGCAACCCCGAAACAGGCACCCGACCAGAATTCCAGACGGCGCAGACGGCGCAGTCGCATACTGTCATCCGGCGCGCTGACATCAATACACCGGGCGCCCCAGAACAACACGGTGCCTATCGCAAAGGGCCAGCACAATGCCTGCAGGTTAGACGTGTCAAGCAGGTTCAGCAACGGCAGAAACAAGCTTAAGGCAATAACCACCATGCCCACTGATGCCATGATCTCGCTGATTCGGCGGCGCCGCCGCAGGCGTGCATCCGGCGTGATAGTCTGTTTCGAATCCATATAACAATAATTCTTTTTACCTGACCAATATATACACATCCTCCGAAGGACGCTGCATATTATAATTCTCACGAGCCACCACCTCTAAATCCTCGGCATCCGTCATAAGCGCCTCCCTGGCCCTGCGATAATATTCCGCAGAATCTCTGGCAATGTTTATCTGCCTGTTGAGAGTGGCTATCTCAAGGTCGTACTGGCGCGAGCGTGTCACACTTGTCTCTTCATTAAAAAACAATAGCAAGACCACGGCTACCCCCACAAGCACCACCGCTATGTGAGACTGCCTGCGCACCCAGAGACTAAACCTGTTGATTTTTCTGCCCATGAAACATTATTCAAGTGTGCAAAATTAGCTAAAATTACGCAAATCAACAAAAGAGACAACCCACTGCCGAGGCGAATAAGAGTTAAATTATCAAAAAAAAGAGACTGCCTACTAATCAATCCATCTCTACCAAGTGTTATAACGTATATTCAAATCCATATAATAATCAAGCTATGAACCGTATCTTCCGCCAACGCATAGTGTCTTTACAGACAAATCTGCTGAATTTTGCAATACAGCTCACCTCTAACCGCGAGGATGCGCGTGACCTGCTCCAGGAGACCACGCTGAAAGCGCTGGACAACGAAGACAAATATGTGGACAATGTAAACTTCAAGGGCTGGATATTCACCATAATGCGCAATCTGTTTATAAACAATTACAGAAAGCAGGTACGGCAGAATACGGTGGTGGACCAGACCGAAGACCTATACCATCTTAACCAGTCGCAGGCATCAGGTCTTTCAACACCCGAGGGCAGTTATGCGGCTGTGGAGATAGGCTCCGTTCTGTCTTCGTTCAGCGATGACTACCGTGTGCCTTTTGTAATGCATGTGGAGGGCTACAAGTACAGCGAGATTTCGGAACATATGGGACTACCCATAGGCACTGTAAAAAGCCGGATATTCTTTGCCCGGAAACGCCTGCAACGCATACTTAGCGATTACAGGTGAAAAGTACTAACAAGTAATTATAAAAAGAAAGCAAGAGAAAGAACAATAAATAAACCCGTGGGGGCTCGCTTCGGTACCGAAGCGAGCCCCCACCTTTATGTTTTTCACCGAAGCATATACACACTCCGGCAATGTATCGGCTTATCAATCGATTTCTTCGTCAGCCTCATAGCCGCCCATCTCGCGGACAGCGTTTTTAAGCATTACATACTGCTGGAACAGGTGGTTCACCGGAACCTCGTCTACCGTATAGTCGTGCTGAGGGCTCTTCAAGAAGAAGCTCAGGAAGCGCTGTGTACCATAACGGCCTGCACGGGCAGCCAGGTCGCTGAGCAGCACCAGGTCAAGACAGAGGGGCGCAGCGAGGATAGAGTCTCGGCAGAGGAAGTTGATCTTGATCTGCATGGGATAGCCCATCCATCCGAAGATATCGATATTGTCCCAGCCCTCTTTGTTGTCATTGCGAGGGGGATAATAGTTGATACGCACTTTGTGATAGTAGTCGTTGTACAGGTCGGGCTGCTCTTCGGGAACAAGGATTGACTCAAGCGTAGACAGCTTGCTCACCTCTTTTGTGCGGAAGTTGGCAGGCTCGTCAAGCACAAGACCGTCACGGTTACCGAGGATATTGGTAGAGAACCATCCGTTCAAGCCCAGACAGCGTGTGCCGATAATGGGGGCAAAGCCCGATTTCACCAAAGTCTGGCCGGTTTTGAAGTCCTTACCGGCAATAGGCATCTTGGTGATCTCTGCCAGTTCCCACATAGCGGGTATGTCAACAGTCGTATTGGGAGCACCCATGATGAACGGGCAGCTTTCCTGCAATGCGGCATAGGCGTAGCACATAGAGGGAGCGATATTCTCGCGGTCATCCTCTTTCATGGCCTTCTCCAAATCAGCCAGCTTGTAGTGCACAGCTTCGTTTACAGGCACATAAACCTCTGTAGAGGCAGCCCAGAGCACAACCACGCGCTCTACGCCTGTTTCTTTCTTGAAATTGCGGATATCCTCACGCAGACGTTCAACCATTTCCCAACGGGTGATGTCGCCCATTACGTTGTCACCATCCAGACGCTTTGCATAGTTTATGTCAAAAGCAGCCTTCATAGGCTTGATAGCTTCCAACTCACTTCTCACCGGCTCGATATCCTTTGCCTTGAGCACCTCGGCATTAACAGCCGATTCATAAGCGTTAGCCGGATATACATCCCAGCAGCCAAACATTATATCGTTCAGGTCAGCCAGGGGTACGATGTCTTTATAGTGCAAGTATTTTTTGTCTTTACCTCTTCCCACACGAATTTTATCGTACTGGGTCATAGCTCCTACGGGCTTAGCCAGACCTTTGCGAGTCATGAGTACGCCGGTCATGAAAGTGGTAGCGACTGCGCCGTTACCAACAATGAGAACGCCTAATTTACCATTTGGCTTCTCTGCTACTTTTTCTGCCATAATTATTGTTACTTTATATGTAGATTGTTTATAATACAGAATCTTAACCGCCATTAGACAGGCGGTCTGCTGCCGGCATCAAGCCGAACAGCCGAAATTCGGTGTAAAATTAGGGTGTTTTTCGCACATGACAAAGTAAAAATCAAAAAATCCCACCTGTCTAATTCTAAAATATTGTTAACATGGACGTATATCAGCCAATATTTATTAAATACAGGCTATAATACCCTGTATTAGTTAAATTTAGTTAACGAGGCTAAGCCGCTTTGTCACACCGAAAGCAACGCAGGGATCTCACTTAGACTGAATATGGTGTGGGGATGCGTCTGGGCATCCTCCTCTTCAGTCCATCCCTTGCCCTTAATCCAGAGCACCTGGCAGCCAAGGGATTCTGCGGGACGGATATCCTTGCGCAGACTGTCACCCACCACCAACACATTTTCGGCAGGCAGTCCGAGAGCCTCCACACCCATGCCGAAGATGGCAGGGTCTGGTTTCCGCACACCGACCACGGCACTTTCTATTATATCGCGGAAATAGCGCAATAAATCAAAATCAGCAAGCACAGCCTGTACATTGCCGTAAAAATTACTCACCAAAACCATTGGAAAGCGCCGAGACAACAACTCGAGAACAGGACGGGCCTGTTCCACACATTCCTTCGCGGCATCATAGCAGATCCGGGCCGTCTGCTCAGCCCACAAATCCTTACAGCCGGCATCTATCAAACCCGCATCGGCCAGATAGCCCAGCTCAAGCCGCATCTTTATAAGTAGCAAGTCATAAAAGTTATGTTCTGGCAATATGTGACGCACACGCGCCAGCTCCCTTTCCGCAAAGACATAGGCATCCCTGAAACTGTCTTTGCCCACCGGCACTCCTGCCTGCATGTAAGCACGCCATATCACCTCGCTCCAATGGTCGCCACGCGAATCAATCGTGCCGCCATAGTCAAATATTATACCTTTGACATCTTTAAAATCAGTATTGTCCATCGCGCAATCTTTTGGTATACATACGGCAAATCTTCTCGTGCCGCACCATCATATATATAAGCATAGCGTTAAGCACTGTCAGCTCAAACACGAAATACAGCCACGGCATTGCCACAAACAACGATATAAATAACGCGAAACAGCGCGTATTAAACGAGAGCATGTTTGTATATTTGACCAGCGGCAGGCTCGAGGCACGGAAATCAGCCCGGAAACGAGGTGAAATCGCCCCGTTGCCAAAACGCTCATACAGCGCCCTGCGCAAAGCCTGCATTGCCGGCGTACGACGTTCCTGGGAGACAGTGTAATTAATATAGAACGCCATCGTGAGCTTCTCAAAAAAGTCCCTGCCCCAACGTAATGACGCATATTTCTCTTTAAGCGGACCAGAGGAATCCAACTCTGAACCCTCTTTGCCATTCACAAAAAACAGATGGAACTGGCGATAGTAGTCTGCCTGCGCCGCCTGCAGCGAATGGCACACACCGGCCACAGAGGCAAGAACCCACACTGTCCAGGGATTATCTATAAAGAAATGAGACGTGACACACTCCCTCAGGCAGATACACACATAGATGGAGACAAACCAAAAATCGCCGCTCACGCCGTCCAGTATACGTCCCAGACGCGAGTACTGGCCCGTAAGGCGCGCCAGCTGGCCGTCGGCAGAGTCAAAAGAATTGGCCCATACCAGCAGCAGCATTCCTGCCACATTCATCCACAGCGAATCGAAATAAAACATAATGCCGGCCGCGACACCTATAAATATAGAAGCAACCGTGATGACATTAGGCGTTACACCGAGGCGGCGGCACAACAGCGCCCAGGCAAAACCGATGGGACGGTAGAACACCAGGTCAAACCATTCTTCGGTGTCAGACGACTTTAACGACGCCCTGTATTCAGCCCTGTATTGCGATAACTTAGATTCTTTTGTCATTCCTAGCAGCTTTGATAGCGTTTATAATACATTTCGCGATATGCGGCGCAGCTTCGGCCCGGCAAGGGGCAAAAGAGGGCCAGTCATTCCAGTCTATTATACTTATAGAACCATCTGCAGCCACTATCGCGTCACCACCGTAAATCTTAACATCTGTCACATCGCTGGCCTTACAGCATATATCGCGCAGATATTCCTCTGAAAACTCTATGCCGCGGCTCTTGCCGTTCACCTCTTCATAACCATATTTACTGTGGCCGGCATCAAACGGATAAAACCAATAGAAAAAGTCTGTACCAGCTATACCATAGAATTTGATCAGGTCGCCGGTAAGATGTTTGTTTATCACAGCGCGCTTAATGCCGCGATAGAAATATTCCTGCAATACGTCCTGTGCCTCCTCAGGATGGCGGCAATAGCTAACATCCTCCTTGTGCATGGCGTGGAAATCACCCCGTTTAATCCAACACGATGTAAATCCGGCTCGCTTAAGTTCCGGTATCACAGCCTCGTTGGTATTCACAATAAGGCTTTCGGGATAAGGGATCCCGTTGCCTAACAAAAGTCGGGTCATACGCTCCCGGGTACAGTTTTCTATGCCGTAGCCCGAATTTATGACAAGCACGCCTTCGTCTTCCAGTTGCTGCAACTTGCCTATAGAGGCAGCTTCACGACACATATTGACCACAACCTGCTCGCCCATGGTGCCGGAACGAAACTGCTCCTCGCTATATACATTAACCAGATACCCCCTCTTGCGCAATTGCTCGGCGGCGGCATTAAAAATAGCGGCATCATTGCCGATATGGTTAGGGGAATAAGCGCCTGCGCGCATCACTCCGGCAATCTTAGTCACTGACATCTTTATTATTCGTTTAAGAAGGCTTCGGCCGTGGCTATGTCTCCGGCGTGGTCCACATCTACTATCTTATCAAACTCGTAAGCTTTCAGGCGCAATCCAGAGACAAGCATTTCCCTCTGGAAGTTACGCATACGGCTCACACCGCGCTCCATGCATCCGTCCAGCACTTTGAACGCTTTCTGTGTCAGGCCGTAAATTCCGCCCGACACAAGACGCGTGTCAGACTCGGGCTTATCCAGAAAAGCTGTGACAAACCCCTCTTTGTCCGTATCTATATAAAGAGGTTTTTCGTCATCTATAAACGATGTCGCCGGCATCATGCCGTCCAGTTCCGGACCGGCCGCTTCAAAAGCGGCAACATAACGGCTGAACTCGCCGGGCCGGAATATGGTGTCTACGGTGGTCAGTACGAAACGACCATCCCCTTCCATGACACGGCTCAGTTCGTGGAACGAATGCATCGAACTCGGGGTGCTCTTCACCACCAGACGCATAGGCACAGGCAGTGTCGGCGCCAGACGTTCCAGATATTCGCGGACCTCCGTCATCTGCTCATTGACAATGACAGAGACGCTTTCGGCATTATTATCCAAAAATATATTGATAAGCCGGCCTATCATCGGCTCACCATTAAGTCCGACAAGCGGTTTGGGCAGAGCCACACCCTCCTGGACAAGGCGGGAACCCTCGCCGGCAGCTATTATTCCGTAATGCATAAGTTATTTTTTGAGAGCATATACGGACTGTTTCCCACTAGGCCGTACACGCAGGTTTGTTTCTTGTCTTAAATCAGTATTTCGCCAGGAG
The DNA here is from genome assembly GCA_910578665.1 of uncultured Muribaculaceae bacterium. GTDB lineage: Bacteria > Bacteroidota > Bacteroidia > Bacteroidales > Muribaculaceae > Lepagella. The sequence goes on from CAJTQU010000015.1 coordinate 11,502, forward strand.
CATTATCCGCCTTGGTCAGATCAAGCACCTCGCGGTCACCGCTGCGGTCCACATACTGTTTCTTAAGGGGATTGGACCGAGAGCGTATATAGCGCAGACGACGGCGTAATATGTCGATAGCCGTGTATATGGCACATCGCATCGATGCGGCATCGGCCACACCCTGCCCCACTATGTCGTAGCCGGTGCCATGGTCGGGAGACGTGCGGACAAGGGGCAGACCGGCTGTAAAGTTGACCCCCTCTTCCATCGCAAGCAATTTAAACGGTGCCAGCCCCTGGTCATGATACATGGCGAGTATGGCATCAAACCTGGCGTAATTGCCGGATCCGAAAAAACCGTCGGCTGCATATGGGCCGAACGCCATGATTTTACGGTTGTAGGCTTCCTGTATGGCAGGGGTGATCACATCTCCCTCTTCGGTGCCTATAGCGCCTCCGTCACCTGCATGGGGATTGAGCGAAAGCACTGCTATTTTAGGACGCTCTATGGCAAAATCCTTGCGCAGCGTGTTATGCAGCGAGCGCAGTTTTTCCACAACACCCTCGGTCGTAACATGTTGCGCCACCTGGCCTATCGGCAGATGCGTCGTGAGCAGGGCCACGCGCACGGACGGCTGGTCGCACATCAGTATCATGGTAGCCTTATAGCCGTCCCCGAGTTCATTTTCAAAAAACTCGGTATGCCCCGGAAACGGAAAACCTGCCATCTTCATAGCTTCCTTGTTAATCGGAGCCGTGACTATCACGTCAATATCGCGGTTACGGAATGCCTCGGCCGCTTTTTGCAATGACAGCAGCGCGGCGGCACCACTCTGCGCGGTAGGGACGCCGGGATCCAGCTTTATCTCCTCATCGGTGATATTCAACAGGTTTACCTCGCCGTCACGTATATCGCGCACACTTGATATAACATTATATCTGAAGTCTTCCATACCGCACGCCTTACGCCAATGGGCGGCCACACGCGAGGAACCGAAAATGACCGGAGTACACAAATCGGTAAATGTCTCATCGGCCAGAGCCTTCATAATCACCTCATACCCAATGCCGTTGATATCGCCATGCGTGATACCGACCTTAATTTTGCGTTCTTTGCTCATGATGCATCATATATTCAGGGCCACACGACCCAATATGCTGCGAAATTAGCAAAAAAACACGAACCCACAAAATACACACGTAAATACACGCTATGCCACAAGCAAGCGCTACAGCATTTGCCTATACCGCCGGTTTTCTGTAATTTCGCACCATGTTAACAAGGATAAAACTATTTCTGCGGTCTCTGTCATTTCGCACAGGATTGGTCGTACTGTTGCTGTGCGTGCCTTGCTATATACTAAGTTTCGCACAAATGCTGCTTCCGGTAAGCGCGTACACCAAGGGGATATTGTGGTTCGTCCTCTTCGGGCTTGCAAAAACATTCCAATACGCAGGACTGACAATAATAGGTGTCGAGGGATTCAAGCGTCTGAAGCAGAAACTCAAACGCACGAAATAGTCTTTTGCAAAAGACTGCCTGTATAATAATCAGAGGCTGTCTAATGATTTTCGACAGAAAGCATCGATCATTGACCCGGGAGTTATATTGATTATTCTCACACCCCTACAGACCGCGTATGCCTCTATCTTATGATAAGAACGGAATGCCACATAAAGGCTATAAAGTATGTCATGCAGATGATACCCCTCATACTCCGTATTTACACGCTTCTGTTCCGAATCGCTGTCCTTATAAAAATGCGGCTGGACACTGACAACCCTGTTATGCTCGTCCACTCCCAGGGTGCGGCTCCATGTGTGGTCGGCTCCTGCTATATAAATAGTCTTAAAGCCCTCGCGCATAGCTGTCATTATCGACGGGATAAGCACATTTCGCGGCCGTGGCATGGCCAGTCCGGCATCATACAGAATATGTGACAGGCAGTCGCACCCTTCGGACGGCGTAAGATTGAAAGTTTTCACCCTGACGCGCGCAGAGGGCCTGACAGCCTCGCATGCCTGTTTGTAGCGGACGCACGGCACATACAATGTCATATCATGCTCCACCGAACGCAGATTCCGCCACAGCAAATCCACGTTGGCATCATTGCCGCCGTCAAAGAAATGGGGATCGGCCAGAACGTAAAAACTGGGAACTAACACACGGAATTCGGGAGCGTTGGCAGCAAAATTGACAGCCATACGTTCCCTACCCATGAGAAATTCCATATGATTGTCTATCGCGTCACGCAGACCGGGACCGTTACCCAGAATGACGACCTCAGACGAGGCATCCCGGCGCACTCCCGGTGACGGACGGCGCGAACGGACTGCCACTTTTGCCAGTGTGGCTGCGGACTCACACAGCCGGGACAGCATACCGGCGATTCTCTCAAGGCTCATACTCATAAGGATACGTCTTTTCACGCCGGGCTATCACCTCGACCGTGTCATAAAACCTGATACCGGCGGCCTCGACTATTTTCTTATTAGAATATGTGGCCGACGTGGTCAGCCGGCGCAGTATATCGTTATTTATACGACGGTGCAAAGGAGGCAGCAGGGCGGAAACCGAAGCCAGCGCCTTCAACGGTGTAGAGGGAACAACCAGCAGACGTTTGTCATTAGCAAAATTACAAGCCATAGCATCGGCCAGTTCGGTGATTGTGCGGCAGGCTCCGTCAGTCACATTATACACTCCCTCCATACCGGCGGTGGCACATATAGCAGAGACCACATCACAAACCATGACAAGGCTGCGTCGGGCATCGTTGCCGCGTATATGGATATATCGTCCCCGTCTCACAGCCTCCGCCATACGGGCAAGACGGCCGTGCATACCACTACCAGCGATAGGGGCCGGACGAAGCACCACAAGCCTTACGGAATGATGGCCGCACCACTCTTCCACCTCTTTTTCAGCACGTATCTTCGAACGCGAATAAGGATTATCCGGCCGCATAAAACAGTTTTCATCCACATCTTCTCCTGGATCGTCTCCATAGACCTGAACCGTGCTCATAAGCGTGAAACAGCGCGGAGGAAATGCCTCAAGAGCATGCAGCAAGCGCTTCGTTCCATGGTTGTTAAGGGCATCAGCACGGTCATAGTCGTCTGTTCCGGCCAAATGTATGACCATGTCATAACTACGCTCCAGACGGGGTGTGTCCCGCTCCAAATCGCAAACTATGTCGCACCCCGGGGAACGCCCCAGTGTATGTACGGCGTAACCCTCCAGCATAGGCAGCAGATGTCTGCCCACAAACCCGGTGGCACCCGTAAGCAAAATATGTTTTCTGTCCTTTTTGTTCATTTTCAAATTATGGCCGCATAAAACTCTGGCATTCCCCAGGCAACATCCTGGCATGACACCGACGTCAGAGGCACGGCGATGAGCACAAAATTAACTCTTTTTTTCATTCGGGGCAAGATATGCCGTACGATATGTTATGCCAATTGGATTTTTTTTCGTACCTTTGTCGTTGCGTGAAAACAACAGATATACGCCCTACGGGAACATATACCGGCTGCCTTTCACCAATAATCTGACTTTTAATCATTTAATAAATATCACTACAATGGCAAACAACAACAACGAAAACAAGAACCAGCTCCAAGTACAGATCAAACCGGAACTCGCTGACGGAAAATATTCAAACCTGGCTATGATCGGCCACGGCCCCAACGAGTTCCTGATCGACTTTATCTTCGCAGCGCCCGGCATGCCCCAGGCACCGGTTGTAAGCCGTGTAATCATGAGCCCCGAAAATGCCAAGCAGCTCATGTTTGCCCTGACCGACAACGTGCAGAAATACGAAAGCACTTTCGGCGAAATCGTACCCAAGCGTCCTAACGGCAACAACGGCAACGCCAACAACAACTAAACCTCCGGCATTATGGAGAGCAATTTGCTGATATATAATAGTCTTACACGCAGCAAAGAGTACTTCAGGCCTCTTCACGAGGGGATGGTGGGGATGTACGTATGCGGTCCTACCGTGTACGGTGACGCCCATCTGGGCCACGCACGTCCCGCCATCACCTTCGACATATTGTACCGCTACCTGCGCCATCTGGGCTACAAGGTGCGCTATGTGCGCAACATCACCGATGTGGGCCATCTGGAACACGATGCGGACGAGGGCGAGGACAAGGTGGCTAAAAAAGCCCGTCTCGAGCAGTTAGAACCCATGGAAGTGGTACAGCACTACCTCAACCGGTACCACCACGACATGGAAGCCCTCAACGTGCTGCCGCCATCAATAGAACCGCATGCCTCAGGCCATATCATCGAGCAGATAGAGTATGTAAAAAAAATACTTGACGCCGGATATGCGTATGAAAGCCAGGGATCGGTATATTTCGATGTCAAAAAATATGATGCCGACCATCGCTACGGCATCCTTTCCGGCCGTAACATAGAGGACCTGGAGAGCAACACGCGGACATTGGACGGACAGAGCGAGAAGCGTGACCCTCTCGACTTCGCATTGTGGAAATGCGCGTCACCCGAACACATCATGCACTGGCCATCCCCCTGGAGCGAAGGCTTCCCGGGATGGCATCTGGAGTGCTCGACCATGGGACAGAAATACCTCGGCGACACTTTTGACATACACGGAGGCGGCCTTGACCTGCTCTTCCCCCACCATGAATGCGAGATAGCGCAGAGCGTGGCAGCACAGGGACATCCGGCTGTAAAATACTGGATGCATAACAATATGATTACCATCAACGGCAAAAAGATGGGCAAGAGCTACAATAATTTCATCAATCTGCAGGAATTCTTTGCCGGCTCGCACCCCTTGCTAGAAAAGGCTTATACGCCCATGGTAATACGTTTCTTCATCCTCCAGGCACATTACCGCAGCACGGTAGACTTCAGCAATGCGGCATTGCAAAGCGCTGAAAAGGCCCTGGCCAAGATGATAGACAGCTATTCCCGTCTGCAGTCGCTACAGGCTGCGGCACAGTCATCGACAGAACTTGCCGATTACAAGTCTTTGTGCTACGAAGCCATGAACGATGATCTCAACACGCCGCAGGTAATAGCCCATCTTTTTGACGCATGCCGTGTAATAAACTCTGCAAATTCAGGCGACACCGCCCTGTCACAGGCTGACATAGACATGCTGAAAGAACTATTTGACACTTTCCTGGTAGAACTGCTGGGCATACGCACCGCATCATCTGCCGAAAGTGCCGACGATCTCAGGCCTTATGCCGAAGCTGTAGACCTGTTAATGGAAATACGCGCCAAAGCCAAATCAGATAAAGACTGGGCTACGTCAGACCTGATACGCGACCGCCTGTCCGCTGCCGGATTCGACGTAAAAGACACCAAGAACGGTGTGGAATGGAGTTTAAAATAGGGCGTCATATGAAGATCCTTATAGTAAACGGCCCTAATCTGAACCTGCTAGGTAAACGGGAACCGCATATTTACGGTTCCCGTACCTTTCAATCATACTTCGACGAGTTGCAGGCAAAATACACCGGACATACCCTGCGGCATGTGCAGAGTAACTGCGAAGGCGGCATAATCGATGCTCTGCACGAAGCAGCCTACGGCTCGGCAGACGAATGCCGTGCCGACGCTGTCATACTCAACGCCGGAGCATACACACACTATTCTGTAGCCATAGCCGACGCCATAGCGGCCATAGCGCCGCTCCCGGTGATCGAGGTGCACATATCCAATGTGCACGCACGAGAAGAATTCCGGCGCCATTCCGTAACAGCTCCCGTATGCCTGGGTACAATTGCAGGTTTCGGCCTTGATTCATACCGCCTCGCAATAGAGGCTCTGCTTGACAACCAATGACGCTGGATGACTACATATCCGCACACACATCGCCCGAACCGCCCGAAATAACCGAGGCAGACCGTGCCACACACCTGTATCTCTACAATCCGCGCATGTGTTCAGGCCACCTGCAGGGGCGCCTGCTCAAAATGCTGGTCAGCATGGCGCGTCCGCGACTGGTGATGGAGCTAGGCACTTTCTCCGCATACTCGGCACTGTGCATGGCCGAAGGGTTGGCCGAAGGGAGCATGCTGCACACAATAGAGGCGAATGACGAGCTGGAAGACTTCATACGCTCCAATCTGGCACGTTCGCCACACGGACACAAAGTGCGGCTCCACATAGGCGATGCCGCGCATCTGATAGACAAAATAGCACCGGGCGAAATGTTTGACATGGCATTTATTGATGCGGACAAACGAAATTACCCTCTCTACTACGAAATGGTAAAACGTCGCCTGCGCAAAGGGGGCTTCATAGTGGCCGACAACACGTTGTGGGACGGCCACGTAATAGAGACCGAGCGCCGTGACCCGGACACAGAAGGCATAATGCGTTTCAACGACATGGTAGCCGGTGATCCCGATGTGGAACAAGTCATACTGCAATTGCGCGACGGACTGACAATAATCAGACTGATCGGCTGAATAAACCGAAACGTCCGGAGAAACGTTATAGAGACAAGCAATATAAAACATCAATTATGGAAGGAAAAAGACAAGCCAAAATATCGCGCATGCTCCAGAAAGAGCTTAGCGAAATATTCCGCCGCCAGACTGCGGCCATGGGCGGCGTAATGGTCAGTGTAAGCTCTGTCAAGGTGTCTCCCGACCTTGGAATAGCCAAAGCATACCTGAGTATCTTCCCCTCTGAGCGAGCCGAAGAGATTCTGTCAAACATAAAGGCGCAGAGCAAAACAGTGCGTTACGAACTGGCCGGCCGCGTAAAAGAGATTTTACGCAAATGCCCCGACCTGCAATTCTATCTCGACGACTCGCTTGACTACATAGAAAATATCGACCGCCTGCTGGCATCCGATCCGCATCTGCACGATGACCGGCCGGAATCTGAATAAACACCATACAACCATAGGTAATTTGCTAGCGGCGAAGATGGCTCTGCGCTACCTCTTCTCTCGCAAATCACATAGCGCGGTAGGCATAATCGCCATAGTGAGCGTGTGCGGCATAGCCGTAGCCACTATGGCGATAGTATGCGTATTGTCCGTATTCAACGGGTTTCACTCTGTAATCAGCGAACGCGATTCCCGTATCACTCCCGACGTGGCGATAACCCCGGCGCACGGGGCATACATACCGCAGGCCGACTCCCTGGCCGGGCGCATCGCGACATTAAAAGGCGTGGCATGCGCCACACCGGTGGTGAGCGACAACGCAGTAGCGTATCATGACGGACGCCAGACACCTGTGACACTGACAGGTGTAAAGCCTGAAGAATATCGAGAAATAATCCAGATAGACTCGTTGCTATACCCTGGCACACGATACAATCTGTCGTATTACGACACACCGCCACCATCCGAAGAAACCGAACTACAGGCCGCCGAAGTCGCACAAATCGAGACTACGGCCGCAGCCGAGTTTGACGAAGCCGCGCTGTTTGCCGATATTCCGGCAGACAGCGGCAATATGGCCGAAACGGCACCCACGGCACCACACGCCCTGCTAAGCATCGGAATCGCGTCCCGTCTCGGGGTCGATGCCGGCGACATATCCCAGAACATATTTAACGGAAAAGAAACTGTAGGAGAAGGTGTAATCATCTTTATACCCAGGCGCACAGCCACGCTTAACACCATCAACCCCACCTCGAGTTTCATGGCAGATTCTCTGGCCATAAGCGGTGTATATGCCTCCGACCAGTCAGAATTCGACAGCGAAACGGTCATCGTAGACATCGAGCTGGCACGACGCCTGCTAGAATATGATCACGAGGCAACTGCCATATATGTAGCGGCGTCAAAAAACACTGATCCGGCCCGGCTGGCTGAAGAAATATCCGGTGTCATCGGGGAAGATTACGTGGTAAAAGACCGCATGGAACAACAGACTCTGAATTTCCGGATGATTTCTATAGAGAAATGGGTCACGTTCTTCATACTCTCATTCATACTTCTTATAGCCTCGTTCAACATAATCAGCACACTGTCGATGCTTATTGTTGAAAAGAAACATAACATTCTCACACTGACGCGCATCGGAGCCTCGCGCCGCCTAATAGGACGTATTTTCTGGTGGGAAAGCATCATGGTATGCACTATGGGCACACTGTCCGGCATAATGCTCGGATCTATCTTATGCCTGTTGCAACAGCACTACGGTTTCATCGGCATGTCAGGCAGCGAAGCCACCCTTATAGTCCAAAGCTATCCAGTCAGGCTGCAATGGTCTGATATACTGCTAGTCATAATACCTTCATTGGGTGTGGCAATGCTCACAGCGTCTATTTCGGCAAAATTTTCCCAACGTTTTACAGCCAAAAGGTGAACAATTTCCGTACATACGCGTTTTACAATAGAAAAATCAGATTAATCAATTATAAAAAACAGATTATAATGAAGAAGATTATTCTTTCTATGGCCGCAATAAGTGCAATTGCACTCGTATCATGTTCAAAATCAACGGCCAACAGTGACACTGCAATCGAAGAAGCCCAGATCGTGGAAGAGACACTGATCGTAAGTGACACTGTGCAGAACGCGGCTAACGCTGTAGCCAACGAGGCCGGCCAGAAAGCCGAAGAAGCGACCGATAAGACCAAAGAAGCAGCTAACGAGGCTGTAAACGAAGGTAAAGAAGCTCTCAACAATGCCAAGAAAGCTGGCGCAGACGCTGTAGACGCAGCTAAAGAAAAGGCTGAACAGGGCAAGGAAGCTGCTAAAAAAGCTGTAGACAATGGCAAAAAGGCAGTTGCCAACGAGCTGAACAAGGCCGCCGAAAAGTTGAAATAATCCGTACGGGTAATTTATCCGACAGTCCAAAACAATATGGGCGCGAAAGCTAGTCTTTCGCGCCCATATTGTTTTGCTTTATACTATAATAAAAGATTAGGGAACCACGAAATAGCGTGGTTCCCCTAATTTTATACCGTAATTCCTAAATCATTACTTACCCAGACGGGCTTCCTCCCTAGCTATGAAGGCATCAATATTCACGCCTGTAGCAGCCATCTGGGCTGTCTGCTGGGCATATTCGCCTTTTATCTGCTCATAAACAGCCAGCGCGTCTGCATACTTTTTCTGCTCGTCAAGCACCGTGGCCTTTTTCAGCAAAGCGCGTACCGCTATTTCGGGCGTATCTTTTGCGATAGACACGGCACCGTCGAGTGCAGCCAACGCATCAGCATACTTCTTAGTATTCACATAACAGTCTGCCAGCAGTATTTCAGCGTTGGCTTTCATCACAGGCTCTGAAATATCAACCTTTCTGAGACAGCTTATTGCCTCGTTATATTTCTTCTCTCCGTAGTAACGGGCAGCCAAATCAAGGTTGGCAAGCGTGCCGCCCACCCCGTTGTCGGCCTTGGCCAGTGCCTGGAGATCTTTCATTGCCATAGCGTTAAACACCGAATCCTGAAGTACCGGATCCGCCTTTTGCGCCGCGGCGGCAGCCTTGGCCTCGATACCGCTATACTTTTTAGCCGATTCGGCCTTAGAGCGCTCGTTGAAGAACATAAATCCGAAAACCGCGATAACCACCACCACTACGGCAGCGATAACCATGCCTATTTTCTTCTTGTTTTTTTCCATCTTAGAACCAAGCGAAGTCAGCGACTCGTTCATCTGCTCAATGCCGTTCAGTTCTTCAGCCTGCTTATTATTATTAGCTGCCATAAGTTATCTTAAATATTTGAGTTTTCAAGATGCAAAATTAATAGAAAAATTGTGCCTGCAGAAATTTTTCAACAAATATTTTAGCGTACAGAGGGAAAAAAGTAGTATCTTCGCGTAAAATTTCACAGTCCGCATACACTCTATGGCCACCAATTCCCCATTCAACAACGGTGGTGGCGCCTACCGCGACGGCGCATCACTCGGCATGCAGCAACACTCGGCTCTGCAACAGCAGCAACGACTGTCGCCCATGCAGGTGCGCTTTGTGCGCATCCTGGAGATGAACCAGCAGGAAACCGAGTCGGCCGTAGAACGCGAACTTGATGACAACCCTGCACTGGAGCGCATAGAAGAGCCGGCGCAACAGCTCAGCGATGAAAACGGCACTCCATACTCCGAAACTGCCGAACAGATGCAGCGTGCCGACTACGCGTCAGCCGACGATATCCCGTTCTACCGGTTGTCCGCAGCATCGGGACGTGAAGAAACAGTCTCTCCACTGCTCAACGCAGCCGATGACTCCGCCAGCCTATACGACTACCTCGAGCACCAGCTGAACGAACGCGACATGAGCGATTCCGACCGCCAGGTGGCGCTCTACGTTATAGGCAATATAGACCGCAACGGTTATCTGCAACGCACACCGCAGGCCATGACCGACGACCTGGCTTTCGGTCCCGGCATAGAAGTGCCGCCCGAACAGATGCAGCGAGTTATGGACATTGTGCATTCTCTCGATCCGGCAGGAACCGGGGCCGTATCTCTACAGGATTCCCTGCTGCTCCAGCTGCGCCGCCTGCCCTCAGACACCGATACTGACGACGCCATACGCATCATCAGCGAATGCTTCGATGCATTCACGATGAAACATACCCACCGCATAATCTCAAAACTGCGGCTTTCAGAACAACGTGTGGCAAAAGCCATAGCCCTGATACTCTCGCTGAATCCGAAACCGGGCAGCGTGATAGGCACCGGCCACGGCGACATTGCCCAGCCCATAGTGCCCGACTTCGTTATCGAAGTCTCGCCCGAAAGCGAAATAACCGTCTCGCTCCCAGGGCGCATACCGTCGCTCGGCATCGAAGCCGGATTTGAAAGCGCCGTCAGACAGATGCAGCACGATGCCAGGTTGCGCCGCAGCCGCGAAGCAGAATTCATCACCGCGCGCTACAACGACGCACGTGACTTTATCGAAATTATGCGATTAAGGCAGGAAACTTTATTTTCCGTTATGACAGCCATAACCAACCGCCAGAAAGACTATATCCTGACAGGCGACGAACACACCCTGCGGCCTCTCGGGCTAAAAGACATAGCGGCAGACACCGGATTTGACATTAGTACAGTGTCGCGCGCCACAGCCGGCAAATACGCGGCCCTGCCCTACGGCGTCAAACCGCTCCGCTTCTTTTTCAGCGAAAGTTATTCAGCAGGCGACGGCGGCGAGGCGGTTTCGGCACGGGCCATACAGGCTGCTCTGCGGTCTCTCGTAGAAGCAGAAGACAAAAAACATCCGCTCAGCGATGACAGACTGTGCGCGCTACTCACCGACAAAGGATATGAAGTAAGCCGCCGCACAGTGGCAAAATACCGCGACAGGCTCGGTATACCCGTGGCACGTCTGCGAAAAAACCTCGGCACACTATGAACACTACAGACAAGACAGACCGCTGGGACGCGCGCACACGGCTGCTGATCGGCGACGAAGGATGCGAACGCCTGAGCCGCGCCTCGGTACTGATAGCCGGCATAGGGGGCGTAGGCGGATATGTAGCGGAAACACTCGCACGCAGCGGCATCGGCGAGCTCACACTCGTAGACGCCGATACCGTGTCGGCATCCAATATCAACAGGCAGATAATCGCGCTGCGCACCACTCTGGGGACACCCAAGACAGACCTGTTCGCACAGCGTATAGCCGACATAAATCCAGAATGCCGTCTACGGCTCGTGCCCAGATTCCTCACACCGGAAGACGCCGGCCCGTTACTGGAATCAGCCCATTTCAGCTTCGTAGCAGACTGCATAGACACCGTGGCATCAAAAGTAGAGCTGCTGGCACAGGCATCGCGCATGCGCATCCCGGTAATTTCATCGATGGGGGCCGGAGGACGCATCGACCCGACACGCATCATGTATGCCGACCTATGGGAGACCCGGCAGGACGGTCTGGCACGCGCCGTGCGCGACTCATTCAAACGCCGAGGCTATCGCCCGTCCATACCCGTGGTCTATAGTGACGAGGCCCCGCGTCCCTCCGCGCTGGTCATGGAATCATCCCTGCCCGGCAAGCGCTCCTCATTCGGCACGCTGGCTACCATTCCGGCCATTTTCGGACTATATATATCATCATACATCATTCGCAAAATCACCAGACAATGACCACCATACGGCTTGAAGACATACACAAATCATACGGACGGCTCGAAGTGCTGCGCGGTATTTCTCTCGAAATACGGTCGGGACAGATCACCTCGATAGTCGGACCGAGCGGCGCCGGAAAAACCACCCTGCTACAGATCATGGGCACTCTTGACAATCCTGACAGCGGACGCGTACTGTATGACGACCTGGATGTCACCATACTGTCAGACAAACGCCTGTCGGCATTCCGCAACAGACACATAGGATTTGTCTTCCAATTCCACCAGCTGCTGCCGGAATTCACAGCCCTGGAGAATGTGATGCTGCCGGCCCTGATCGGCGGTAGCAGACGCGCAGAAGCCGAGACACGCGCCGCCATGCTGCTCGACAGCCTGGGTGTGTCCGAACGCGCGCACCACAAGCCTGCAGCGCTGTCGGGAGGAGAAAAACAGCGTGTGGCAGTGGCACGCGCACTAGTGAACAATCCCGACATAGTATTCGCTGACGAACCTACCGGAAGTCTCGACTCGCGTAACCGGGACGAGATGCAGCAACTCTTCCTGGACCTGCGCCAGCGCTTCGGCCAAGGCTTCGTAATAGTCACCCACGACCCCGAACTGGCATCTGCCGGCGAACGCATCATACACATGCGCGACGGCCTGGCAGACAACACGTAGCCATCTGCCAGACCGGTCTCTGGTTTAAAAGCCTTACGGCCAATGCTGTCTTTACTTAGGCCATGCCACAAACTTGCTTTCGAGTTCTGCCACCTCGGCATCCGTCATAGGGACATAAGTGGCGCGGACATATGACTTGTTCGGTGTTTCTCCGCTTCCAGCCATCCAGCCGAAATTAGACAGAGCCACCAACTTACCCTCATCGGCATATTCCACATAGAACAGGAAATAATTTCCGACAGAACCAGTTGTCTGAACAATCACGTCTCCTGTCTTTTCATCATACGAAAACGGGTTATCCTTAATATAATAATACTGTCCCTGGATAGGTTTCTCCGCAACCGGACCAGCATCAAAATAATCGGAGTAAATATTAACGTCAGAAAAATACTGTGCCACCGTGCCACCAAACGTACCAGACAGCCTTTCATCTGTGGCCATCCCGTCTGAATCGAAAAAAGCTCTCTCAGAAATCTTCCAATACTTTCCTACAACATATTTATCAAAATCTGCTTTAGACACCACACCGATACGGTCGGCAGTATCACCAACAGGAACATCAGGTTTGTCATCATCACTACAAGATATAAACACGAGTAACGAAACAAACAACACGCCAAAAACTTTACAATACTTCATGATTATACAAATTTAAATTATATGTGGCGTAAAACTAATAAAATTAATTTAATTTTGCAACACTTAATTTATTTTTTATTATAAAAAATTGCCAATCACCTCAAATCCAGCTTATTACATATTATTTTTTCTACAAAACAGGGAGACGTTTTGTCGCAAGACGCCTCCCTATAATATCATTATGAATAAAATTTAGTATTTAAAATCTCATGGATCATACCAGCGGCCGTCTGACTTAATGAGAGCTATTAGGCGCGGCAGGGCTTCTTCCTGCGGTATATTCATCTCTATGCACGTTTTACCCCGATAGAGGCTCACACGGCCGGCGGCAGCACCCACATAGCCATAATCGGCATCGGCCATCTCGCCGGGGCCGTTGACTATGCATCCCATAACGCCGATTTTAAGACCTTTCAAATGCGAAGTGGCTTCCTTCACCGCGCGAAGCGTCTGCTGCAGGTCAAAGAGTGTACGACCACAACCAGGACAGGCTATATAATCTGTCTTTGTAAAACGCAGGCGTGATGCCTGAAGTATGGAAAGCTCTGTCTGTGCCAAGACATCCGCAGCGAAATGCGGTGAAAATAGCGCGATGCCTGCTCCGTGGCCGTTAATCAGCATCGTACCCATATCGACCGCTGCCTTAAGCTGGAGAGCGGATAACTCCGCATCGTCGTATTCCGCACCGAGTATAATGGGATTTCTGCCTCCCATGGCCACGAATCGCTCTATCCATGACTGCATAAGCCCCACGCGATTGTCGGCAGCTGACATGAGAAGCACCGGGGCATCGTCCCCCGTCAGGGCCGGTGCCGACGAGGCATCCGCCCTGTGCCATCTGTCTGGCATGCCGCCATAATCAGCATGCAGAGCTATTATACCGGCGGCCGACAGGCACAGATCACGCGTAGGCACAGCGCTTTCTGCGGCCGGTTCCTGCACAGGTGCAGACGAGGCACGCCGGCTTATGTAATCGGCAAGGGCACGTGCCACCGGGATTTCAGCCTCGGGAGCCTCGCTGAGCGATACACGGAGCGTATCACCCAGCCCGTCATTGAGCAGCGCGCCTATACCCACGGCACTCTTTATGCGGCCATCCTCGCCGTCGCCGGCCTCGGTAACGCCGAGATGCAGCGGATAACGCATGTCTTCGGAATCCATGGCCTCCACGAGCAGACGCACCGTCTGCACCATAACAACGGTATTTGAAGCCTTGACCGATATAACTATGTCGTCAAACCCTGCCTCGCGGCATATGCGCAGATACTCCATCACGCTCTCTACCATGCCTGACGGCGTGTCGCCGTAACGGCTCATGATCCGGTCTGACAACGAACCGTGGTTCACACCGAGGCGCACGGCCGTGCCATGCTCGCGACACAGGTCGAGAAAGGGAACCAGGACATCCCTTATGCGCATTAATTCCGCCGCATATTCCTCATCGGTAAATTCGAGACGGCGGAATGTCCTGGCTGCATCTACAAAATTACCAGGATTTATGCGCACCTTGTCACAAGTAGCTGCCGCCCTGAATGCTGCCTTGGGATTAAAATGCACATCGGCCACCACGGGTACGGCGCATCCGGCGGCACGAAGGCCCTCGCGCACACGTCCTATGCTTTCGGCCTCGCGCACACCCTGGGTGGTCAGACGCACAAGCTGTCCGCCGGCGGCGGCTATGCGCAACGCCTGGGCCACACAGCCATCGACATCGTTGGTGCTGAGATTGGTCATACTCTGCACACACAACGGCGCTCCGCCCCCTATGGTGATACCGGCCACCCTCACGGGCCACGAGTGGCGACGCCGGTAATTGTAGCGGCTCATATCAGTTAGTCTTGAATTTATAGGCCACCGAGCCTAGTTCCTCGTTGGCTTTCACTATCTTGGCTGCCAGTGATTCCTTATAAGACGCCACCTTTGCCGCCACGCCCGGATCACCGAGTGCCAAAATCTGCGCGGCAAGCACAGCTGCGTTCATGGCACCGTTGACACCGACCGTGGCCACAGGGATACCCGGAGGCATCTGCACTATCGACAGCAGCGAGTCGAGACCGTCGAAAGAAGAGCGGATGGGCACACCTATCACCGGAAGCGTAGTGAGAGCCGCTATCACGCCGCCCAGATGGGCCGCCATACCGGCGGCCGCAATTATGACCTTTATACCTCGTGCCGACGCACCGGCAGCAAACTCCTCTACCTCGCGCGGCGTGCGGTGGGCTGACAGGGCCAGCATTTCAAACGGTATCTCCATCTGGTCCAGCAGCGCGGCTGCCTTTTCCATAACGGGGAGGTCAGAGGTGCTCCCCATGATAATACTTACTATAGGTTTCATATAGTTATATATCTGGTTAATTATTTTTTCTGACATCGCCATATTTCACCAGACCGGCAAAACGCGAAGGCACGGGTAATTCAAAATTCATCACCTGCCTCGTCACAGGATGCACGAAACGCAGCGTACGGGCGTGGAGTGCCAGACGGTGTATAGGACTTTTCGAAGCGCCGTACTTACGGTCTCCCACTATGGGATGCCCTAGGTCGGAGGCATGCACGCGTATCTGGTTCTTGCGTCCCGTATCAAGAGAAAATTCGGCAAGTGTGTAGCCATGGCCGCGCGACAAGACCTTATATCGCGTCACGGCCAGCCGGCCCTGGGTATTGTCATGCGTGGAATACACTTCAAACTGGCTGGTCTCATCCAGACGCGACCGCACCACGCCGCTGTCTTCTTCCATAACCCCCTCGAGAGCCGCCACATACTTGCGTTCCAGAACCATATTGTTCCAGTTATGCTGCATAGCGTTCTTGGCCTCTTCGGTCTTGGCAAACATCATCAGCCCCGAGGTATCCCTGTCCAGGCGGTGCACGATGAAAACCTTGTTGGACGGATGCACCTTTTTGACATAATTACGTAGGACGGAATATGCCGTCTCGTCGCGCGAGGCCGAGGCTGTGCCCATAGACAGAAGTCCGTAGCCCTTATTGACCACCAGCAGATACTCGTCTTCATACACCAGTGACATTCGCGAATGAGAGAATGTCACGAACGGACGTGTAAGGTTTATACGGACTGCCGAACCAGGCTCCACGGGGGTGTCGTGGCGTAATTCCGCCGCTCCTTCCAAACGTACATGGTTATACTTAAGCATCGATTTCAGTTTCGTACGCGGAGCACCAGGCATCATGGACTGCATAAACACCAGCAGCGGTACGGGCGAGCCGCCGTCGTTGCGGCGCTCTATTATATGGTCGGGACGAAAATCAGCATGGTCCCGACGACGGTCATTATGTTGCATATAGCGTATTAAAATAATTGCAAAATTAGGAAAAAACAGGAAAAAACTCAAATTCCGCCTGCCGAATATTTGCCACTAACATAAAATTCATTAACTTTGTGGATTGAATTTAAGACATTTTGGCAGCACACGCCTGTATCCCGACATGAAAATCCACCGCGAAGGAACCAATATACTGCTGATACTCTTTGCCATGCTGGCCATGCTCAACCTGGCGGCATGGCTGGTCCTGCGTCCCGTAGAGATACCGATAGCACTGTCTGTGATTTCGGCGGTGACATACGGTTTTGTATTCAACTTCTTCCGTTGTCCGCGCAGGCACTACCAGGGCGCACGCCAAGACATGGTCATCAGTTCTGTAGACGGCAGGGTTGTGGTCATAGAACACACTTACGAAGATGAATATATCAAAGGGAAGGCCATACAGGTGAGCGTGTTTATGAGCCCCCTCAACGTGCACGCCAACTGGTTCCCTGCCGACGGGACGGTGGAATACGTACGCCACCACAAAGGGCGCTTCCTGTCGGCATACCTGCCCAAAGCCAGCACACAGAACGAAAGAAGCACCATAGGCATACGTACTCCCAACGGACAGAAAATCACGGTGCGCCAGGTGGCAGGCGCTATGGCCCGGCGTATAGTGACATACGCGCAAGAAGGCGACCATGCCGATATAGACGACCATCTGGGATTCATCAAATTCGGCTCTCGTGTGGACATATACCTGCCTGTGGACAGCAAGATACTCGTAGAACTCGGCCAGGTGACACGTGGCGGACTTACCCCACTGGCAGAACTGCCGCAGCACGCACAGGCCTGACAGGACCCGTCCGTATACCGAACCATTTTAACTCGCAAACATCGCTATGAAAAAGTATATACCCAACACAATCACACTTCTCAACCTGCTAAGCGGCTGCATGGCCATATACTGCGCGTTCAGACCGTTACAATACTTCGGAGGCACACCGGGATACATGTATGCTTTCTATTTCATCCTTCTGGCCGCGGCCGCAGATTTCTGCGACGGACTGTGTGCACGCCTGCTTGGCACGTACTCAGACCTCGGAAAGCAACTCGACTCTCTGTCTGACCTGGTCAGCTTCGGAGTGGCACCGGCCATGCTGCTGATGAATCTGTTTGAAGCCGGGGGCGCCCCCAGATGGATCTGCATGCTGTGCCTGGCCATACCGGTGGCCGGAGCATTAAGACTGGGCCGCTTCAATATCGACAACTCGCAGGCGACTATATTCAGGGGGCTGCCTATCCCTGCAGCGGCATTGTTCTGCATAGGCCTGGCAGCGATGACGGCCGAAGGCCGTGGAGTGAACCTCTACGCAGCAGCCGGATGCGTGATTGCCATATCGCTGCTCATGGTGGCCCCGGTCAATATGTATTCTCTTAAATTCAAGTCGCTCGCGCCGAAAGACAACATTCTGCGCTACCTGCTCGTTGTTATAGCAGTAGTGTGTATCTCGGTATGGCACTGGCAGGGTCTTTTCTACCTTGTGGCATACTATGCGGTCAGCGCTTTTGCCGCTGACCTGGCACGCACATTCAGAGCTTAACTACTCCACCGACACAAACAATGATAATCATATATATAATTCTGGCCGTCTGGCTGATGGCGTGGCTGCTGCCAAAAATCGCGGGATGGCTGCTGCGAAGCGGTGCCCGGAAAATGCAGCGCCGCATGTTTGAGCAGATGGGCATAAATCCTGATCTTTATGACGAAGCTGTGAAAGCATCGCGCGAAGAAAAACCGCACGGACAGCAATACACCGCCTCTAGTGGTTTCGGACGCAGACGCCGGCATGCCTACAGCGGCCACAAACGTATCATACCGCCCGAATATGCCGAGACGGTGTCGTTTGTTGAGATGGCAGCCACAGGCACAGAACCATGGTCTGACCATGCCGGATCGCCCGTTTTCCGCGAATACCGCGACGAAACCCAGATTACCGACGCGAAATGGACCCTTGTAAAATGAGCATACCAGAAATCACTTTCGGCCACTCGCTACTCACATCGCGCACACTATATGTTTCCGACCTGGACGGCACCCTGCTTAACTCACATTCGATTGTATCGGACGCATCGGCGCGTATGTTGAACACCGCCATAGCCTCCGGCGCGCATTTCACCGTGGCCACGGCGCGCACACCGGCCACAGCCATACACCTGCTTTCGGAGATCGACATGAGGCTCCCCGGCGCGGTCATGACCGGCGCGGCTCTGTTCGATTTTTCCTCGTCACGGTTCTCAAGACTACAATACCTACCGGCCGGTGAAGCCGACAGGCTGATACGCCTGTACCGCGAGGCCGGAGTAGGCACATTTATATACACTTTCACCGGAGACAGACTAGAAGTCTACCACACCGGCGAACTAAACCAGCATGAAAAGACTTTTCTGTCCGAACGCTGCCACTCGGCAGTAAAGCATTTCAACGTGCCGGCAGACGGGGAGTCAATACTCCCACCCTCGCTAGACAATACGCTGCTGCTCTACGGTGTGCAGCCATGGTCGAAAGCAGAAAGCCTGTACCGGCGCATAAAAGAAGACAAATACGCTGTGACACCGCTATGCTACCATGACAGTCTCGGCGATGAATGGGGCGAGCTGGAGATGTTCGGACCCTATACCAGCAAGGCATCTGCAATCGAGAGCGTGGCCTCCGACATGGGAGCCGGCCGCATAGTGGCTTTCGGAGACAATATAAACGACCTGCCTATCTTCCGGATGGCCGATTGTGCCGTAGCTGTCGGAAACGCAAGAGCGGAAGCTATCGAGGAAGCAGACGAGGTCATCGGCACCAATGACGAGGACGCAGTGGCATCATTCATCTTAAAGCACATACGATAATCGTGAGATACACTTTCTATGACGGACAGAGAGTGGGTAAGATGGTTTTCCTGCTTATATCCGTAGCGGCAATCATCATATTCCTGCTCATATCCAACAACCTGGTGAAAAACCTGGCCGAGCAGGAACGCGCGCGTATGGAGGTATGGGCCGAAGCCACCAAACGCCTCGCGCAGCAGGATGCGGCCACCGACATAGAATTTCTCTTCTCCATCATAGAGAATAATAACACGATACCTGTGATGATCGCTGACGGTGAGGGCAACATCATGGAATATCGCAACTACAATCTGCCCGATGCCGGCCGAAGCAAAATGATGTTTGCCGAACTGAGTGAGAGAGACAGCCGCTATCTGCACAAACGACTATTTGCCGCCTGCCGAGGCAAAACTCTGCAACAGATGGCCGCGACCGACGACCATTTCATGCGTATACAGATTTTCGGCGACACATACCAGTATATATTCTACGAAGACTCCGAAATGCTGCGCCGGCTGAGCTGGTATCCGTACATCCAGCTGGGCGTTATGGTATTTCTCGGCGTCATTGTGTTTATCACCATCCTATACACCAAACGCGCCGAACAGAACCGCGTGTGGGTAGGGCTTTCCAAAGAGACAGCCCACCAGCTGGGCACACCCATATCGTCACTGATGGCATGGACCCACCTACTGGAAGGATACGGCGTGTCTGAAGAAGTGGTACGTGAAATGGACAAAGACGTGAACCGTCTGTCGGTCATAGCAGAACGCTTCTCAAAAATAGGCTCGATACCCACACTCGAACTTGAATATCTCAACGACATGGTGTCGGCATCGCTCGACTACATGCGTAGCCGCATATCACAAAAAGTAGACGTGGTAATGGATCTATGTGCCGATGACTGCGGAGTGAACGTATCCCGTCCATTGCTTGAATGGGTTATGGAAAACCTCACCAAAAACGCTGTAGACGCCATGGACGGATGCGGCACAATAACTGTCAGCACCGGCATAGACAAAGGCTACTGCCACATAGACGTCTCTGACACAGGCAAGGGCATAGCGCGTAAAAACTTTAAAAACGTGTTCAACCCCGGATTTACCACTAAAAAACGCGGATGGGGGCTAGGGCTCACACTGGTCAAACGCATAATAGAGGAATATCACAACGGCCGCATCTTCGTCCTAAGTTCCGAACCGGGCACAGGCACCACATTCCGCATCATCCTGCCCATAGTGGGAAATTAGCCTTGGTGCCGGCACCAAGGCCCGGCATCTCCGATTTGCAATAAAACCATTTAACTAAATATATCTTACAACATGAAATCTTACTATTTAGCCATTGTCATGCTTCTGGCCGGCCTGCTACCCGTGTATGCCGCCGACGTAGTGACAACCGAACCCTCGCCGCTCCAAGAGAGCAGTACTGGCGTAGTCGTGTATTTCCATGCCGACCGAGGCACAAAAGGCCTGGCAGGGACCCAGCCTGCCACAGCGCTGTACGCGCACACGGGGGTAATCACCTCTGAGAGCACCAATTCCTCTGACTGGAAGCATGCCCCCGACTGGAACAAAAACCTTGACAAATATAAACTGGTATTTGTCAGACCAGACCTGTGGAAGCTCGACATAGGTGACATACGCACTTTTTACAATCTTAATCCCGGCGAAAAAGTGCACCGGCTGGCGTTCGTATTCCGCAACGCCGACGGATCTAAACAGGGAAAAGATGACGGAGGTGCCGATATTTTTGTCGATGTAATGGAAGAAGGCTTCCAGCTCTCGCTGTCATCAGACCTTGACGGGAATATCATAACAGACAAAAACAACACTGTCACATTCAGAATTTCCGCCACATCTGCCGCGACACTTTCACTATCGGTAAACGGCGCGGTAGTAAAAAGCCAGGAGGATGTAAGCACACTCGAAGTGCCGTATACATTTGCCGACAGGGGCAACTACACAGTGACAGCCAGCGGTGTTAAAGGGACCGCCACGCAGTCTGAAGAAGTATCCTACTGCTATCCCAGTCCGTCTGTCGCACGCGAATATCCGGGCGGCAAACCCCGACAGGGAACTATACGCAATGCCGACGGCACAGTGACATTCTGTCTTGCCGCACCACAGAAATCCGCCGTGATGCTCATGCCTGCGTGGGACGGATACAATCCGCTTGACAAAAACGTGATGCACTATCAGGATTATGAAGGTAACCGCTACTTCTGGACCAGCGTGGACGGACTTGATCCCGACACCGCCTATCCCTATTATTACCTCGTAGACGGCAAAACCGGCGTGGCCGACCCTTACGCGAAACTAGTGCTTGACCCGTATAACGACCGCTATATCAACCCGGAAGTTTATCCTGATATGCCTGAATATCCTTCGCAGCTCAATAACATAATGCTGGCAGTATATCACGAAAACATCAACCGCTACGACTGGAAGGTTAACGATTTCAAGGGTGCCTCGCGGCAAGACCTCGTAATCTACGAACTTCTGTTACGCGATTTCACCGGTACCGAAGGCCGCGCCGAAGGCAACGGCACCCTGCGCAGGGCCATGGAACGCATACCATACCTAAAAGAACTGGGTGTCAATGCTATAGAACTGCTCCCGATCACCGAATTTAGCGGAAACAATTCCTGGGGATACAACCCTAATTTCTACTTCGCTCCCGACAAGGCATACGGCACACCGGCCGACTACAAAGCATTCATCGACCTGTGCCACCGCAACGGTATAGCCGTAATCCTTGACATGGTGTTCAACCAAAGCGACGGACTGCATCCCTGGTACCAGATGTATGACAAGGCATCCAACCCGTTCTACAACGCCAATGCTCCCCACGATTATTCAGTGCTAAACGACTGGAAGCAAGACCATCCCCTCGTCATGAAGCAGTGGACAGACTGTGTCAAATACTGGCTTACAGAATATAAAGTGGACGGTTTCCGTTTCGACCTTGTCAAAGGCCTGGGAGACAACGCCTCTTACGGAGATACCAATGCCTACAATAAGTCAAGAGTGGAACGCATGGCAAAAATCCACGCGGCAATGTCGGAGGTAAACCCCGACGCATATTTCATAAATGAAAATCTGGCCGGAGCACAAGAGGAAAACGAAATGGCTGCCGACGGACAGCTAAACTGGGCCAATATAAACAGCGCTGCCTGCCAGTATGCCATGGGATACAGCTCTGAGTCGGGTCTGGACCGTTTCAACGCCGAAAGAGACTCGCGCACATGGGGCTCTACCGTGAGCTACGCCGAAAGCCACGATGAAGAGCGCATGGGCTACAAACAGCAACAGTGGGGCACAACAGGCGTGAAAGGCAACCACGAGGTATCACAACGGCGAATCGGCTCGGTACACGCACAAATGATTCTTTCTCCAGGCGCACACATGATCTGGCAGTTTTCAGAACTCGGAAACACACAAAGCACCAAAGACTCCAACGGAAAAAATGACACATCTCCCAAAATAGTCAACTGGTCCGCACTTGATGATGACGACACTTACGGTCTATACAAAAACGTGAGCGAACTGATCCACCTGCGCAAACAAAACACCGTGCTTTTTGAGAAAGACGCGTTGCGCACACAAAACTTCGCACAGGCCGCATGGGCTGACGGCAGATTTCTTCACCTTGCCAAAGACGGCAAAGAACTCATACTCGTGGTCAATCCAGAAATTGCCGGCGACAAGACATTCGATATCTCCGGAATGCTTTCCACTAATAACCACGATTATGAAATAGTGTCTGCATCCTATAACACCACCCCGGTGCTTGATACAGACCGAGGCACGATATACATACCGGCAAACTCTTACGCCGTAATAGCCAATTCAAAAGTAAGCGGCATAGACAGTGTCACCAACGACAAAGCACAGGCAGTGAAAAACGAAGTATACGCAATCGGAGCCGATATCATAATAAACGGAGCCTATACCTCGGCCGAAGCCTTTGACACAGCAGGAACACGTGTACCGCTCACCGGCCTCGACACAGGCATATACATAGTGCGTGTAGACGGAACCACATTCAAAGTAGCAGTACGCTGACACTGCGCACAATCACAGACACAGGCCGGGCATCAACAGAAAGCCCGGCCTGTCTATTTATATAGATCCGTCTCTAAAAAGGCTGATCAGCAAAACATCAGTGCTGGATTATAAATCCAGGGACGGACACAGATTGATAATTCCGCATCCGCCCCTGAAATCAAAAACGTTCAAACAAGATTACCTGGCTATTATCAGGAAGTAATTCTTTTTACCCCGCTGAACCAGTATGTATCTCCCGTTAAGCAAATGCTGCGAAGTAATAGTACCGTTGGGATCTGTATATTTATCTTTGTTAATACTCAGACCGTTGCCCTGTATCATCTTGCGGGCCTCCCCTTTCGAAGAGAACACTCCTGTTTCTACAGCAAGCATGTCAAGCACAGGGATACCGGCTTCAAGTCTGGCGGCATCAATCTCAAATGTAGGCACGCCTTCAAATATATCAAGCAGTGTCTGCTCGTCAAGGCGTCTGAGCTGCTCGCCGGCATTGTTGGAGAAAAGTATCTGGCTGGCATCAAGCGCAGCATTATACGCATCACGGCCGTGCACCATGACTGTGACCTCCTCGGCCAGACGTTTCTGCATGGGACGCCTGCCCGGATCTCCGGCATGCTCGTCTGCCAGGGCCGCGATCTCGTCCTGTGTCAGGAATGTGAATATCTTGAGATACTTCTCTGCATCGGCATCGCTTACATTCAGCCAGAACTGGTAAAACTTATACGGGCTTGTACGGGCTGCGTCGAGCCATACGTTGCCACTCTCTGTCTTGCCGAACTTACCGCCGTCAGCCTTGGTAATCAGCGGACATGTCAGCGCGTATGCCTCTCCTCCGTCAGTACGGCGTATCAGCTCGGTGCCGGTAGTGATATTGCCCCACTGGTCCGAACCGCCCATCTGCAGGCGGCACCCCTTATGGCGGTAGAGGTGCAGGAAGTCATAGCCCTGCAACAACTGGTAGGTAAACTCGGTGAACGAAAGGCCGTCGCGAGCCTCGCCGTTGAGACGGCGCTTCACACTGTCCTTGGCCATCATGTAGTTTACCGTGATATGTTTGCCCACCTCGCGCGCGAAGTCGAGGAACGAGAATTCCTTCATCCAGTCATAGTTATTGACCAGTTCGGCACGGTTGGGAGCATCGCTGTCAAAATCGAGAAAACGTGCCAGTTGCGCTTTTATGGCCTCCTGGTTGTGCCGCAACGTGACTTCGTTGAGCAGATTGCGTTCCTGGCTTTTGCCCGAGGGATCGCCTATCATGCCGGTTGCCCCTCCCACCAAGGCCAAAGGCTTGTGGCCGGCACGCTGGAAGTGGCGCAGCATCATCACGCCGCACAGGTGTCCTATATGCAGGGAGTCGGCGGTAGGGTCGATACCCAGATAGGCTGTCACCATCTTTCCTCCGGAGAGCAGTTCTTCGGTGCCCGGTATCATGGAGTGGACCATGCCGCGCCATTTCAGTTCGTCTACAAAATTCATAATTATGTCTGTTTTAGAAAATGTTTCAGATAGGTCATAACAGTGCGTCCCACAGCACCTAGTGTCTCTGCCGAGATATTATCCATATTGTCGCCCACGGTATGCCAGTACGGCGGAAAACCTCCGGCCCCGTGGCAGGCAATAATGTCTATGGCCGGTATACCGGCCTTTATAAATTCAAGATGGTCATCGGTTATAGCGCCGCCGGGCTCGTGGCTGAAGCGCGAATCATGGCCGGCAAGCGAGGCCGCCTCCCAGACATCAGACAGCAGAGCCGGGGCATAACGGTCTGAGAAATATTCACGGCGGAACACAGAGCCTGCACCTCCTACCATGTCGAGCAGTATGGCGCGTGACGGCCGGTAACCATCTATAGGCGGATTCTGCACAAAATGACGTGCGCCGAGCGCCCATGAGTCATCAGACCCCTCGGTACCATAGTCTTCGGCATCGACAAACAGGATGTCGATCCCGGCAGACTGGTCGGCGTCAGCCAGCTG
The DNA here is from genome assembly GCA_910578665.1 of uncultured Muribaculaceae bacterium. Classification (GTDB taxonomy): domain Bacteria; phylum Bacteroidota; class Bacteroidia; order Bacteroidales; family Muribaculaceae; genus Lepagella. Next base: position 37,014 of record CAJTQU010000015.1, read on the forward strand.
ACGCGCCACCTCGAGAAGCACGCCCACGCCGCTCGCTCCGTCATCAGCCCCGTCTACAGGCTTCCTGTGATTGGCCGCGTCAGGATCATTATCAGCCCACGGCCTGGTATCCCAGTGTGCCAGCAGCAGTGTGCGGTCTGACGCCCCGGGATTATATCTTCCCATAATGTTACGTGCCGGCAGCGGAGTGCCGTCAAAAGCTTTGAGTAGCGCTTCCTGCACCACAACTTCTGCACCATGGCGGCGCAACTCAGCCTCCAGCCAGCGGCCGCACGCGGCATGGCTCTCTGTACCCGGCACACGGGGACCGAACCCCACCTGACGCTCCACATAGGCATACGCGCTGTCGGCGTCAAACGAGACTTCGACTTTCTGCAGAGGTTCCGCATCCAGGGTGACGGCAGAGGCCGAATCAGCCGTAGCGCCCGTCTTGGCACACGACATGCCTCCGACGGCAAGCGCCAAGACAACAATGTTCAAGATTTTCATAGTGCAAAAATACAAAAACTTCTGAAATGGCGCAAGACAGGCGTTACAGCCGGCCGCAAAAATTTGCTTTTCTCAGAATTATATTTTACCTTTGTGACCATTTTTCGTGTAAGAACTTAACCGAACCACATAATATGGACAAGAATTTCAAGCGGACCCTGGTGACCACCGCACTGCCCTATGCAAACGGGCCTGTGCATATAGGACACCTGGCCGGAGTATATGTGCCGGCCGACATCTATGTGAGATACCTGCGCGCCAAAGGGCAGGAAGTGATGTTTATAGGAGGCAGCGACGAACACGGCGTGCCTATCACCATAAAGGCCAAAGACGAGGGTGTGACGCCCCAGGACATAGTGGACCGCTACCATAATATAATCAAAAAAAGTTTTGAAGAACTGGGTATCAGTTTCGACATATACAGCCGTACCACATCAGAGACACACCACGAAACAGCCGCTGATTTCTTCCGCAAACTGTATGACAAGGGGGAATTTGTCGAAAAGACCTCCATGCAGCTATATGACGAGAAAGCCGGACAGTTCCTGGCCGACCGCTATGTGACGGGCACATGCCCCCACTGCGGCAACGAGCGCGCATACGGCGACCAGTGCGAGGCATGCGGCACAAGCCTGAACGCCACCGATCTGAAAAATCCCAAATCTGCCATAACTGGCAATGTGCCCGTGCTGCGCGAGACCAAACACTGGTATCTGCCACTAGACAAATGGGAGCCGAAACTGCGCCAGTGGATACTCGAAGAGCACAAGGAGTGGAAACCCAACGTATACGGACAATGCAAGTCATGGCTCGACATGGGACTGCAGCCGCGTGCCGTGAGCCGCGACCTGGACTGGGGTATTCCGGTACCGGTCGAGGGAGCTGAAGGCAAAGTGCTTTACGTATGGTTTGACGCACCTATCGGTTATATTTCAAATACCAAGGAACTTCTGCCTGACCAGTGGGAAAAATGGTGGAAAGACCCTGAGACACGCATGCTGCACTTCATCGGAAAGGACAACATCGTGTTCCACTGCATCGTGTTCCCGGCCATGCTCATGGCCGAAGGTTCTTACAACCTGCCGGACAATGTTCCTGCCAATGAATTCCTTAATCTGGAGGACGATAAGATTTCCACATCACGCAACTGGGCCGTGTGGCTGCACGAGTATCTAGAAGAGCTGCCCGGCAAGCAGGACGTACTCCGGTACGTACTCACAGCCAACGCCCCTGAGACCAAAGACAACAATTTCACCTGGAAAGACTTCCAGGCACGCAACAATTCAGAACTGGTGGCCATACTCGGCAATTTCGTAAACCGGGCCATGGTGCTCACCCACAAATATTTCGATGGCAAAGTGCCCGCTTGCGGCGAACTGCATGAGATAGACAAGTGCGTTATCGATGAAATAAAAGAAAGCATCCAGGCTCTGGAGGCCGATATGGAGCGCTTCCATTTCCGCGACGCGCTGAAAAGCGCTATGAACATAGCACGCGCCGGCAACAAGTATCTGGCTGACACAGAGCCGTGGAAACTTGCAAAGACCGACATGCCGCGTGTGCAGACCATACTAAACCTGTCGCTGCAGATTTGCGCAAATCTGGCCATAGCGTTCGAACCGTTCCTGCCTTTTATGTCCGCCGATCTGCGCGCGCAGCTCCATATGGGCCAGCTGCCGTGGCAGAAGCTCGGCAGTTTCGACCTGTTGCCTGAGAATTCAGACATAGACAGTCCGCACCTGCTGTTCGAGAAGATCGAAGACAGCGTTGTAGAAACCCAGGTAAACAAACTGAAAGAGGCCAAGAAAGCCAACGAACTGAAAGCCTGGCAGCCGCAGCCGGTAGCACCGACAGTGGATTTCCCCACATTTGAGAAGCTTGACATACGTGTGGGAACAGTACTGGAATGCGTCAAAGTCCCCAAAGCAGACAAACTCCTCCAGTTCCGAATAGACGACGGCATGGGCGGACGCACCATCGTGAGCGGCATAGCCAAATACTACAAGCCTGAAGACCTGGTAGGCACACAGGTATGCTTCATAGCCAATTTCGCCCCCCGTAAGCTGAAAGGGGTAGAAAGCCAGGGCATGATACTCAGCGCCGAGCAACCTGACGGCTCGCTCAAACTTATAACTCCGCTGGCTCCGGCAGCACCGGGCAGCAAAGTAGGCTGATAAAAGCCCTGTCCCAAGATACACTTACCGTCCCGGTCCGCTTCAATTCGGACCGGGACGGTATTATTTTTAACAGGTCATAACTCATACACCTATTGCCTTGACAACCGTTCTGGGCGAGGCGCCACAGCTATCGTGTCTGAACGCAGGATAATTTCGAGGCGCGGACCAACTTCTCCGGTAGGCAGCGACTCCGGACGCGTCTCTATACGCAGGCTGGCATGGCCATAGCTGTACTCCGATATGCGCGCGTTTCCTTCGTCATACTCGTCAACCTTGTGCATCTCGCCCTCATGACGCTCGGCCAATGATGCCGACAGATATTCTACCAGCGTTTCCGGAAAAAGATCGCCTGTTCCAAGATTGCGTATATGCACCTCGTTCTCGCTCACTACGTCAACCTCCCACTGCCCCGGCAGACCGGAGAAATCTGTAAACAGAGGTGTACCCATGGCATCAGTCAGCACTCCGGCAAAATTATAATCCGTAGAATCAAGCGGTTCGCCCACGTTTATGGCATCAGCCACACTGCTCACAGTCATGGCTATGTCATAATCGGCTATATACGGTTCCGTGTCGCCGGCAACAGTCTCTGTGACAATTGCCTTGGCAACAGAATCCGACATTTCTGAGCTTCCAGAGTCAGAATCAGATACAGAAGAAGAACATCCGGCTGTAAACAGAATATATCCGGAGGCGACACCGGCAAAAAGTGTAAAGCGTGTATTATCCCATGTCCGCGCCGCGCGCATACACACGTGGTGCCGGCTGTTTACGGAAACTAATCGTGGCATTTCAATTGACAGATTGATATACGGATAGGCCGTCCGAAATTTCTCCGCGAAATTAGTTAAAAAGGCTGTCATGGCCAAATATACGCAAGAAAAATTGACATTTTTTATCTATTATAAATGGTTTATATGCGAAAAAATTATTAAATTTGCTTCATGGATGAACAGCCCCTACGTATCGACCTGCAAGAGATAGTCCGGCAACGTGTGCCGCGCAGTAAAAGACGCTGGCTGCCGCGATGGGCAGTGAGATGTCTCGAACGCCTGATACACCAGGACGAGCTGAACGCCATACTTGAACATACTTTTCCTTCCACCGGTTCCGAATTCGCACGCCGGGTGCTCGAATATCTTGATATAAACGTTGATATCAAAGGGATAGAAAACATACCCGGCAACGGTCGCTTCATATTCGCCTCAAACCACCCACTGGGGGGGCTGGACGGTATAACACTTATAAGCGTGCTTGGCACCCGATACGGCGACAGCCTCCTACGCCTGCCTGTAAACGACATGCTGATGAATGTCCGTCCGTTGCGCGGCGTCTTTATTCCGATAAACAAATTCGGACGCCAGGCCCGCGGCGCAGCCCGGCTCATAAACGAGACTTATGCATCAGAGGCCCAGATGGTGTTCTTTCCGGCAGGACTTGTATCCCGTCTGCACAAAGGAGGCGCCATAGCAGACCTGGAATGGCAGAAGGCATTTGTGGCAAAAGCCATAGAATATAAACGAGATATAATTCCGGTGCATTTTTCCGGATACAATACAAAACGTTTCTACCAGATAGCCAGGTGGCGCAAACGTCTCGGACTGAAGTTCAACATAGAACAGATATTGCTACCCTCGGAATTATGCAAGGCTCACGGCTCACGCTACACCGTCACATTCGGCACACCGGTCAGATGGCAGACGCTGGCACAAAGCGGCGAAACACCGCTCAAGATAGCGGCTGAAATGCGAAAGGCCTGCTACGCGATCGCACCACAACAAACAGACAGAAAACGCGTTATATAATCCAGAATACAGACATTCAACCGCTGCCGCTTTATATTGATCCAAAACCCATAATTTATACCAAAACTAATGAAAAAAATCCTCATACCGTCACTGCTCGCTGCCATGGCACTCAATGCCGGAGCCGTGCGCAGTGACATAATGCTGAAAAAAGGATGGCAATTCTCCAAAGACAGTATTAACTGGCAATCAGTCACCATACCGCACGACTGGGCCATATACGGACCTTTTGACCATTCATACGACCTGCAGAAAGTAGCGGTAGAACAAAACGGAGAAACCGAGGAGACGTGGAAGACGGGGCGCACCGGCGGCCTGCCCTATGTAGGCAAAGGATATTACAAAACAACATTCGAAGTACCTGACACCACAAACAGAAACACCACGCTGGTATTTGACGGCGCCATGAGCCACGCACGTGTATATGTCAACGGGCGCTTGACAGCATACTGGCCTTACGGATACAATACGTTTCACGCCGATGTCACAGACGCCGTACATCCAGGCACCAACACCATGGAGGTAAGCCTGGAGAACATGCCCAAAAGTTCACGGTGGTATCCGGGAGCCGGACTATACCGCAATGTGCACATCGTATCCACTGACCGCGTACACGTGCCAGTATGGGGTACACAGGTCACCACTCCCTATGTCGGACGGGACTATGCCACCATACGTCTGCGCACCGATATAGAGGGCCTGGCCAAAGGCGACACGTTACGCCTCGTGACAACCATACGCAATCCCCGGGGAACAGTAGTGGCGACAGACACACACGATTACAAATATTACCCCGGCATCACTCCCGAACAAAATTTCAAAGTAGAAAAACCGGCCCTGTGGAGTCCCGAGACACCGGCCTTATACACTGCTACTACAGAGATAATCACCAAAGGACGCGCCACTGACACTTACACCACGAGATTCGGCATAAGGTCTGTCGAGGTACGTGCCGGCGAAGGCTTCTTCCTCAACGGCGAAAAGCGCAAATTCAAAGGCGTATGCAACCATCACGACCTAGGACCTCTCGGCGCAGCCGTCAATACCGCCGCATTGCGCCACCAGCTACAGATGCTCAAAGAGATGGGTGCAGACGCGGTGCGCACCGCCCACAACATGCCGGCACCAGAACTTGTAGCCCTCTGTGACGAGATGGGCATGATGCTCATGCTCGAACCATTTGATGACTGGGGCTTCCGCCCTAAATCGGAAAACGGATACGGTTCGCTATTCGCCGGCTGGGCTGAAAAAGATATGGTAAACATGCTGCGGCAATACCGCAACAACCCCTCGGTGGTAATGTGGAGCATAGGCAACGAAGTGCCGTCACAATGGGGACCCGAAGGGCTTTCGGAACTTAAATTCCTGCAAGACATCGTGCACCGTGAAGACCCCACACGCCCCGTAACCTGCGGTATGGACCAGTTTGACGCCGTGGTCAACAACGGATTTGCCGCCGCACTCGATGTAGCCGGATTCAATTACAAAGTGAACCGTTATCCTGAAGCCATAGGCAAGCTGCCGCAAAACCTGCTGTTAGGATCCGAGACCGCATCTACGGTCAGCTCAAGAGGCGTATATCATTTCCCGGTGGTAAAAGGTGCCAACATTATGCATCCCGACCAGCAAAGCTCCAGCTACGACACCGAATATTGCTATTGGAGCAACATTCCGGATGACGATTTCGCGGCAGACGATGACCTGGATTACAACATGGGACAATTCGTATGGACCGGTTTCGACTATCTGGGCGAGCCCACTCCATACGACACCGATGCCTGGCCCAGCCACTCCAGCGTGTTCGGCATAATAGACCTGGCCTCTCTACCCAAAGACCGCTACTATCTGTACAGGTCTAAATGGAACGAAAAAGAAAACACCCTGCATATACTGCCGCACTGGAACTGGCCCGGACGCGAAGGCGAGCCCACCCCTGTGTTTGTCTACACCAATTCACCTAAGGCTGAACTGTTTGTCAACGGCAAAAGCCAGGGCATACGTGAGAAAAACGACTCCTCCCACATGACACGTTACCGGCTTATGTGGAACGACGTGGTTTACGAGCCCGGAGAAGTGCGAGTGGTCAGCTACGATGCCCTCGGAAACCCCACCGGGCATGCGGTGATACACACTGCCGGAGAACCGCACCACATCGTCTTGTCAGCCAACCGGCAGTCACTGGTCGCAGACGGCGAAGACCTTGCGTATGTCACTGTGCAGATAGCTGACCAGGAAGGCAATATAGTGCCTACTGACACACGCACTGTACGATTCACCGTCGACGGTGCCGGAAAATTCCGTGCCGCAGCCAATGGCGACCCGACATCGCTGCGTCTGTTCCATCTGCCTGAAACAGACCTGTTCTCAGGAGCCGCCACAGCTATCGTGCAGGCCGGAGAGCGCAACGGCCGCCTGACACTCACAGTCACTGCCGACGGCGTAGCCCCAGCTTCGATCACTATTCCGGTAACTAAATAACAAACACTATTTTTACACTATGGAAATGAAAGATAAAATCGCCAAAATTTTCCTAGAAAAATTCGGAGAACCCGGAGGTTCGTTCTACGCCTCGGCCGGCCGTATAAACCTTATAGGAGAACACACTGATTATAACGAAGGATACGTGTTTCCCGGCGCTATCGACAAAGTAATAATGGCCGAGATACGCGCCAACGACAACGGAATAGTGCGTGCCTTCTCTATAGATATCAACGAGTATGCCGAATTCGGCCTCAACGAAAAAGACGCACCGGCACAGTCCTGGGCACGATACATATTCGGCGTATGCCGCGAAATCATAAAACGCGGAGGCAATGTACAGGGCTTCGATACGGTGTTTGCAGGCAACATTCCCCTAGGCGCCGGCCTCAGCTCATCTGCCGCACTCGAAAGCTGTTTCGCATTCGCCCTCAACGATTTATTTAATGACAACAGTATAGATAAGTTCGAACTGGCAAAAATAGGCCAGAGCACCGAACATAATTATTGTGGTGTGAACTGTGGCATAATGGACCAGTTTGCATCGGTATTCGGCAAGAAAGATCATCTGATGCGCCTTGACTGTCGCGACCTGCAATATGAATATTTCCCGTTTGCACCCACACACCACAAGCTGGTGCTGGTAGACTCGCGTGTGAAGCACGAACTGAAAGACTCTCCCTATAACAAACGCCGCGAAAGCTGCGAGCGCGTGGCCAAAGCCCTGGGCGTGCCAAGCCTGCGCGATGTGTCGCTGGCACAACTCAACGCGTCACGCATATCATTCAGCGACGAAGACTACCGCCGTGCGAAATTTGTAGTGGAGGAAAAAGAACGCGTACTGGAAGTCTGCGCGGCTCTCGAACGCGGCGATTATGAAGAGGTGGGCCGCAAAATGTATGAAACCCACGAAGGCCTGTCGAAAGACTACGAAGTGAGTTGTGAAGAACTCGACTTCCTGGCCGGACTGGCCAGGAAGTGCGGCGTGACCGGGTCACGCATCATGGGCGGCGGATTCGGAGGATGCACTATAAATCTCGTACCTGACAACCTATGCGACCAATTCATCGCCACGGCCAAAAGAGATTTCTGTGAAAAATACGGTCACGAACCGCATATATATGATGTAATCATCAGCGACGGCGCACGCCGCATAGACTAAAACCATACAATCATGACAATTGATGAAAGAACCGTGCCATGCGCCAAAGGTGACATACATCTCTTCACCCTGGCTAACGGCCACGGTATGACCGTGGAATTATCAAGCCTCGGCGCCGGTATAGTCAGCGTGGTCGTACCCGATAAAGCCGGCAATCTGGCCGATGTGGCTCTCGGATATAAAAATCTTTGCGACTACATGTATGACGGTCCCTGTGCCGGCAAGACGCCCGGACGTTTTGCCAACAGAATAGCGGCAGGTCGTTTTACCATCGACGGAGAAACTTTCAGGCTGGCGACTAACAACGGACCGAATGCATTGCACGGCGGACCGGAAGGCTTCCAGAACCAGTTATGGACACCGGAAACCATTCCCGGCGGAGTACGGTTCACATACATTTCCAAAGATGGAGAAGAGGGCTACCCCGGCACTCTGAAAGCCGTGGTAGAATATACTATCGAAACAGACCGCAACCGCCTGAACATAGTGCTGCGCGCCACTACCGACAAACCGACAGTGGTCAATCTGACCAACCATACTTACTGGAACCTGTCAGGCGAAGAATCCGGCTCAGTACTCGAACACATGATGAATATGCGCTGCTCGCGTTTCCTGCCTGGAGATGACACGCTAATCCCATCGGGAGAAATGGAAAGTGTGGCCGGCACCCCCATGGACTTCACCACATCAAAAAAACTGGGACAAGACATAAAAGCCGACTTCCCGTCCATAATCCATGCAAAAGGATATGACTCAAGCTGGGTGGTTGACGATTGGGAGAAAGACCTGTACCAAGACAAGATAGTGGTGATTTCAGACCCTCGCAGCGGCCGTGTGCTAGAAATAGGCTCTACCCAGCCGGCAGCACATGTCTACACCGGCAACTGGCTTGCCGGGTCGCCACAGAGCAAAAGCGGACATAGCTACGCCGACTATGACGGTGTGGCCGTGGAAATGCAGGGAATGCCCGACGCGCCTAACAAGCCCTCTTTCCCGTCACAGACTCTGAGGCCGGGCGAGGTATACAGCCATAAAATCACATTCACTTTTACAACGGAGTAGCAGACGCAGTCCCGTCAGCGCAACACCATCCAGCGGGTCGGTTCAAAACGGGGCAGCACCATCAACTGCATATCGGCAGCGCGGTCGGAGATACTTTCTTCGCCCGCGCCTACTTTTATACCACGCGCTTCCAGGGCATCCCTCACAACCTTTAGAGCCAGTTCCGGACGGTTGTTGTCATTGCTCAGATGACATAGGAACACATGGCGCAAACGGCTTGTGGCTATCTCTGACACAAATGCCGCCGTGTCGGCATTGTCAAGATGTCCGTGGTCAGTTGCTATACGCGCTTTCAGATATTCCGGATAAGGACCGTGGCGCAGCATATGCAAATCATAGTTTGCCTCTATCATAAGAAAATCAGCCTGCGCCATATAATGCCTGGCACGTTCTGAGACAGCCCCCAGGTCAGTGGCCATTACAAAATTGCGCTGGCCGTAACTGAAAGAAAAACCGGCATTGTCTGCCGCGTCGTGAGGCACATCAAATGCTGTCACCTCGAAGTCTCCAAGTTTAAACGGAAACTCCTTGAACACAGGCTGGTGGTAGTCCTTGACACGCTTCGATATTCCATGACGACGCAACAGGGCGTTGAGCACACGGTTTGTGCAATAAAGACGCAGATGCCTGTGTGAAAGCAACAGACGGTAGACATAGCGCACATGGTCCGAATGATCGTGTGTTAGACACACCCCTTTCACCCTGTCCATACCCACACCGTTGGCTGCCAGCGTATCTTCGATAACATCAGGTCTGACACCGCAGTCCACTATGACACCGCCGCGCGTTGTACCTATATAGCAGCTGTTGCCGCTCGAACCGCTGCCGAACGAAATATAATACAGCGGCTCGCGTTCTTTTGCCTCTGACAGAATCTTGGCCCGCATAGCCACAGAGCGCACATCCTCGCTGGCCGGCGTGCAGGGCCTGCCTGCAGACGAAGCCGCAGGCACATCCCATTCTTCAAAATTGATTGTAAACTGTCTGGGATCTGTCATGGCGCCGATATCAGGAATATGGTGGGAATCTTGTCATAACTCCGGCCGCATCCGCGCCACTCGGCCGCAGGCCTGGTGACAATGCTTTCCTTGCCGGGATCCGTGATACCCGATGCCACGCACAACAGTGTGGAGGGCTGCAAAACAGATGCCAGCTGGGCCAGAAGCTTATCATTGCGGTAAGGAGTCTCTATGAAAATCTGTGTCATACGAGTGCGCCGGGCCGTGCTTTCCAGATTCTTTATGCAGCGCTCGCGTTCGGCTCCCTTGATAGGCAGATAACCGTGAAACGAAAATCCCTGGCCGTTAAAACCCGATGCCATAAGCGACAGAAGGATGCTCGAAGGACCTACCAACGGCACAACCCTATAGCCGCGGCGCTGGGCTTCGGCCACGGCAAGAGCGCCTGGATCGGCCACTGCCGGACAACCGGCCTCGCTCATTATGCCGATATCCTCTCCGTGCTTCATCGGTTCAAGCATAGCCGGCACGGAAGCCGGGTCGGTGTGTATATTCAGTTCGCTGAAAGTCAGACTGTCTATATCAATATCGCGATGACACCGCTTCAAGAAACGCCGCGCGGTGCGCACATTCTCCACTATATAGTGGCGCAGACGGCGCAAAAGTTCCAAATTGTAGCCCGGCAGCACATGAGACTCCGGGGCATCACTCAGATTTACAGGGATAAGGTATAATGTGGGTCGTGAATCCATTATAGGTCAATTAGTAGTGATCGTGTCAGCTGATGCAAATATACGAAAATTTGGCGAGACTGCAGCGTGGTTTGACAAAAATCACTATCTTTGCGAAAATTTTTTGAGACAATGAAAAAAATCCTTATCATGACCGCATGCCTGGCAGCTCTGGCTGTAACCTCTTGTGGAAGAAAGAGCGAGGCATCACGCGAACAGATCTCTAACGCGCACGCGCAGGCACACGAAATGCTCGAACAGGCCGGAAGCCATGCGGCTGCGACGGCCATAACAGACTCTGCTGCTCTGAAATAACCGCACGGCCGGATATCACAGAACACAGGCCGGGGCATATCTGCAATTGCGGATATGCCCCGGCCGTAAATATAACGCACTGCTTAACGCACCACTATTTTACGGGTCTCGGTTCCACGGCGTTCGATCAGAATATCACCTTTGGACGGACGCAGCACACGACGGCCGAGCACATCGAAATACTCTGCCGGGGCAGACTCGGCCCCGATACTGTCTATACTATTACTTCCGAGAAGATTTACAGTTTTCATTTCCGATGCAAAAGATTCTTCGGTTCCGTCAGAAGCTACAACCTGGTAACGGAACACCGAACCGCTATCCTGCGGAACATCCACACGCACTGAAGTTGCTCCGCCCGTGCTATAACGGTCATAATGCATAAATACTTTGTCAGCCTGGCCGTATGTAATCTCTACATCGTCCAGCGCCATATTGCCACTTACCTTGTTGTATTCCAAACGTATTTGTGTAACACCGGCCGGAATGTCCGACACCTCGTAAACAGCAGCCTCGTTAGACGGATACTCCAATGTATGGATATTTATCCATTCTCCGTTTGAAAGCCCCTTGATATCCAGTGTCGAACCATCCAGATTTTGTCCCTTATACCAGAATTTCACCGATACCGCGTCACCTGGTAATACCGGGGACTGGAGGCTTGCACCTGCCTTGGCAAGCTTGAGAGAAGGTGACGATTCGCCGAAATTACCCGACGATTTATATATTTCCTGTGTAGTAGCGGTCCATTCACCCAGGCTGAGCGTATTATTTGCCCCCATATCGGTTGTCACAGAGCCGCTTTCGCCCTGTCCGGCCTCATACACGCTGAGCAGATAGTCGGTAGCACCCTCCACAGGCTGCCAGGAAGGAACAAAATGCGCACTACTGTATTCTATTTCCTCATCCAGTACGGGAGTGGCCACATTGCGCAGACCTCCGGCCACTTTAAATGAAATAATACCGTCAGCCTCTGCTATATCGGTTATCGGGAGTTTCAAAGCATCACCTGACCATGTGCGCATAGAAGGCCGCGTACTGTCTGTAAACGAAGTCTTTCCCTCGATTCCGGGCCAGGTCCATCCGGCCATAGCATCTTCATCGCCATTATCAGCCAGATTGTTGGCTTCCACTATATCCACATACTGGTGCTGCTGGTCATCATTGACTATATTCCTGTCCCATATATGCTGTAGGAAATCGACATGCCACACCAGCATGCCGTGGCCGGGCAGATATGCGTCCCAGCCTTTCTTCTGTCTGTTTTCCAGCAAATAGAATTCTGTATCTTTAGCAGTCGGTATTATATAGCCTTTGTTGCTTTCCTGTATCTCTCCAAATGTCACGTTAGCAGGTTCGGATAGTACCTCAGGCACAAGCCATCCCATAGCATTGCGTTCAAATACAGAGTATGACGGCGGCGTGCGCCCGTCATTGTTATACGGACCGTAGTCAAGCACACTGTAACCCCCGGGAGTGCACACTAGCGGATAGGCATAAGTAGTGCTGTAAAGGTCAGGCAGACCCATAACATGGCTGAACTCGTGGACAAAGGTACCAATACCTCCCGGAGTATCTTCCTGCCATTCGTTACTGCACGCATATTGCGATATTATGACATTGTCAAGCGTAAGAGAAGGATTCAGATTCCAGCTATGGGGCCATACCGAGTCTGCCGGACCATAATCAGCCTCGCCCTGTCCTGCGTAAAAGACAAAGACGTTGTCAACATATCCGTCACCATCATTGTCATAACGAGAAAAATCAATTTCCTTGTCAGCCAGTTCGCACGCTTCTGATACCATCTCACGCGGTGCGGCGTCTTCTCCCTTTACATTGCCGCCATAATAAGAGCGGTTTTTAGAAAGTGTTATCGGTCCGTAGACATCAAAATGAGGCCGGAACTGCCCGTTTGAATTATCAAGAAAATAATCCTTGCACGAACCAGTGCCTCCATACTCCGAAAATCCCTCCTTATTCAACATATCGTTGAAATATCCGTAAGGATCATCGAGCGTGAATTTAACATCCTTATATTCCACAAGCAGTATAAGTGCATTTACATCACCCATAGCAGGAAATGTCTTTTCGCCGCGGCCTAACGCCGTATTGCCGGAAGCCCTCCTCTGTAAGCCGGAAGCACGACGCAAAGCCATAGCCTCCTGCATATTAAAATGCACAGCCTCGGCAGGCAGCGTGGAGCGCAGTTCGGCATCTACAGCCTTGATTCCGGTGCTCTCTACCACTCCGGAAACACTCAGACGGCCATAACAATAAATACCGTCGGCGTTAGTAGTCAGCAAAATACCGTCAGAGGTGGTTGTGAAATGGTTAAACTCGTCGCCTGTCTTACATACAGTGATGTAAGTTCCGTCAGGCTGTTTCACAGTCACCGGGCCGCGCCTTGCCGGTACCGCTGCTGCCGACAGTGCTGACAGACATAATGCGGCAATTGCAATCTTATACAATTTATTCATAATAACTAATCAATTATCAGTCCGTCCGCCAAAAAGACTGATGCAACTGCCTCAGCCATTGTCGAAAAACATATAAGATATATATGCAAATCACAAAAAAGATAAAGCGGATAAACTTTTAGTTAAATTAAATTTGTTGATATATTATATTTACACCAGTATCTTAATTCGGGCTGCAAATATAGGGATTTTAAATTTAATATCAGTCCTGCCAGATGTCTAGTCCGGAAAAGTGTTGACCGTCAGATTCAACATTTTTTAGTAAAATGT
>CAJTQU010000016.1 GCA_910578665.1 uncultured Muribaculaceae bacterium
ATGGGAGAGTTTGTATTTGTCATACAGAATTAACGGCTGTCAGCCTATTTATATTGGTCAACAGCCGTTAAGTTTATTTAAGATGCGTCTGCCGTGGTCATAAAGAAATCAGGCAAAGGCACAGACACAGTCTGTGATAACTTCCAAATAAAGTTTTTTTGCTAATTTTGCAACACCAAATATTTATCGGTATGTATTTATCCAGAAAATGGTCTATCGGAATCTTTGTGACCCTGATGGTTATCAGCCTTGTCTTAGACGGTCTCAGCATGGCTCTGTATGCAAAAACTATTGTGTCATGGTGGGTGCCTCTCCTTATCGCCCTTATTCCGTCAGTGACAACACCGCTGTACTGGCGCACATGGAAACGTCTGACAGGATTTCACGCAGTGTTCAACATACTTGCCCATATTTTTGCCACTGGCTCCTTGTTCTGCAGTCTGGTCATGGGGTTGAATTACTTGTGTGCAGACAAAGCATCGCAGCACGAAGTACGTGCCGAAATTACTGGGAAATGGCAAAAAAAGCATACAAGATACCGCCATGTCGGCAGAAGGCACCATGCCATTCCACAAGGCTCGTATAACACTTACCACATAAAATTGGAATTCCCTGACGGACGGACTAAAGAGATGTCTGTAAGCCTGTCTGAATACAACCGGGCCAGAACGGGACGATTCCGCACACTGGAAGTTGCCGACGGTTTGTTCTGGATGCCTGTTATAAAATGATATTAAGCTATGGCAAGTAAAGATTATATAGTAAAAAATCGTGCGTGGCTAGAGGCAAAAGCCGGCGAACCCGGGGTTATGGCGCTTCCGTGCGGAATCTTCTACAAACCGTTAAAACATGGCCGTGCCGATGGTCCAAGGCCGTCAAGAAACAGTGTCGTTACCGTGCATTACACGGGTAAGACGATTAACGGCAAGACGTTTGACAGCAGCCGCGGAGGAGTAGCTCCGGCATTCCGACTGCGAGAACTTATCCCGGGATGGATCATCGCTTTACAGCAAATGCACGTGGGAGACAAGTGGGAGGTCTATATCCCGGCCGAACAGGGATACGGACGTTTCAACCAGCCCGGAATCCCTGGCTGCTCGACCCTGGTTTTTGAAATAGAACTGACGGGAGTGGGATGACAGCATCTGACAATCTTACCGAGCGTCTGCCGATAGTTGACACGGAGGGCAGAGTGACTGGTTCGGCCACACGCGGCAAGTGCCACGGCGGAAGTATGTGGCTGCACCCGGTAGTGCATCTGCATGTGTTCGACATGCACGGCCGCATATATCTGCAAAAACGTCCGGATTGGAAAGAAATACAGCCCGGCAAATGGGATACAGCAGTAGGCGGCCACGTGGATTACGGCGAAGATATTGTTTCTGCCCTGCGGCGAGAAGCTCGTGAGGAGCTGGGGCTTACAGACATATGTCCTGAATTTGTCACAAGGTATATATTTGAATCAGACCAAGAACGAGAACTCGTATACGCATACCGCGTTACAACCGACCTAACGCCCCGACCTACCGAAGAACTGGCCGGAGGCCGTTTCTGGACATTTGCAGAAATTGAGGACGCTATTGCAACGGGGAATATACTGACCCCAAATTTCATAGAGGAGTACCGACGCCTGTTTGCCCCGGACTGATATAATGGCACAGGCTTATACAATCTTGACCATGCCTCAGCAATAAAGGGATATCATGGTATGTCGTACCATAAATTTCCCTGACATACGGCATAACAGATGTCCGTACTATCCGACCTGATGAATCACGATACAATGTCACTATGGCCATTCCGTGTTCCGTCAAAGTACCGGAAAGTGACTCTTCGTACACACGTCGTGACATATGCCGTTCTTCACTTATGCGGTCTTCTGTACAGATGCTGGCTGTTGATCTCATAATAAGTGGTGGCATTATAGGGCCGTACTGTAAGTGATATCGAATCCAGCAGCAGTGGCTCGCTCTGGCTCGTACGTGTATATCCGTACACCCTCTTGACTGTGCGCGCGGAATCGGTCTGGAGGGCCACATTCTGCATTCCCCGTGAACTCTGGCTGCGCGATACATAACCGGTAGATCCGTCTGCATAATCCACGGCCAAGAATACATCAAGCGGACTGGTAAGATTCAGTGTCTTATATTCCCATATTATGCGTCCGCCCTTACCCACGTTGCCGGATATGTCGAAACTAACCATGTCCGCCCTATCGGCTGCCTGCATGCGTAGATTGGCCGGCCCTTGCCACAACGAAGCTCCGGCTGAAGCCCCGGTATGCGCAGTCCTGGCCTCCCGGCCGGCTTCCTTTATTCGCTCTATCACTTTCTCACAGACATCGTCATAACGGTCAAGATGATGACCGTACCATCTGAGTGTCGTGTCAAACTGCGCCTCGGTAACTCCGTGTTTCTGCATTGTGCCCTGCCTTAAGACACGCTGGGCAGAATCTATGTCTCCAATACTGGCACTGGCAGCCATGGGCCCCTCCAGCACAGTATATGCCTCACCCACATACAGGTCTGCCAACAACGCGGCCATGACATCGTCCGACAACACTTCGCCAGGACGTGACGAACATGAGGCCAAAAGGCCGGCAGCCATTCCAACCGACAACACTCGGAAATATTTACCGCTGCCGCAAATCATGACTTCGGTGCCTTTTCCACTTTATTGTTCGCCCCACGGCCGCAGAAAGTATCCCATGCTATAGCTATATCCTTGCTATAGAAGAATATTAGTAACATTACACCGACACATATCGCAGCATCAGCGATGTTAAATATGTATTGGAAAAATTCCCAGCTATGCCCGGCTATATCAATCGTGAAAAACGGGAAATAAAACATATCGACCACCCGGCCCTCGAACCATTCGGCATAACCGCCGCCGGCAGGAAACATCCGCGCTACTTCTGGAGGGAACGGATTGTTGAATATACGTCCGTAAAAAACACAGTCGAAAATATTACCGGCCGCACCGGCTGTGATAAGTGCAAGACTAACTATGAACCCTGTGCGCAGGACTCGGGCAGCATGCACCTTGACAAGCATCCAAATGAACAATGCCACCGCTGCCATACGGCCCAGTGTGAGAACAAGTTTATTCCACAGTTCTAGCCCGAAGGCCATACCCGGGTTTTCTATGAATTTAAGCCGGAACCACGAGGTGACCACCTCTTCTTCGCCAAGATAGAAGTGCGTCTTGACATAAATCTTCAACAACTGGTCGGCAATAACGACGGCAAGGATTACGGCAAGGGCTATCAGCCCTCTGTGTTGTTTCATCAGAAAAATCATATTGACTCCAGGGTCAGGACATAATCTGTCCCGACCCTGGAGATGGAGAATCAGTTATTTCTTAGCATCGATCGACAGCGTGGCATGCGGCACGGCACGCAGACGCTCTTTGGGAATCAGTTTGCCCGTGACACGGCATATCCCATAGGTCTTATTATCAATGCGTACAAGCGCGGCTTTCAACTTTGATATGAAATCAGCCTGACGGCGTGCAAGACGCACAGCTTCTTCTTTGCCGAGGGTATTGGCTCCCTCTTCCAGAGCCTTGAAAGTGGGCGCGGTGTCGGCATCACTGTTGTCGGCATCATTTACTACCAATGAACGCAACGAATCATATTCGGCCTGTGCCTTTTCAAGTTTAGCCAGGACAAGTGTGCGGAACTCTTCAAGCTCGGCATCAGAATATCTCACTTTGTCTTCCATATTATTCATTTTACACGGGTTACTTCCACTTTCACCTCTGTGCCGTCTATATCCAGAGACTGTGATGCCTCACTGTCCAGGGCATCGACCACGTCTATACTGTCAGCCAGAATCTGCGAGGCTATATACTGGCCGAACGCAGCGATAGAAGCATCGGTGAGAGGCGAACTGGTGATTAGGACTTTTACTTTGTCTGTTATGTCGAAATCAGATGATTTGCGTATGTTCTGTATTCGGTTTACCAATTCTCGCGCCACGCCTTCGTTTCGCAATTCTTCGGTAACCGTGACATCAAGCGCAACTGTTAAATCGCCGGCGCCGCCTACCATCCATCCAGGTATATCCTCGGCAAGTATCTCTACATCGTCAAGAGTTATACACGGCTTTCCCTCTATATCTTCGAATGTATATGAGGCATCGCGCTCAAGCTCTGCAATCTGCTGCTGGCTCATGCCTTTGATAGCGCTGCCGAGCAGCTTCATGACTTTGCCGAAGCGTGGTCCCAACTTCTTGAAATCTGCCTTTACACGTTTTACCAGACCACTTTCCTCTGCTCCGACTATCTTCAATTCTTTTACATTAACTTCTGAAGCAATCAGCGGTTTCATCGCTTCTACCATGGCTGCCTGCGCAGCAGTAGCCACCGGCACGAGCAATGTCTGCAATGGCTGGCGTACCTTGATGCTGACTTTGCGGCGCAGGGCAAGCACGGCACTTGTGATATCCTGGGCCAGACGCATCTGTGCTTCCAGATCTTTATCTATATGCGACTCGTCTACCTCCGGGAACATGACAAGATGCACAGGAGTGTATTCTTCTCCGTTGACCGGCTCCATGAGATCCGAGTAAAGACGGTCGGCATAGAACGGAGCTATCGGCGCCATCAGCATAGCAACGGTGCGGAGGCAGGTATATAGTGTCTGGTATGCAGACAGTTTGTCCTGGTTCATATGTCCTGCCCAGAAACGTTTGCGGTTAAGACGAACGTACCAGTTAGACAGATTGTCCCCTACAAACTCTGATATGGCACGTGCCGCACGCGTAGGCTCGTAATCGTCCAATGCGGTGTCCACATCGTGCACAAGGGTTCCGAGCAAAGATAGAATCCAACGGTCTATCTCCGGACGGTCTGCGTAAGGCACATCAGGTTCTTTTGCCGTGAATCCGTCTACATTCGCATAAAGAGCGAAAAATTTATAAGTATTATACAGTGTTCCGAAGAGTTTGCCTGACACTTCTTTCACCCCGGTCTCGTCATATTTGAGATTGTCCCATGGCTGGGAATTCTCTATCATGTACCATCGCACAGGGTCAGAACCGTATTTCTCTATGTTATTAAACGGATCAACCGCATTGCCGAGGCGTTTGCTCATCTTGTTGCCAAATTTATCAAGAACAAGTCCGTTGGATATGACAGCCTTATAGCTCACAGTGTCAAACACCATGCCGGCTATGGCATGAAGTGTGAAGAACCAGCCGCGTGTCTGGTCTACACCTTCGGCAATAAAATCAGCCGGATAAACCTCTCGATTGTCAAACACCTCTTTGTTTTCAAACGGATAATGTATCTGGGCGTAAGGCATGGCGCCGGAATCAAACCATACATCTATAAGGTCTGCTTCGCGATGCATAGGACGCCCGGTCTCGCTTACCAGTACTATATCGTCGACATAAGGACGGTGCATGTCTATCTTATCATAGTTTTCGGCGGTTATTACACCAGGCTCGAAACCTTTGGCTTTAAGAGGATTCTCTGACATAAGGCCGGCAGCCACAGATTTGTCTATGGCATCTGATAATTCCTGATATGAGCCTATGCAAATCTGTTCACGGCCGTCTTCGGTGCGCCATATGGGCAGCGGCGTGCCCCAGTAGCGTGAACGGGAAAGATTCCAGTCCTGTAGATTCTCAAGCCATTTGCCGAACCTGCCGCTACCTGTAGAGGCAGGCTTCCACTTGATCGAGTCATTCAACTCCATGAGGCGTTCGCGCGAAGCCGTGGTACGTATGAACCATGAGTCAAGTGGATAATAAAGCACGGGCTTGTCTGTACGCCAACAATGCGGATAGTTGTGCATATGCTTTTCTATCTTAAATGCCGTGCCGGCTTGTTTCATTTCGATGCACAATATTATATTGAGGTCTTCCGCCTTGTCTGCGGCAGCCGCGTCATATTTGCCATCAGGGTTAAAACGGGGATCATAGGCATTCTTCACATAGTCACCGGCATGTTTCTCATATAATGCGACATTGACACACTTGTCGACAAATTCAGGCGCACATTCGTCAATACCGTAATATTTGCCCTGCAGGTCTACCATGGGCCGGGTCTCACCACGTTTATTGACCATAAACAATGATGGTATGCCGGCAGCCTTGGCTACCTTGGCGTCATCGGCGCCGAATGTAGGTGCTATGTGCACTATACCGGTACCGTCTTCGGTTGTGACATAGTCTCCGGGAATAATACGGAATGCCTCCTGTTCTAATTCTACAAACCGGTCAGTACCCACTGTAAACACATTGTCGGGATGGGATTCGGCGGCATCTTTTACAAACTCAGGTGACAGATCGGAAAGTTTCTCCAAAGGTTTCACCCAGGGCATGAGTTGCTCATAACGCATACCGATCAGGTCACTAGCGTTATATTCGGCCACACGCCTCCAAGGCAGGACTTTGTCCCCCTGGCTGTATTCGTCCATCGGAAGTTCCTCGCCCTCCGGCTTGAAATACGCACCCACCCTTTCGCTGGCCAGCACGACAGTGATTTTCTCACCGTTATACGGATTATATGTACGAACAGCGCAATATTTGATAGAGGGACCTATACACAGGGCTGTGTTGGAAGGCAGGGTCCACGGTGTAGTGGTCCAAGCTATGAAACAGGGCGTGCCCCAGCCCTGCATGTCGGGTTTTGGTTCTATTATACGAAATAACGCTGTTGCCGTAGTATCTTTGACATCACGGTAGCAGCCGGGCTGGTTTAGCTCGTGCGTGCTGAGACCTGTGCCGGCAGCAGGCGAATAAGGTTGTATGGTATACCCTTTATAAAGATACCCTTTTTTGAAAAGCTCTTTAAGCAGCCACCAGACACTCTCTATATAACGGTTGTCATACGTAATATAAGGATTCTGCAGGTCTACCCAATAGCCCATCTTATGTGTAAGATCGGTCCATTCTTTCGTATACTTCATCACCTCGCGGCGGCAGGCGGCATTATATTCGTCTACGGATATTTTACTGCCTATGTCTTCCTTTGTTATACCAAGTGTCTTTTCAACACCAAGCTCCACAGGAAGGCCGTGAGTATCCCATCCTGCCTTACGTTTCACATGAAAGCCCTTCATGGTTTTATAGCGGCAGAATATATCTTTGATGGTACGTGCCATAACATGATGTATACCCGGCATGCCGTTGGCACTAGGAGGCCCCTCGTAAAACACAAATGAGGGACCGCCTTCGCGCTCTTTCATACTAGCCTCAAACAGATTGCGCGCATCCCATAGCGAAAGCATCTGTTTATTTATATCCGACAGCGAAAGCTGTCCGCTATATTCTTTAAATTTCATAAATAACAATTCCTATTTTCAATTTTTATCGAGACCGGCAAACCTGCGCATGTCGAATCTTCAGGAAGAGCCCTCCTCGAATTTATATCATAATTTTCCTCCTTTTACACCCTTGGCTCCTTTAACACCGCCTCCCATGGCAAATATATTAGAGTCATAGGTAAATGTCTTGCGATCAGTGTCACGTTTGCGCTTAAGGGCTAATGCCACAAGTTTATCCATAAGCTGCTCGAATGTGATGCCTGTAGCCTCCCAGAGGTAGAAAGAGAGGGAGCCAGGTATAGTGTTTATCTCGTTCACATAAACATTACCATCTTTTTCATCAATCATGACATCGACACGGCTGACACCGTGACATGACAATACCCGGAATGTCTCACCGGCTATATGGCGTATATGCTCGCTTACTTCGTCGGACAACTGGGCCGGAATGCGCTTCTCACTAGCCTGCATACCTTTCGCACTCTTAGAACCTCCCATATATTTGTCCTCATACGAAAGAAAATCACCAGTCTTTATCGGCTCCTCGCATACGCTGCTCTGATGGTCGTCGGCATCGCCAAGCACAGAGCAGTTAATCTCTTTCAACTGCTCTATCATATGCTCCACTATGATACGCTGTGAGAAGCGCTCGGCATTGTCAATCTTAGCAACCAGTTCTTCCCGGCAAGAGGCCTTGCCTATACCCACGCTCGAACCAAGATTGGCAGGCTTGACTATTACAGGATAGCCCAACTGGCTTTCAATTTTTTTAATCAGGGATTCTTTATCAGCGAACCACTGACGATCTGTAAACCAAACATAATCCACCACGGGTATGCCGCACTCGCGCAATATCATCTTCATGGTGATTTTATCCATGCCGTTGGCCGAAGACAATGTGTTACAGCCGGCAAAGGGGATACCGATTGTCTCAAGCAGCCCCTCAAAAATACCATCTTCTCCATTAGTTCCATGGAGAACGGGAAGCACGACATGCAGCTCGCACAAAACAGGATTGCGACGTGAGAAACGCCCCACTTCGGCTTTATACAGATTATAATCTCCATATTCAGGGCGCATAAACACTTCTGTACAACGTTCCGTCAAAGCGCTCATATCTTTATAGTTCTTAATCTCAAGCAACTCTTGGCCTGTAAACCAACGTCCCTGCTTTGAAATATAGATAGGAACAACCTCGTATTTGTCTTTGTTCATAGCGCTAATAGCCTGAAGGGCAGATATTACAGATATCTCATGCTCAACACTCCGGCCTCCAAAGAAAACTGCTACATTCGTCTTCATCCTTATATTCTGATATTGTGTGCGGCTTTTTAGGCCACTTTGTTCTCCGTTTTCATTATTTACAGCCAGTATTTACCGACCGATTTTATCTCATGCGTATGTTGCTACGCATACGCGCGTTCTTATATAATGCAAAATTACAAAAAAAATTGAACACGTCTAGTTTCGTATCCCATTTTTTAAAGAACAGGGATGATGTGGATGCCACAAAGATACAAATTCGGGATTCGTGGCGAATGAACATTATCAGAGCAATCAACAGTATTAAGAATCTATAAATCAACAAGAAAGAAACAAAATTACGGCATCTAGCACAACATCTCTAAAATACAAAAATAGGGCAAAATAATCCATATAATATCAGTTAAATATATTAAAACATAAAACTACAACCAAATAAAAATAACTTCCAATACACCAGTAAATAATTTTATAAACAATAAATCATAGTAAATATTTTCAAATATAATAATCAATTAAAATATTTGAATGCTAAAGAAATCAATTATTAAAACTCTCTTTGGTCAGCAAAGCCGCCAAACAAAAAAGAGCAGCCAAAAGGCTGTCCTTACTAATATTAAAAAATATGAATGCAATTATAAAATAACATAATATAAGATTGAAAATATATTATCTACTTGTTACCTGGAATGAAAGTCTCATAGCTATTATCATCATAAAAAACTGTAATACTTTTGACTTTTCTTGGATTTGCTCCAACTTTAGCTATTTCATGCAAAGGAACGACATTAGTATAAGAGTGACTAACTTGCTGATTTAACGGCATATTAGAAACAATTTGAGGTGCACTTAAGTCCTTGAGATTCGCTTCAGAATCGTCATCAACACCCACATCCATGAATTTTTCAGCCTCAGAAGCTAAAGCCGGATTAATAGGCGGAGGCATGAGCATATCACCCTCTCCGAACATCAACCATAATACAGACATCTGGGGAAAAGCATCATGAATCTGCTTAACAACTACATCACTCAATTTCTTATTCCTACCACTCAGCAACTGCGATAGTGAGGGACGAGGAATCCCACACCTATCAGCAAACTGCGAGTTAGATAATTCGGAATATTCCATAAAGTGTTTTAGGCGAATTGCCACACTATGCTCTTCCATCAGTGTCTCCTTAACTTAAAAATTGAATATGCAAATGTAATCATAAATTCGCAAACTGCAAATTTTAATAGACAAATTTTGTACTCAAAATTCAAATTTAACTATGTAAATCACTGCTATAATATTTATATACCTGCAAATTAAACACTTAAACAAAATATACTATTAAACAAACCATACTACTACTGTACAGGAACATGTATACCAGAACCAATGATTAGAACACATAAAACTCATTATTAATGTATTTATTTATTTACTCACTTTAACTATTAAATACAATCAGCTGCTAACCACACTATTATTTTATATCAAAATAAATGTTAATGACTAAAATTTTAATATACAAACTGTAGACATTTGCAAATTACATAGCGCAAACTACGATGTAGATACCCAAATCAAAGCCCCAATATTTGATTAGTAAAACTAAAAATTTGCAATATAATCTATTTACATAAGCATAGTTTATAAACTAGAATTATAAACTGTAAATATACCTCTGCTACAAAACCCAAATAAACGGATGGTTATAAATTGACCAATATACAATATATGCCACCATATACAAATTACCCCACCTTAAGAAATGAAAAATAAAATACTATCAACACTCGCCCCGAACTCTGTCTTAATATAGGACGCTATCCCCTACCCTATCAAATCATGGAATAAGAAAAAGAAAGACCCAGCTATCAATGGCAGAGATTGACAAAAAAACGAATAATTTCACAACCCGGCAGATATTTAAGACAATGACATTATAATTTTCACGGGTAAATATTAAATTCACAAATTCCAACGGAATCTCACGAAGTTAATTTACGTAATTTGTAATATCAAACTATTGATTACCAGATACATACACGATCATCTGTCCATCATAGAAATACTCGCTAAATAGAGACAAAGATGCCAATATCCAATTGCATGAGGCAAACCATCCTATTTAATGCGACTGAATATGGCACAAGTGACTAAAATAGGAAAGCATTACCCAAGAGAGAGATAGCAAATTTAACCATTCCCAATAAGATAAAATTAATTGAATTTTAAGAGTAAAATATATTATAAACTAATGAAAATATATTATAATATATTTACTCTAACGAGCTTCACATGATGAATAACCAAGCATCCTATTCCAGAAGCAACGCAATATGCAGAGGCAATGCTGGTATGGACAAAGCCTCATTTACTATAGAATACTTCGATGGTTCTCGCCATAAAATGCGTGCAAACTCCTGAAGCGTAAGTTTATAAAGATCTATATCTCTGACAATACGTTGTTTTTCAGTTGCGTTCAGTCGTTCCCAGTCAGCCAGAGAAATATGCTGTACTTTTGCATCTTTCAGTATAAAAAGACCTGTATTACAGACATTTGCATCTTGCTCCACGAGAATTGCAAATTTCGTACCAGGATGTAGCTCTGTTACAAATTTTAAAATCTCAGAGAGATTAGTTATGCGTGCCATAGCAAACGATTTCTTAGCATGGGACGAGACAGCAACTTCTTCATGAGGTATAATATTTTCACAACTCACCGAATCATATACATTCCTATATGGAGCATAAATGGCAGATGAGCCATTAGTTGAACGTACAGTAAACTTTGTGTCTTTTGGTAAAAAAGATTTCAATTTCTGAAGTAAAGCACTTTTAAATTCCTCTGAATCCGCAAGCAGCAACTTTACTGTTGCAATACTTTCTTCAATATTAGAACAAAACAAAAGCCCTACAGGTTTAATCACATATTTATTATTTTCTAATGCATTTGAAAGCAACATTAAAATCTTTCCCCCACTGATATTAGATTCTTCTAATACAGCAATATAATCACGTAAGCTATGTCTGATAACACACTTATTTACACAATATGTATTAGATAGATAGAATTCATATGAACATAATACAAGTATTACAGTATTAATAATATACAATCTATCTACATGCTCTTTAGCATCATATTTACAATATTTATCTATATAATTTACTACATTAATAAAATATTGTCTATAATCTCCAATAATATAATCCCCATAAATATCTATACACTGATTAATCATTAATAGAGCATCAGCAATCATATATTTACATAAATCAAATATACATATACTATCATTATAGACACCATGATGAGTATCAATATAATTATAATAAACACAATCAGAATCTACAACTAAAGACATATTAATATTCAATATATCTATATCATAATTATAAAATATATGACTATCTGTATAATACTCTTCAGTATAATAAGACACATCTACATACTGTCTGTCCGCATAATATTTCCTAAGACCATTATTAGCAGGAACCAAAAAAGTAAAACTAAAATCTTTTAACGATGCACTATAATTTATTTCATCAATCATATCAGACATTATACCATTTCCCCTATATTCTGGCAATGTTGATAAACCACATAAATACAGCCCTTTTATAAATATATTCCTAAAATATTTATTATTTATATCAATATTCGTACTGTTTTCACAATTATTAATCCCACATTTATCCTCATATAATCGTTCACAATTATGAATATTACTATTAGATATATTTTTATTATCTGCATCAAGTGACATAGAACAGAAACGATAAGGCACACTGAGCATTGCTGAAACAAGCTTGCCATCACGAAGTTTATATTGCGCATTCTCCTGACAAAAATACATATTAAAAACAAGCGATATATATTCCTCAACATCACCAAAAGTCTGTTTCCATAACAACATCATATCATTTTTAGACACGCAATATTTCATAATAAAATAAATCTTTAATTAATATATACAGCACAAAATCACCCCATATCCGGATTAAAATCCATATAATAATCTACATACGCAGACCGACAAATTAATCTTGATATAAACTAAACACAGCATCGATTCACTATGTTTAATACATAAACCCTAGCAGGCCTAACTATGGTATAAACATAAAACCGCTCCAGAGCCCTCCAACAGGTCTCCAGAGCGGTTTTATAGTAGACACTGGCACAAACCCCTAAGCCAGACTTTACAACGATTATTTCAGACGCAAATATGAATAACCGAAGCGTTCGGCAGCAGCACGATCCAGCTCTTCACGGAATTCCGGAGCAGCCACACTTATCATCAGTCTGGCTCGCTCAGCCAAATTCTTACCTCTTAAGTCGACAGCGCCATATTCGGTAACAACATAATTAGTCTGGAAACGAGTTGTTACGACACCGGCACCTTCGGTAAGCACAGGTTTGATCTTATTAAGTCCCTTATTGGTCGTTGCCAGCATGGCAAGGAATGATATACCTCCTTCCGAGCGGCTGGAACCATACACAAAGTCATGCTGTCCGCCTACACTGGAAAAAATACGTGTGCCTATAGAATCCGCACATACCTGGCCTGTTAAATCTATTTCCAGGCACGAATTGATACTCATCACCTTAGGATTCTGGGCAATGATAAAGGGATCATTCGTCCACGCTACATCACGGAAAATAATATCCTTGTTATAATCCATAAAATCATACAGGCGGCGCGAACCTAAAGCCAGCGACGCGATACTCTTGCCCGGTTCTATGCGTTTCTGCGAATTATCTATCACACCGCTTTCAAGCAACGGGAGGACACCGTCCGTCATAGCCTCTGTATGCAGACCGAGATGCTTATGGTTGCTCAAGGCCTGTACTACGGCATTAGGTATTCCGCCCACGCCGATCTGCAGTGTCGCGCCATCAGGGATAAGCTCTGCTATATATCCTCCGATTTTCAGCTCTTTTTCCGTAGGAGTGGCCGTAGGTACCTCCACCAGCGGCTCGTCCACCAGAACGGCTGCATCGAGCTTAGAGACATGTATTACCGGATCTCCGTAAGAGAACGGCATATGGGGGTTGAGCTGCGCTATAATAATACGCGCGCACTCCACCGCAGACGTTGCCACATCACCACTCACACCGAAACTGACGTAACCGTCTTCATTAGGCATCGAGCAGTTCATTAAGGCCACATCTATCGGCCACGTGCCGTCACGGAACAACTGCGGAACCTCGCCGAGAAAACGAGGTGTCATGCTACCGTAACCCTCGCCTATCCACTTTCGTACAGAATTATTGACAAAGAAACTGTCTACCAAAAACGAATCTTTGTATTCGGGCTTGCATATCGGAGCCATGCCCTTGGTCACGGCAAAGCCGGTATACACGGTCACGCCGCGCAACTCATTGCCACGGTCAGCCATTGCCTGCATAAGCACCTCGGGCACAGACGTAGATCCCTGCACATACACATAGTGGCCGGACTTTATCAATTTCACAGCCTCTTGGGCTGACATATACTTTACTGACATATTCTATTTAAAATAAGGGGTGATCCGGAACCTGTATCCGGACCACCCGTCATTACTAACCTTATCAATGCTCGTTGCAGAAACGTACAAGACGATTCTCAAGAGTATCATACAGCTTGTCATCGCCGAGCATAGACACGCAAATTCTGAGGCCTTTCTGCTCGCTACCAGTAGACGGCAAAGAGATCGCAGCCACACCATAACGCATCATTTCAGCCTGCAGCTCGCCACTGTCCATGTCTTTAAAACCGGCTGTAAAGAAGAAACCGTCTGAAATAGGCTGGTCCCCGTCTTTCTCATAAACAACATGGAAACCGTTATCGGTAAATATCGACTTCGTACGTCCTCCGCGACGCTCATACTCACGACATCCGTCTACAAAGTTCAGACGGCCGTCAGCAGCAGCACCGAGCATAGTGGCATACGCATGCTGTGCCGAATGGGCTGTGCCCGACGAAAGAGCATACAGCACTCCGAACACAAACGCGCGCAAGAATGTGGGCATACCGAAATAATTATTCAGATGCTCGCTCTCACGGTTGGCCACAACGGGGCTGAAGCATACCATGGCTATACGCTGGCCGGCATAACTGAATATCTTGGACGCAGACACAAGCAGCATGTAATTATCCGTGTATTTAGCCACTGTGGGAACAAACGGCTCTTTAAACGGCTCTCCGAAGTTTGTGCGGAAATCCATGCCCACATAGGCCAGGTCTTCCATCACGATAACATCATATTTTGTAGCCAGGCGTCCGATAATCTCCAATTCTTCCTCGGTCAGGTTTATCCATGCCGGGTTATTAGGAGTGCCGTACAGCATAGCTGTTATATTGCCCTTGCTGAAAAACTCTTCTAGTTTGGCTTCGAGCGCTTTGCCACGATACGAATAAATATCAAACGAAGCCTCCTTCAAGCCGAGTATCTTGGCCTGGTAGCGCTGTGCCGGAAATCCCGGATTGATAAACAATATCGTATCTTTAGCCGGGTCGCGCTGTGCCAGAAGCAGCATCGAGGCATAACCGCCCTGCATAGATCCGACAGTGGGTATGATACATTCGCCAGGCATGTCTATATCCAGAAATGCTTTCAGAAAACGCGAGCCATTGGTTTTAAGCTGCGGTATACCAGCGATATTGGGATACTGGTTAGCCACACCCTTGCGAAGTACTTCGCGCTCAGCCTCCACGCCCAAAGCATTGGCCGGGATGCCGGGATTGCCTATCTCGAGATGCACCATCTTTTCGCCGGCAATTTCTTCCAGGTCAGACGCCAGAGAGCTTATCTGGCGTATAGTGGCTTCTGTTATGTCTCGAATGCTGTTGCGCTGCATAGCATCCGCCAGCTCTTGTTGTGTAATAGGAAACATTGTCTAAAAAGTTTATTTACGCGAAGCCAGCAATTTCTCTGTATACGCCAGACCGGCACGGAAAGCAGCTATATTGCTCTCCACTATCTTTTCGCCTTTGGCGCCAAATACAGCGCGTATGCCGTCTTCTATCTTTTCGGTCTCAATCTCGATAAACGGAGCTGCGGCACCGAGCAGCACCATATTCGACGAACGCACTGTAGCCACCTCTTTGGCCACCTCGTCCATATCAAAAGCCACAGTGTTGGGCCATGCGTCAAGTTCGCCGGCCAATACGCTTTCCTCCGGATAATTATTAATATTTACAAACGGCACAGTACTTGTCACAATCCAGCCACCGGGTTTCAGGAACTCCAAATAACGCAGTGACTCCATGGGCTCAAGCGACACAACCAGATCTGCGCCGCCGCGCGGTATCAGGTCTGATGCGATAGGCTGCGAGCTGATTCGCAGATTGCTCTGCACATCACCGCCTCGCTGGCTCATACCATGCACCTCGGCTTGCTTGATATACAAATTTTCTTTGAGCGCGGCCGCACCCAATATAGTGGCTATCGAAAGAATACCCTGGCCACCCACACCGGCCAATACTATATCTGTCTTCATTCTTACTTTTCTTTATGATATGAATATGTTAAGGCTTGACTCCTCTCTTATTATTTCTTGGCGGCGGCAGCCTTAGCGGCAGCAGCTGCGTGACGGCGGGCCGTCTGGATGCATTCGCGACGGGCCACGATTACAGACAGGCCCTTGTATTCGATCTCGCTACGGAACATTTCCATCATCTGCTCATGAGTCTTGGGAAGAGCATCGATAGTACGCACATGTGCCGGATCAGCACCAAGTCCTATGCATATCTGCTCCAGCTTGCCTGTACCCTGGCTGTCCTGGCCGCCTGTCATACCCGTAGTCAGGTTGTCAGAAATAATTGCGACCATATTCGTATTTTCATTAATTGCATCCAGCAGAGGTGTCATGCCAGAGTGAGTGAATGTAGAGTCTCCTATTATAGCTACCGAGGGGAACTGGCCCGCATCGGCGGCACCTTTGGCCATCGATATGGAAGCACCCATATCCACTACAGTGTCTATGGCATTAAACGGAGAAAGCCAGCCCAGCGTATAGCAGCCTATATCACCAAACACCTTGGCGTTCTCATACTCTTTAAGTATGTCATTCAAGGCACCATACACATCGCGGTGGCCGCAACCCTGGCACAATGCCGGCGGACGAGGCATGACCACCTGCGAAGCACCTTTCTTTTCAAGTTCGGGCAGTCCCATGGCATGGCGTACGCAGTCGGGATTCAGTTCGCCCGTACGCGGCAGCAGGCCTGTCAGCTTGCCAAGCACCGGCTTGGGAGTGCCCAGCATGCCGCGCAGACGCTCCTCTATAAAGGGCTGTCCCTCTTCAACCACAATAATCGCGTCGCACTCGTCGGCCATGCGTTTTATCAGCGCTGTGGGCAGCGGATACTGGCTTATCTTAAGAACAGGATAAGGGCATCCGTCAGGGAAACATTCCATAAGATAGTTATACGCAATACCGTTGGCAATAATACCCTTGGACTTGTCAGCACCGTCTATATATTTATTGAAAGGAGATGTCTCCGAAGCTTTCTCGCACGCGTCCCAGTCAATGAGCAGCTGTTTGTAGCGCACCTTGGAGTTACCAGGCATCAGCACCCACTGTCGAGTCTGGTCGGCACTGGGATATTTCAACTCGTTCTCACTCATTGCCTCTCCAGTCTCTACCACCGCACGCGAATGGGCCAGACGTGTAACCATACGCATAAGCATAGGTATCTTGTGCTCTTCCGAAAAGCGGAAAGCATAAGACATCATATCATAAGCCTCCTGCTGTGTAGACGGCTCGAGCATCGGGATAAACGCAAACTGCCCGTAATAGCGCGAGTCCTGCTCGTTCTGGCTCGAATGCATCGAGGGGTCGTCGGCAGCGACTACCACCAGGCCGCCGTTAGCGCCTGTCATAGCCGAATTAACAAAACCGTCGGCAGCCACATTCATGCCCACATGCTTCATGCAGACCATGGCTCGCTTGCCACAGAAACTCATACCCAGAGCCTCTTCCATGGCAGTCTTCTCATTACTGCTCCAGTGGCTGTGGATGCCGCGCTCTTTGGCCATGGCATTTTCCTGTATGAATTCTGTGATTTCAGTCGACGGTGTGCCGGGATAGGCATACACGCCAGACAGACCCGCATTGATAGCGCCGAGGGCAAGAGCCTCGTCACCCAGTAGAAGTTTCTTGGTATTCATCCTATTAGATTATTGGGTTAGTTATTCAGGTAGTAAACCTCGGTTGTAAGTCTGATTGGTTGAAAAGACGACAAACCAAAGGATGTGCAAAAATACAAATTAAAATATTCACACGCAAATCTCGCACCCAATTTTTTCGACACAGGCACCTACTTGTCTAAAAAACAGACACCGGCAAACTAATTAGTATTTTTTCACGTTAATTAAGGAGTAGTTATTTTATCAATTATCTTTAATATGTCAAATGTATTTTACACAGTCCGAAAAACGCTGAAAGACTACGTCACAGGGAGTAATATATTAATTATCGCCACTGTGCTGGCCCTGCTCATAGTCAACCTGCCCGGTTGTCACGACTTCTACAACAACCTGTGGACTCACGAAATAGCCCTGCAGATAGGTTCGTTCAACCTGTTCAGCCATCATGGCGAGCCTATGAGCATACTGGCATTCATCAATGACGCGCTAATGGCCATTTTCTTCTTCACCGTCGGGCTTGAAATCAAGCGTGAAATGATAGTGGGAGAATTGCGGTCTTTCCGCCAGGCACTACTCCCCATCATCGGAGCCTGCGGCGGCATGATAATCCCGGTGGCCATCTACGCGGCACTAGCCGGCGGCACTGACTACGCCGGCGGCAGCGCCATCCCCATGGCCACCGATATAGCTTTTTCGCTAGGCGTGCTTACCATGCTTGGCAAACGCGTGCCCATCTCGCTCAAGATATTTCTGACTACCCTGGCCGTGGTCGACGACATAGGCGGCATCCTGGTCATCGCCATATTCTACAGCTCGGATATAAATTTCGCAATGCTAATCATCGCCGCCCTGCTGCTAGGGCTTCTCACTCTGGGCGGACGAATGCAGATACAGAGCAAAATGTTCTATTTCGGCATCGGTGTAATTATTTGGTTCCTCTTCCTCAACGCGGGCATACATCCCACAATTGCCGGTGTGCTTATAGCGCTCACCGTGCCGGCACGCCCATTGTTTGACCCACGTAACTACATTGGGGTCATACGTCACAACATCGGGCATTTTGCCAAAGAAGACGACCAGGCCCTGACACGCCGCACAATACTGACGCCGGACCAGATGAGCTGGCTTAAGGAGATTGAGTCTGCATCCGACAAGGTGATATCACCTCTACAGGATCTGGAAGACACCCTGCATCCGCTTGTCAACTGGCTCATTGTGCCTCTCTTTGCTTTTGCAAACGCAGGCATTTTCCTTGGAGACGTAAGTTTTGCCAATGTATTCGAAGGTGTCAGCCTTTCAATAATAGCAGGTCTTGTACTTGGTAAATTCATCGGCATTTTCGCATTCTCATGGGCAGCTATCAAACTACGCATGGCCCCTATGCCTTCACACACCAACTGGAAAATGCTCGCTTCTGTATCAATGGTGGGAGGCATCGGCTTCACAGTGTCTCTCTTCATAGCCAATCTTTCCTTCGGCACAGGAGATCCGTATATTTCCCACATACTCAACAGCGCAAAACTCGGTATCCTGGTAGGCTCTTTGCTGGCCGGCGTTCTTGGCTACCTAATGCTGCATTTCACACTCCCCAAGGCCGGAGATCCGGCTTTGGCCGACCCTGACAGTATCTGAAAACAACTATAGACAAACCATGCCGCCCACACGACTATGCCACAACAAGTCGTGTGGGCGGCACGTTATAAAAAATAAAAACAACATACCCCAACTCAGTTTTTTGTTGTAAATTTGCATGGATTAGTAACATGAATATGAATATGGCAGCTGCACCATCCGCAATCAAGGAGCGTATCGAAGAATTACGCGCCGCGCTCCACCGGCATAACCATAACTACTATATACTCAACGCGCCCGAAATAAGCGACCAGGAGTTTGACGCCCTTATGAAGGAGCTTGAAACACTGGAACATGAATATCCCGACCTTGCCGACCCTCTATCTCCCACCCAGCGCGTGGGCAGCGACATGCAGGAAGGATTTGTCCACGTTGTCCACGAACGCCCTATGATGTCATTGGCCAACACTTATTCAATCGAAGAGGTCGACGACTGGTTCCGGCGTGTCAGCGAGGGCCTGGCCGGCGAACCGTTCCGCGTGGTAGGCGAAATGAAATTTGACGGCACATCTATCTCTATAACCTACGAAGACGGACGCCTGGTACGCGCGGTGACACGAGGTGACGGCACACAGGGTGACGACGTGACAGAAAATGTCAAGACCATACGGTCAATACCGCTACGGCTACAACCGGGTGACTGGCCGGCTCGTTTTGAAATAAGAGGAGAAATACTGATGCCGTGGGAAAGTTTCGAACGTTTGAACCAAGACCGGTATGAGAACGAGGAGCCGCTATTTGCCAATCCGAGAAACGCGGCATCAGGCACTTTGAAAATGCTTAATCCGCGCGAAGTCTCACGCCGTCATCTAGACGCGAGATTTTATTATCTGCTCAGCGATTCGCTGCCATATGGCAACCATTATGAAAATATGGAAGCCGCGCGCCGCTGGGGCTTCAAGGTCAGCACCGCTATGCGGCTTCTCGACACTACAGAGGATGTCAATGCCTATATAAAACACTGGGACGAGGCACGACGCGATCTACCCGTAGCCACAGACGGCCTCGTATTCAAAGTTAACAATCTGCGCCAGCAACTCAATCTGGGCTTCACGGCAAAATCTCCGCGATGGGCCATAGCCTATAAGTTTAATCCAGAGAAAGCATGCACCCGACTGCGATTTGTCTCATTCGAGACAGGGCGTATGGGTATAGTCACACCAGTATCAAATCTGGAACCAGTACGGCTCTCCGGCACGATCGTGAAACGCGCGTCGCTACACAACGAAGATATAATTCGCGAACTCGATATACACGAAAACGACTGGGTATATGTTGAAAAAGGCGGTGAAATCATTCCTAAGATAACCGGAGTGGACACATCACGCCGAGAACCAGGCGCCGCGCCTATAAAGTTCGCTACACACTGCGGCAGCTGCGGCAGCCCATTATCCCGTGTGGAGGGTGAAGCCGCCTGGATATGTCCCAACCGCTATGGCTGCGCACCCCAGATAGCCGGACGTATAGAACATTTCTGCGCACGACGCATGATGGATATAGACGGTATAGGAGCCGAAACAGCCGAACTATTATATAAAGCCGGACTGGTAAGAACCATCGCCGATATTTATATGCTCACCGCAGACAAAATGTCAGGACTGGAGCGTATGGGTGAAAAAACAGCCGCACGCATAATGGCCGGAATAGAAGCCTCTAAAGCGGTGCCGTTCGAAAGAGTTGTATACGCGCTGTCGATTCCCGGCGTGGGAGAAACCACCGCTAAACGTGTGGCAAGACATGCAGGCTCCATGGAACATCTGCTAGGCATGAGCGAAGAAGAACTCACACTCATACCCGATGTAGGGCCCGTGATAGCACGTGCTATCTATGATTTTCTGCGCGAACCCGTCAATGCAGCCAATATCAGCGCGCTCACAGCAGCCGGCGTGACAATGGCACTCAGCAGTGAGCAGCAGTCAAAAGGTGACAGACTGGCCGGCCAAACAGTGGTTATAAGCGGCACATTCACCCACCACAGCCGCGAAGAATATAAAGATATCATCGAGCGCGAAGGGGGCAAGAATGCCGGCAGTATCAGTAAAAAAACCTCTTTTGTACTGGCCGGCGAGAACATGGGACCGGCCAAACGCGAGAAATGTGAGAAATTAGGCATACCAATGATGGATGAGAATGAATTCCTCACTCTCATTGAAAAATAACCAGACTATATGATTACAGCATCACAAAAGAAAAGAGATAATATAGCAGAATATCTGTTATACATGTGGCAGATAGAAGACCTGATTCGTGCTAACGGATTGGATATAGACAAGATACGCGCCAACATCATAGACAAATATTCGGCTCTCACACCAGCGCAGCGCAAAGAAATGGAGGAATGGTATGAGTCGCTTATCGACATGATGCGCCGCGAAGACGTTGCTGAGAAAGGGCATCTCCAACTCAATAAAAATGTCATAATCGCCCTTGACGACCTGTGCCGCCGCCTGCTCGCCAATCCTAAATACTCGGCTTTCAGCAACCTGTATTATGCAACTCTGCCGTATATTGTCGAGCTTCGCGCCAAGGCTGGTGAGGAAAAGCCTGGTGAGATAGAGGCATGCTTCAACGCTCTATACGGTGTGCTTATGCTACGCCTGCATGGCAGAGAGGTCAACGAACAGACAAAAACCGCTGTGGCCGACATAGGTAAATTCCTGGCCACACTGTCAATGTATTATAAACAAGACTTCAATAACGAACTCGAACTATGAGTATCGCGAAACTTTCAATTGCAGCCGCCCTCTTGTCTGCCACGACACTGTCCGCACAGGTACAACAGTCACAAACTCCTGAAGAGGTGGCTGCCACGGCACAGGCTCAGATAGAGTCACACGCATCTCCTGCCCCCACTCTAAATATGCTCAAGGAGTGCATCGATGCCTATCCCAAGGCCCCAAACATAGGAAAACTGTACATGCTGTCCGGAGCCTGCATGCTGGCATCGGGCAATTACGACGAGGCCGAAGAATACCTTCGTATGCCACAGGCTGCCAAAATATCCGAAACAACCTACTGGCTTGGCGAGCTGGCTATGGCCCGCTATGATTTCGCCACCGCGCGCAAAGAATTCCAAAAATACAAAGACAGTTGCAAAAAACGTGGTGACGAGGCAGGCGCCGAAACAGGAGCTGACGGCATACGCAGAGCTGCCCTTGGCGAAGACATGATATCTGGGCGTGTGGAGAAAATCGAAATCATAGATGTGGCCACTCTTCCGTTTGAAAAATTCGCCTGTTTAATGCGTATGTCCGCACCAAGCGGACAGCTGGTCGATGCCTCGGCACTCGGAAACATGGGTGATACTTGGAACAGCATAAATCTGGACGGACCGGTCTATATATCTGAGGACGGAAACGTGGTTTATGCCGCCGGAACAGCCGATGACACCGCCAAGCGCCTGTATGAAGGATTCCGCCTGACCGATGGCACATGGAGCGATCCTCGCCCGTTGTTTGACGATGATGTAGACGCATCATATCCGTTTATGCTAAGCGACGGCTGCACTTTCTATTTTGCCTCACGCTCGGAAGACGGTCTTGGCGGATACGACATATTCCGTTCAAACCGAGACAATGATGACGGCACTTTCCAGAATCCGGTCAACATGGGTATGCCCTACAATTCGCCTGCCGATGACTACATGCTGGCCATAGATGAAGAAACGGGCTACGGATGGTGGGCCACTGACCGCAACCATTTGCTTGACGCCGATGGACAAAAACTGGTCAGCATATACATGTTTATACCAGCCGAAACACGCGTCAATTATGACGCCGACACCGAAGATCTGGAGTTTTTTGCATCACTTCATTTCGATGACGCACAAGAATCTCTGAAACGCACACTCAGAGAGGACAAAGACTATTCGCAAATCCTGGAGGCAATCAGCAATATTCCTGAAAACAGAAAGAAACTTCAGCCGCAATTTACTTACATTGCGCCTTCTGGCAGTATATACACCCGTTACAGCGAGCTTCCAGAGAGCGCACGCCCCCTGATGCAACGCTACCAGGCAGCATCTGCCAGACTGGCAAAAGAAGCGCGAACACTTGACAGCCTGTACGAGGAATACCGAGAAAACGGAACAAGCAGCCTGAAAGCACGCATCGCTTCTGCCGAAATAGAGGTAGAGCAACTACGCAAAGCGGTACTAAAGGAGTTGGCTGCCGTAGATGAATCCCTTAACAATCTCTAAAGACATAAAATGATTTCATTCGTAATCGCACTCGTTGTGCTTATCGGTGGCTACTTCGTCTACGGCACCATAGTAAGCCGCATCTTCGGCCAGGACGGCCACCGTAAAACACCTGTACATACCATGGCCGACGGGGTGGACTATGTTCCCCTGCCCTCCTGGAAAATCTTCTTGATCCAATTTCTCAACATAGCCGGTCTAGGACCTATATTCGGCGCGATCATGGGCGTGATGTACGGTCCGGCAGCATTTCTATGGATAGTGCTGGGCACAATATTCGCCGGCGGTGTTCACGATTATCTGTCGGGCATGATGTCCATACGCATGGGCGGGGCCTCGCTTCCTGAAATAGTCGGAAGCCAGCTGGGCGATAAAGTAAAACTTGTGATGAGATGGTTCGCCCTGTTGCTCATGATACTCGTAGGAGCCGTATTTGTCTATAACCCTGCTGACCTGCTGGCCCGCCTCACCCCGGATCATCTGGACAGCTTGTTCTGGATAATAGTAATCTTTGCATATTACATGGCCGCCACACTCCTGCCTATAGACAAACTCATAGGTCGTCTCTACCCCGTTTTCGGCTTCGCACTGCTGTTTATGGCCGTAGGCATATGCGTGATGCTGTTCGTAAACCATGACAGCGTTCCAGAAATATGGGAACAGATGTATAATCACAAAGCAGATGCCCAAGCAAACCCCATATTCCCTATGATGTTTGTATCTATAGCCTGCGGAGCCATAAGCGGATTCCATGCCACACAAAGCCCCATGATGGCCCGCTGTCTTAAAAACGAGAAACACGCACGTCCTATATTTTACGGTGCCATGGTGGCCGAAGGCATAGTGGCGCTGATATGGGCAGCTGCGGCAGTAGCTTTCACAGGCGGATATGACGGACTTCAGGAATATGTAGGTACCGGCACTCCGGCCGTACTAGTAGACAACCTGTCAAAATCCTGGCTCGGCGCATTCGGTGGCATCCTGGCAATACTCGGCGTTATAGCTGCCCCCATCACCTCTGGCGATACAGCATTGCGATCAGCGCGGCTAATAGCAGCCGATTTCCTAGGCATAAAGCAAAAAGCGCTGATGAAACGCCTTCTGGTATCAGTACCCATATTTGTTTTATGCTTCGTTGTCATGCTGCTCCCTTACGATGTGCTGTGGCGTTATTTCGCATGGTGTAACCAGGTACTGGCTGTATTCACCTTGTGGACAGCCACCATGTGGCTGGCACGTCGCGGACGTAACCACTGGATATCTTTCATCCCGGCTGTCTTCATGACATGCGTCACAGTCACATACATATTTTTCGCACCTGAAGGATTCACCAGCCTCACCACTGCATTATGGGGCGTAGCCATTCCTTATGAAGCGGCGCTAGGCACCGGACTGGCCGTATCAGCCGTTCTGGCTTACCTGTTCTGGCGCAAAGCATCACATCTCAAGCCCATACAATAAACATATCTACAAACACGCAAATAAGGCGATATGACAAGGGCCGCGCGATCAGTATGCGCGGCCCTTGCTATATAATTTAAAAAAACTTTATCACTTCTTTTCTGCCAGACGGCACTGCCAGGCCCAGGCATTACGCATGGTATCATCCACCGGCACTTCGGCTTTCCATCCAAGCACGGTGTTAGCCTTGGTAGGCTCGGCCCATATTTTCTCAATGTCACCCTCGCGACGCGCACCTATCTTATAAGGCACCTTTACGCCAGTGGCACGCTGGAAGCTATCTATCAGTTCTAGCACCGACAGGCCGCGACCGGTTCCTATATTAAAAATCTCGACAGGGTCCGTACTGTCATTTTCCAACATACGATGCATAGCAGTCACATGAGCCTTGGCCAAATCGACAACATCAATAAAGTCTCTTACACACGAACCGTCTGGTGTGTCATAGTCATTACCAAACACTGTAAGTTCCTTACGGATACCTGCAGCAGTCTGTGTGAGATAAGGAACAAGATTATTTGGAACACCGTTAGGCAATTCGCCTATCAATGCCGAGGGATGCGCGCCTACCGGATTGAAATAGCGCAGTATCACGCTCTTTACCGGCGCGCCTGCATGTACGAAGTCTGTAATAATCTCCTCGGAAATCTGCTTTGTATTGCCGTAGGGAGATGTGGCAGGCTTATAAGGAGCCGTCTCATCAATAGGATTCACATCCGGCTCTCCGTATACCGTGCATGAGGATGAAAATACAATGCCTTTAACACCGAATTCCGGCATAAGTTCAAGCAAATTAAGCAGCGACACAAGGTTGTTGCGATAATAGAGCAACGGTTTCTGCACACTTTCGCCCACAGCCTTTGATGCCGCAAAATTTATTATGCCTTTTATATCCGCATGCTCTTCAAACAGCTTGCGCAGCGTGCCCATATCTGTAACATCACCTTTCACAAAATCGGGCCGGCGGCCTGTTATCGCCTCTATACCGTCAAGCACCTCTATGTTAGAGTTAGACAGATTATCAATAATTACCACCTCGTATCCGGCATTCTGTAGTTCGACCACAGTGTGCGAACCTATATATCCGGTACCACCTGTAACAAGTATTTTAGTTGCCATTATATTATTTTTTAAGATTCTGATTATTTAAACAGCGGAGACGGATACACACCCTGCTCGGCGAGCCGGGCAAAACGTTCGACTGTGGCAGGACGGTCTGCCGCAAACGTCACACCAAACCATTTAGACGATGTGGGAAGCACCTTGAGGGTAACTGTCTTATCCGCGATAAGGTCATTTACAACAGTAGGTATGTAAAATTCGCTCTTAAGCTCGTTGCCATGTTCGGCCAGGAACTTAAGAAACGCCTCTTGCGAATAATCGAAGTAATCAGGCGTAAAGCCCCACATATTCATGCTGACAGCGGCACCCTCGGGGAAAGGAGCGTCTGTACCGTCTGCCAATGTCTGCAGAAGCCGGCCATCCTCATACCGTATATTGTGGCATTCGGTAACACCGGTGAGATAGCCCTCCGCATTTACCTCGCAATAGCCGCGGCTTACACCGCCATTCTCACTAAGTGTGTTTTCAATATTAAAACCGATCATGCAGTAGCGGTTCTTTTCTCCTTCGACAGAACGTAGGAAGTCGGCCAAAGTCTGGAAGCTGTCAGTGCCATAATAATCGTCGGCATTTATTACGGCAAAAGGTTCTTTGATAGCGTCCTTGGCCATGA
Source organism: uncultured Muribaculaceae bacterium (assembly GCA_910578665.1). GTDB lineage: Bacteria > Bacteroidota > Bacteroidia > Bacteroidales > Muribaculaceae > Lepagella. The sequence continues at coordinate 26,696 of CAJTQU010000016.1, forward strand.
GCACAGCATGGTTGGTACCCCAGGGCTTGGTACGGCCTTCGGGCACCGAGTATCCTTCGGGCAGAGCGTCAGTACTCTGGAACACAACATCGGTCTCTATGTGGTTTTCATATTTTGCGATCACTTTCTTACGGAATTCCTCTTCAAAATCGTGACGGATGACAAACACAATTTTACCAAAGCCTGCTTTAAGGGCGTCATAAACAGAATAGTCCATTATTGTCTCTCCGCTGGGGCCGAGACCGTCAAGCTGTTTGAGTCCGCCATAGCGGCTGCCCATGCCGGCAGCAAGGATATAAAGTGTAGGTTTCATAAATAATATAATATGTTTTAATCACAGAAGCCCTCCGGGCTTATCATTGTTATAATTTTACTTACGCAGTATCAGCACTATCAGGTGCAATAGGGTGTCAAACATCACGATCTTGGCATTAGCATTACGTGAGATGTCCGCGGCCGCCTCGTCAAACAGCCTCATCATATCATCGGCATTGGCAGCATTTATAAACGGGGCAAACCGGCTTGAGAAGCGGGCTTCCGCCCCGGTAAGCCGGACAAGATCCTGCCGGCCCAGATTATATATGAAATTCTCGCGCACCATGCGTGCGCAATACGCCAGAAACCGCAATGATTTTTCCCTCCCCATAGCGGCCACTGTGTCGCCGTTGTCCCTCAGAGCTTTCACATCGCGCATATACGCCTTGCGCATTATGTCTTGAAACAGCTCCATGAATTCGTCAAACTCGCCGGCCGTCTCAACAGCGTCAAGCGCCGTACACGCATTGCCGTCACTTATATATGCCAGCTGGACCGCGGCCTGGGGATCTACACCACGCGTGTCAACAAGTATCGCAGCTATTTCATCGTCACTAAGCCGTGTCACGGCCACACGCTGCAAACGGGACAGAATGGTGGGGAGAATCGATGCGGGATCATTGCTGACAAATATGAACTTTGTATCGTCAAAAGGCTCTTCGATTATTTTCAGCAACTTGTTGGCTGCCTCGCCCTGGAGTTTCTCCGGAAGCCAGACCACCATCACCTTGTACCTGGCTGAAAAATTACTTATATTGAGTTTGCGCAATATTTCCGCACTTTCCTCTACATAGATACCCGGACGCGAATTGCCTGCATCTATGATGTCAAGCCAGCGCTGCCAGGAGGCATAATTACCGCATGACAGAAAATTACGCCATGCATCGGCCATGTCTGTACTGACGAGCTGGTGTTTCTGCTTCGATTTAACTATCGGGTAAACGAAGTGCATATCGGCGTTGTTTAGCGAAGCATGCTGCACACACGACGGACAACGTCCGCAACTGTCACCATTCACGGGAGACACGCAATGCATATATTGTGCCAATGCACGAGCCAGTGCGAGTTTGCCTGTGCCTTCAGGTCCTGACAGCAAAAGTGCGTGCGGCACCCTGTCCGAGTCAACCAAGGTTCTAAGATGCTCCTTAACATTATTATGTCCGGCAATATCGGCAAATCTCATAGAGTACAAAATTACAAAAAATTAGGCTATCGGCAAAATCAAACTCCATAGTAATATTAATATTAAATATCGATTAGAAATGCGGAACAAAGCTCGTTACATGAATTATTACTAACTTTGCCATCTAATCTGTCATCACAAGCAGTCACATGATACCATTCCTTCAAAGCATAGCCATAGAAATGACCGGGCGCTACGGTGCCTCCGTATCAAAATATTGTTTCGTACTGCCCACCAAGCGCAGCTGCACATTCCTGCGTCAATATTTTTCTGACGCCATAGCCAATATGTTCGGCCAGGCAGACGATGCGCCAGATATGCCGCAAATAACGACCATAAGCGAACTGACAGACACTCTGAGCGGTGCTTCAAAGGGAACCCGGCTCGAGCTGCTATTCAGTCTGTATGAAGCATGGCGCTCGCTGAAAGGAGACGATACCGACTTCGAGCGTTTCAAGACCTGGGGGGAAACCATTATGTCTGACTACAATGAAGTGGACCTGTATTGCGTGGATGCATCAGAGCTATTCCAGAACCTGTCCAGGCACAACGAAATACGCACTGACTACCTGACACCAGAACAGCGCGATATAATATCGCGGTATTTCGGAATAACGCATCCTGAAAACGAAGTGAAACGATTTTGGGAGCATTTCAACAAGGGAAAAGACAAAAAGGTCGCACAAGAGCGTTTTCTGAGTCTTTGGGAAATGCTATATCCACTCTATGCGAAGTATAACGAGCTTCTTGAGAAACGCAATAAGACATACCCCGGCCGGGCATACCGGCTGGCATGCGAACGCATAGAAGAATACGGCCGCCGGCTACTACCCTATAATAAAGTGGTCATAGCCGGGTTCAACGCGCTGTCACGCGTAGAGCGCAAACTGTTTAAGCTTATCAGCAACCTGCGAAGTCCTGACGGCGGCAGCCTTGCCGAGTTTTTCTGGGACGCGCCAGGCCTCCCTTTGAAAAAAGGGGCTAAGATTGATGCCGGACACTTTCTGCATACCAATGCCACAGACTTTCCCTGCTCTCTGCAGGGCATGGACCGTTATACAGAACATCTGTCATTTCCAGAACATATCTATGTCACTGCCTGTCCCGGAAACACCGCACAGGCAAAAGTCATATCCGGCATAGTGAACCGCATCCTTAACAGTGGCGGCGACAAATATATAGATCCGGCACGTATAGCCATTGTACTGCCCGATGAAGGATTGCTGTTCCCTGTATTCCATTCATTGCCGGCACAAACCGTACCATCCGTCAACCTGACCATGGGCTATCCTCTGCGTATGACACTGGCCGCTTCGTTCGTCACACTCGTCAAACAGATGCAGTTACGGTGCCGCACTGTCAGCGGTATGACACGTTTTTTTGCAAAAGATGTAAAAGGTCTGCTCGGACACACTCTCACACGGCTGCTGCTGGGTGTAAGAAATGTGGAGACCATACTCGGATATATACTTGACAGGGGGCTGTTCTTCGTCTCTATGAGCGATATACTCGATGCCGTAGCCGGCCAGAAGGACAACGAAGTTCTGTGCGAACGCATAAAGATGCTATGGCAGCCATTGGCAGAAGGAAGCCGTGTAGGCGATACATGCGACTATCTGGAGCGCCTGCTCTCGATAATGCTGGAATTACTCGGCAACACACCGACCGACAGCGGCAGCAGTAACGAAGACAAGCATGCCAGACTTGATGTGACACATCTCACCAAGTATCTGGAGGGGGTCAGAGAGTTCAGACAGGTGACTGCGTCATACAAAATAGACATGGACAGACGTCTGGCTCTAAACCTTATCGACCGTATGCTGTCTGCACAGACAGTTTCATTGCAGGGCGAGCCGACCAAAGGGCTGCAAGTGATGGGTATGCTGGAAACGAGAGCACTGGACTTTGATTATGTTATCATCCCCTCCATGAACGAGCGTATCTTTCCACGTAAACTTCAGAAACCTACCTTCATTCCAAACGCTCTGCGTTACGGATTCGGCATAGCTACCACACGTTTCCAGGAAAATATATTTGCCTATTATTTCTATCGCCTTATCGCACGCGCCAAAGAGGTCCACCTGCTCTACGATGCCTCGCAAGGCGGAATGCGCAGCGGAGATCCGTCGCGATTTCTGCTGCAGCTGCGTTATCTGTACGGCAAGGAATGTCCTCTGGTCTGGAACTCGGCCAGGTTTAATGTGGCAACCAACCGCTCAGAAACCATGAGTGTGTCCAAAAACAGCATTTTGGCAGCCAGGCTTGGCGAATACCTGCGCCCCGGCTCCGGAAGAGCATTATCGGCATCCTCACTGAAAGATTATCTGGCCTGTCCTATGAAATTCTATCTGGCACACATAGAGGGGAAACGCGTAGAAAAAGAACCAGAAGAATTCTTGGATGCCGTGACACAGGGTAATATCCTGCACGAAACCATGCAGGAACTATATGACTCTCTGTTGCCGTCCGGCCAAAGTTCTGGCAGACGGTTCGTATCAAAAGATATAATTTCGTCATGGCTGGACGGTAGCCGGAACATAGGCACCTACGGTAGCTACAGGGAGATCGTATGCCGCAAAATCAATCAGTATTACCTGCATCGAGACAATAACGCGCCGCTCACAGGAGACGCCGGTATCATGGCCGATGTACTGTCTAAATACGTACAATGGTCGCTCGAAGCAGATTTACGCCTCGCGCCATTCGTTTATCTGGGATCGGAACAAAAATTCGACGTGGCGTATCCATTAGATGGTGACCGCCTTGTCAATATGACGATGATTATCGACCGTATGGACGAGGTCTGTCCACCCGAAGGAAATACGGACAAACTGCGTCTGCGCATATCTGACTATAAAACAGGCAAAGACGAGACCTCTTTTTCAAAAGTGTCTGATCTGACATCTGGCAAAAAAGGGAAAGCCATTTTCCAGCTCATGCTGTATGCCGCCCTTTATCCATACTGCTCTAAATCTGTGGCACACACCACGCCGGTCGCCTTGTCAATATACAAGACACGCAGCCTCAAGCTAAACGGATTCGACACAATGGTGGAAAACGGTGCCAAGCCCGTGTGGGATAACCAGCCTTACAAAGCCGAGTTCGAGACCGGGTTACGGGAAAAGCTTACGGAGCTATTCGATCCGGATATTCCGTTCTCACAGTGTGAAGACACAAACCACTGCCGATACTGTGACTTCGCCCAATTATGCAACAGATAAAAGTCTCTGGAAACTAAAATTCGCTTGAGAAATGAAATCTTATGGACGGGAAATCTGACTGCGCCATCTGCAGAACATAGTTGCTGTCAGCCAAAAAGACATCGCGTCCCTCTTTGTCTACAGCCATAAACTGCTGCTTGCGGCGTTTGAACGCAGCCAGGGCATCCTCGTCGTCACTTTCTATCCAGCAGGCTTTATAAAGGCTCAGCGGTTCCCAACGGCACTGGGCGCCGTATTCATGCAGCAGACGGTACTGTATCACCTCAAACTGCAACTGCCCTACTGTGCCTATAATCTTCCGATTATTAAACTGGTTGACAAACAGCTGGGCCACACCCTCGTCCATGAGTTGGTTTATACCCTTGTCAAGCTGCTTCTGCTTCATAGGATCGGCGTTCTCGATATATTTGAACATCTCCGGACTGAAGCTTGGCAGTCCCTTAAAATGCAATTCCTCTCCGGAGGTCAGAGTATCGCCAATCTTAAAGTTACCGGTATCCGGTATGCCGACTATGTCGCCCGGATACGCCTCATCCACAATATTCTTCTTCTGCGCCATAAAAGCCGTAGGCGCGGCAAATTTCAGTGTCTTACCAAGGCGCATGTGTTTATATGGCGCGTTACGCTCAAAGCGTCCGCTGCACACTTTGACAAAGGCTATACAAGAGCGGTGGTTGGGGTCCATATTGGCATGTATCTTAAATACAAAACCGCTGAAGCCCTCTTCTTCAGGGTTAACACGGCGCTCTTCAGCCACAACAGGCTGGGGAGCCGGTGCTATCTTTACAAAGCAGTCAAGCAATTCCTTAACACCGAAAGTGTTCAAAGCTGATCCGAAGAATACTGGCGCCACACGTCCCTGGAGATATGCCTGCTCGTCAAATTCGGGATATACGCCTTCGATCAGTTCGAGATCCTCTCGCAGTTTCGCCGCATCGGCGGCACCTACCAGATTGTCTACCTCGGGAGAATTTACATCGGCAATTTCCACACGCTCCGAAACCGTTTGTTTCGATGGGGTGAACAGGTCAAGCCCGTGCTCGAAAATATTATATACCCCCTTAAACTTCGCACCTATATTTATAGGCCACGACAGAGGACGCACACTAATTTTCAACTCCTGCTCCAGTTCGTCAAGAATGTCAAACGGGTCACGCCCCTCACGGTCCAGCTTGTTTACAAAAATTATCACCGGTGTGTTGCGCATACGGCACACTTCCATCAGACGCCTTGTCTGTGTCTCCACACCCTTGGCCACGTCCACGACTATTATTACAGAGTCAACGGCTGTGAGAGTGCGGAACGTGTCTTCTGCGAAATCCTGGTGGCCGGGCGTGTCGAGAATATTTATCTTATACGTACCATAATTGAAGCCCATCACCGACGTTGCCACCGATATACCGCGCTGCTTCTCTATCTCCATCCAGTCAGAAGTGGCAGTCTTCTTAATCTTGTTACTCTTCACGGCCCCGGCCACATGGATCGCGCCGCCAAAAAGCAGCAGCTTTTCGGTAAGAGTTGTTTTGCCGGCGTCAGGATGTGATATAATAGCAAATGTGCGGCGTCTTGATATTTCGTCGGTGATAGCCATATGGATTGTTTTATTAAGATCGTGTTATTGATGCGTAGTCGTCAAAGAAACATGCCAGCGACTCCTGCCAGCATGGTATTTCGACACCAAAAGTATTTCTGAATTTAGATGTGTCCAGCACTGTGTAGCGCGGCCGCGCGGCCGCTGTGGGATACTGCCCGGTATCAAGGGGAGACAATGCGCATTTTATCCCCTGCATGTTGAATATAGCGCGTGCGAAATCGTACCATGAGGTCTGTCCCGAACCGGACAAATGATAGATGCCCGGGCACCATCTATCCGAATCAATCACAGACATTACCGCCTGTGCAAGCACCGGGGCATAAGTAGGGCTGCCAAATTGGTCGGCAACCACACCCAACGCCTCTCTCTCACTCCCCAGGCGCAGCATGGTTTTAACAAAATTATTCCCATACACACTATAAAGCCACGCGGTACGTAATATCACACTCTGCTCAGGCATGATTCGGAGTAATTCTCGTTCGCCTTCCAGCTTTGTGATGCCATAGACATTGCACGGGGAGGTGGGCGCATCCTCCGTATACGGTGTGTCAGCGTCTCCGCCGAAGACATAATCTGTGCTGATGTGTATTACTTTTGCTCCGGCACCGGATGCTGCCAGTGCTATATTGCGCACAGCGTCGGTGTTTACTTTCCTGCACAGTCCTGCTTCACTTTCAGCCTTATCCACGGCCGTATATGCAGCGCAATTCACAATATACCCGGGACGGAAACTATTGACTTTGGCCGCCACGCCAGCACCGTCTGTCAAATCAAGCATGGAACAGCCGCAACCGCCGTCAACATCTGTATAGTCCGCGACAATATCGGCGCGAGCATCAAGCAAGCGCCGCAAACAGGAGCCTAACTGGCCTTTGCCGCCGGTGATAAGGATACGTTTCATCATTCAGTCTGCAAAATTACTCATAATTCCGCTTATTTCCAAAGATATAATCGCACAGGGACTAATACATAATCCGAAAGATTGGTTATATTTGCATAAATTTGAATACATGGCCGTTGAAAATATGTCGCTATCTTTGCAACACAAAACAGGACATCCTTGAATGATAAATCATCTTTCAAAATTAATTATACTTTGACTAAAGTTAAAACAATAATAGTATGTTAGGAAATTTCACTTTTCACAATCCGACAAGACTTCATTTCGGTAATGAAGCATTGGACCAACTAGGCAAAGAACTTAAGAATTATGGACCAAAAATAATGTTGGCCTATGGCGGTGGCAGTATCAAACAAAACGGCATCTACGATCTGGTAATCGCAGAACTCCGCAAAGCAGGAAAAACAATTGTGGAAATGCCCGGCGTAATGCCCAATCCCACAATTGACAAAGTAATGGAAGGAGCCGCACTGGCACGCAGCGAGAAAGTCGACCTCATACTCGCCGTAGGCGGAGGCTCTACGTGCGATTATGCCAAAGCCGTGGCCGGAAGCACTTATTGCGAAGAAGACCCTTGGGAATATTATTTCAAATCTTTCGGCAAGATGAAATGTCGTTATATCCCGGTAGGTTGTGTACTCACGATGGCCGGCACGGGATCTGAAATGAATGCCGGATCCGTTATCTCAAACCATGCGGAAAACCGTAAAATGTTCTATCATTTCAGAAACCCGGAATTTGCCATACTAAACCCGGAATTCACATTCAGTGTGCCCAAATACCAGATGGTGGCAGGGATATACGACATAATGTCCCACATCCTCGAACAATATCTCTCCGGATCTGATGATAATACCTCTGACTATATTGCCGAGGGCCTCATGCGCTCTCTCATAACAAGTTCCAGAAAAGCACTTGCCGACCCCGAAGACTATGAAGCAAGAAGCAACATAATGTGGACCGCGACATGGGCGCTCAACACTCTTATAGCTATGGGAAAACCAACTGACTGGATGGTGCATATGCTCGGCCAGGCTGTGGCAGCATTTACAGATGCGACACACGGACACACATTATCAGCTGTCAGCGGAGCATATTACAGGCTATTGCTAGAGGAGAGCGACAATGCCGTAGCGAAATTCAAACGTATGGCAACAAACGTATGGAATGTGAACACCAACGGACTAAGTGATGCGCAAGCCGCACACAAAGGACTCGAAACCATGGAGGCATGGATGCGGGAACTTGGTCTGGCCATGAACATCACCGAATGCGGAGCCTCGTCTGAAATCATAGAAGGAATAGCGGACGCATGCCCTATAAACGATGGCGGATACAAAGTACTGGAGCGTAAAGATGTTATCAATATTCTTAAAAACAGTCTGTAGTCGCTCTGATACTTTCGCACAATGTAAGTCCCGGATCAATCCCGGATAATGCAGAAAGTACTTAGGGCGAATGTAATCCTTAATAAGAAAAAAGGTGTTCCGAAAGATACGGAACACCTTTTTTCTTATTAGGGTATGATTAGAATTATTTCTCCTGGATGGAAGCAGGAGCTGTCTGCTTGGCAAAGTTGTTCAAGCCAGTTTCGAGGAACTTGATATAGTTGTCCACATTCTTGCCATTATTATAGTCCATAGCCTGTGACAACGGCTTACCGTTATGGTCAATTATAATGTGGTACGGCTGTGCCATGATACCGAATTTTTCGCTCTCCAGGAAGCCCCAAAGCTCACCTACGGTTTCAAGAATCACTGTTTCACCCTTGCGGTTTGTCTTGATAATCTGCTCGGGAAGTTTTGTGCGTTCGTCCACCATTAGTGATACGAGGATGAATTTATCATTGATAATGTTACGTACCTCGTCGTTTGTCCATACAGCGCCTTCAAGTTCACGACAGTTGGTGCAACCGTGGCCTGAGAAGTCGAGCAGGATAGGCTTATTCTCGTTCAAGCCGAGAGCCACACCCTCTTCATAGTTATGCGAACGTGCCTTGACCTCGCCCTCGAACAGTGAGAAGTCCTGGGTGTTGCTGGGCGGAGCGAAAGCACTGATGGCCTTAAGCGGCGCACCCCACAGACCGGGGATCATGTACACGGCAAATGCAAAGCTAACCAGAGCCAGCATAAAGCGGCCTACGCCTGTCTTCTCAACTTTTGAGTCGTGGGGGAAGCGGAGCTTGCCCAACAGATAGACACCAAGGAGGAAGAAGATAACGATCCAGAGGCAGAGGAATACCTCGCGGTCCATGATTCTCCACCCCGAAGTAAGGTCGGCGATAGAAAGGAACTTAAGTGCCAAAGCAAGCTCGAGGAAGCCGAGCACGACTTTGACAGAGTTGAGCCAGCCACCGCTCTTGGGCATAGATTTGAGCATGGTGGGGAACATGGCAAAGATTGTGAAAGGCAGAGCCAGAGCCAGAGCGAAGCCAAACATACCGATGGCCGGAGCCAGGTAGTTGCCGCTGGTGGCAGCCTCTACAAGCAGTGTGCCGATGATAGGACCGGTACAAGAGAATGACACAAGAGCCAGTGTGAATGCCATGAAGAAGATGGAGAGCATACCTGTGGTAGAGTCCACCTTGGAATCCATCTTATTGGTCCACTTAGAGGGGAGTGTAAGTTCGAAACCACCCATGAAAGAGATGGCAAAAACCACGAGGAGCAGGAAGAAGAATACATTGAAGACAGCATTAGTAGAAAGCGCGTTCAATGCCTGCTCGCCGAATATAGCGGTCACCACAAGCCCTATGAGAACATAGATAACTATGATAGACAGGCCGTAGACCGATGCCGAACGCACCGACTTGGCGCGACTCTTGTTCTGCTTGAGGAAGAATGACACTGTCATGGGTATCATGGGCCAGACACACGGCGTGATAAGGGCGATCAGACCGCCGATAACACCGGCCAGGAATATAGCCCAGAGGCTGGCTTCTTTCTCTTCTGTGCCAAGAGCCTTGACCTCGGCCTCCACATTGGCCCACAGAGCGCCTTCAGACTCGTTCAATACAGCGCCTGACACACTGTCAGTAGCTGCGGCAGGCACAGCGCCTACTGCGGCAAGGGTGTCGGCCAGCTCTTCAGCCGGAGTCTCCGGAGTTTCTGTTTCCTCCTCTTTTACATCGCCGGCCACCGAAGCTTTGCCGCTCATTATTTTTGCGACATTGATGTTAGAACAAGAATTGTCGTCACAAGCCTGGCCTGTAATCTTGATAGTCAGCTTGAATTCAGGCTTGGTGGCTTTCAATTTCTGGGTAAATGTCACAGAACCGGTGTAATAACGTGCCGGCATACCGTCTTCGTCTGTCTCGGCTGTGAATTTCTTGTTTGCGGCAGGCTTGCCCACCAACGTCGCGCCATCGGCTTTAACAGAGATATTCAAAGGATTCTCCATACCACCGTGGGTAAAATCATACAGGTGGTATCCGGCGGCCACTGTCGCAGTCATCTGCACTGCCGGATGGTCAGTGTTCTCATCTATGAGTTTGTACGACCAGGTCACAGGATCGGCTCCCTTGACACCCAGCACGGCAAACATCACAAACGAAACGAGTAATGCTAATGTTTTTTTCATTGGTTAATATAAGGAATGTTTTAAGTTATTTACACATCAGGCTATTCCTCTGAAGCTACAGGCAGGATACTCTTAATCAAGCCGGCCTGCACGACCTGGCGGCCGCTGGTGCGATAGAGGAATCCCACCACCTGGCAGTTTTCAGGTTTCCAATTGTCGGCAAGCACGATAGAGCCACTGCCTGTGACTGTCGAGCCAGCCATATGCGCGCCGCCCTTGGCCTCGCCCCATGTGCCGTTCAGCGCGCCGCGCAACACATGGTTGTTCTCATACTGGGGTATCAGACCGGTAGTGCTGAGCTGCGGCGATATGATGCCGTTCTCAACAATCCACAGCTGGAATGACACATCTTCTGCCACGGCATCGATAAACTGTACATCGTAGTCGACATCAAGTTTGCGCGTAGAGGCATCATAACGGCTATCCATCTTTATCAAGACCGGAGACTCGTTATTCATCAACATATCATAAACCACCGAACCCCATGTGGTAGGCTGCAATATGAGTGTCTGTCCATTATAGGCAGTGCGGTTAAACATAGCAGAGGGAAGACCGCGGTTCGGACCGTTGTAAGCTGCAAAATAATCAGAGGCAAGCGATGTGCGCAGGTCTATACCGAGAGGCAGAGTGAGCGACTCCATCTGACTTGGATAATGGCTTACCGCTATTACATTGTCACCATATGTCTCATGCAGGGCTGCCACTACGGCGGCGCCGTCAGGACAGTTCACACAACGTGCGCCGGTAAACTCCTCTATCAGCACAGTTTTTTCAGAGTGCGGACGCTCCACAGGAATGAAGCGGTCGTCTTCATCTATATTGTCGCAGGCTGTAAATCCCATGACGAGAAGTCCTGCACCTATATAATTAAATAATTTCATATCTTGCTATTCGGTTAGAATGTGTAGTTATATGAGATGGTGAAACCTTTCGATGCCGGAACAAAGCGACAGATACCTCCGGAGCAGTTATAGCCCTCGCGTGTGCGGCCATAAGCCACATAGAAGCGGTTGCGCAGATAGTTGTATGTCACACCAAATGAATAATAGTTCTTTTTAGTGGGACCCAGTTCTCTGTTTGAGTTAAAGTTCTGCATGTCGGTGATTGTAAACATCCAGTGCGGTGCCAGCGACAGTTCGAGCGTCGCGGCCAGCCAGTCACCCAGATCCTGCTCTGTGTGCAGATACTGTGCCTCAAAGCGCAGCTGCGTACGGGGACGCATCTTCCACTGGCCCTCTACTATGAAAGTGTTGGCAGTCACCATGTTGCCGTTCACTCCATGGCCAAGCACCACTTCCTGGTTATAGCGCTGGAACAGGTAGAAGAATGTAAAGTTGAAACTCTTTGACAGTTTCTTGTTCAATTCAAAATTGACATCGGCATAATAAAGTTCGCCCATTTTCCAGAACGGAGTACCATAGCCGTTAGAGCCCACTTCGTATCCCGACGGCTTGTGAGGCTTGCCGGCAGGATAGTTGCGGTCAAGACCGGCAATATAGCTACCCGACAGACGCACGCCTGTGCCATATTTGCCGCCCAGCGGGGTTTTGCGCTTGAAAGTATAACGCACCTCGCCCTGGAAAGCCCATTCGCCGTCAGGCTGGGTGGCATAGGGATACATGGCCGCCAGCGCATAAGTCTGTGTCATAGTGAACGCCGGCAGGTGGTTGATAAACGATGACACGCCTGTCATATCACGGTCCGAACGCCAGCTCATATTGTCTGAACGCTTGGCCTGGAGCAAAGCACTGAAGCCCTTTGACGAGTATGCACCCGACAGCATGAATGCCGAACCACGGCGATAAGTATAGTTATTATCGGCAGACGGCTCGTTATTCTTAGTCGCAGCCTCGGCCAATATGCTGAAGTCCTTGAGCTTTAGATTCACACGACCGTCAAAAGCGGCTGTAGTCTCGGGCAGACGCAGACGGAAAGCATTGTCATCTGTCATGACAAGTGTCTCTTTCTCATGCTTGCCCACATAGGAAAATCCTACCGTCAAGCCATAATCTCCGCCAAACGAACGGGGAAAGGCCTCTGAGATATTCCACTCTGCATCGGCACCCCACAGCCATGCGGAGTTATGCTCCCAATAACGACGCTGCTTACCGCCCAGCGCTGTGAACGACACACCGGCACCAGGATTTAGTTTCAGGCGGCCGCCCCTTATCGCGTTGTCGATACCGAGCGAACGCTCCTGGTAAGTGCGGAGAATAAGACCCGAACCAAACTGCTCGTAAAAGTCACCAGCCGTGAGCGACGCCCATTTATAGCGGCCCGTAGCCCAGAAATAAGGCACGCCCCAGCCCTCGAAGTCTTTCTCAAAACCGGGTAACGGCCATTTGGCCCACTCAAACCGGCCGCCAAGCGAGAGATAAGGCGCATTAAGCGTAAGATCGAAGTAAGTATTATTGAGCACATCGGCCGCATAGACATTACGGTCGGTGTGGGGTATACCCATGCCCGCATCCGTCACCGGGATGAGGAATTCTGTCTGCACACTGCCTGTCAGGCGGATTTTGCGGAACCAGTTGGGTTCTTTTTCTTTCGCCGGCTCTAAAGCGACACTGCTGTTCTGAAGAACGACACTGTCCGTCTGCTCGGCAGCCGAGTTCGCCGAGGCAAGTGTCGGTAGACAAATGGCTGCGGCGCATAGATAAGTATATCTGCGTTTCACTGTATGTTGATAATAGGTTGTCTTGGTATAGGGATAGCCGGGGCGTGACTTCGTCCCGGCTAAGCCCGTTTATTTAGCAAATTTATTTAGCCAGTTTGCGGAGCTCTTCGATGATTTCCTCTTCACCGCCGTCCACATAGCCCTTATGGCTCCAAACCACGTTGCCCTGGCCGTCTACAATAAAAGCGTGGGGAACATCGCTCACACCCATCTGGCGCTTGAACTCGCCATTGGGGTCCAGGAGAACTTCATACTCCCAGTTCATACCGTCAACCAGCGGTTTCACTTTCGCAGCGTTCTGGGCCTCGTCGATGCTTACAGCCACCAGCTTTACACCGGTTTCGTCCTGCCAGTCGGGATACACCTCGCTGATAGCCTTCAGCTCGCGTTTACAGGGCTTGCACCAGGTAGCCCAGAACGAGATGACCATCGGCTTGCCGTCATTGGAAAGTTCGGCTGTGTTTACAGTGTTTCCATTCACGTCCTTGAGCAACACCGAAGGCAGTTCGGCAAACGCCGAAGGAATAGCCAGCAGAGCACCCATAATGAGCATTGTGATCTTCTTCATTTTAAATTATGGTTAAATGGTTAGTATTGTTCATTTTTAATATCCCGGCATACACCTCCGGAGCACCGGACAACGCTTTCATGCGCTACTTGGATATACCGTACATCTATATGACATATAAAACGGCGTAAAGTTACAAATAAAAATTGGGTTTTCCCTATTTTACGCCCCTAAATTTCATATTACGCTCATACCGCCAGCCCAGACGCCGGCGAAAGCTGACGTGCTATAAGTCTGCTATAAGCCCCTCCAAGCGCCATAAGATCCTCATGGCTGCCCGTTTCTATTATTTCGCCACCATCCATATACACTATCATATCGGCATACGCAACCGTAGACAGCCTGTGTGCTGCTATAATAACAGTTTTGCCCTGGTTGTTATCTTTCAGATTCCTTACAATACGGGCTTCATTAATGGCATCTAACGATGACGTTGCCTCATCGAGAACCAATAAAGCGGGATCCCTATATATTGCCCTGGCTATTAGCAATCTCTGCTTCTGACCGCCACTCAGCTCAATACCAGACACACCTATTTTTGAATAATAACCCATAGGCAGATTGTCAATAAAGCTATCAAGACAGGCCAATGACGCTGCCTTACGCGCCCTCTGCAAATCCGGACTTTCATCTGACATAGCAATATTTGATAATATATTGCCTGTGAAAATTGTGCCTTCTTGCATTACTATTCCACAATTTCGAAGCCATATTTCCTGATTTGTTTCTGAAAAACAAATATTCCCCGAACTGATACTCCCTTCGATAGGTCTAAACAAATTGAGCAACAACTTAATAAGGGTAGACTTACCACATCCACTCGGACCGACCAGCGCAATAGTGGAGCCTACAGGTATCAATAAATCAATGTTTTTTAAAACCAACGGAGAATGAGATCCTGGATACCTAAACGAGACATTTTTCAAAAGAATATCATTTATTTTAAATTGCATATCATCATCCTGCACACCACAAGAAGATGACATTATTTCTTCTACCCTTTCCAGAGATATTGATGCATCTTGCACTTGATTAACGACATCCAACATATTATTAAACGGCAGTGACAGACGGCCTATAATATAACTAACTGTCATCATGACACCAATAGTCATATTTCCGTAAACCACAGATGCAGCACATATTCCGATAATCGCAATTTCTCTAATCCTAAAGATAAATGTCGTGCCACTGTTCATCCATAGTTTTACATAATAATTTTTCTTAGCCAGCACATTTATTTTTTCCTGCATACTATTCCACTCAGACAGCTTTATTTTATGTGCATTGTTTACCTTAATCTCCGTTATGCCATTAATTAGTTCATACAAATTGTTCCTATTCTCAGCTATACACGCAGTATATGTATAATCAATGGATTTTCTCTTCCTAATAAATGCTAACAACCACAAAAAACTAATACCCGTACAAAATATAAAAAACAGAAAAATATATAAATTAAAATAAACAAGAAGACCTGAGAAAACAATAATATTTAAACACATAAAAAAAAGTGTATTTGGCATACCTACCAAAAAATCTTTTATTCTAAGCTGGTCTTCGGCCTTTTGTATCAGATCCGAATTAACTTTACGAGCAAAGAACTCCATCGGACGAGCAAGCAGTTTGCATAAATATTCATTCATCATATCAAGACCAACTTTCAATCCTAATTTGGTCATCATCCAGTCAGCTACATTCTGTGCAAAATAATTACCTACAAAAATCATAATCTGCGCAAACACTAAAAGCCATATCAGATTTATATCTCGTGTAGCTATACCCTCATCAATTGTTCTTTGAAAAACAAATGGCAATAATATATCCGACAATAAACATAAAAACGCAAAAAACACTATCGATACAAACGCCCACTTGTGTTGATTCAAAGTTCGCCTAACCAGCTCCGATAATTTTAATTCCCTTACACCTTTTTTTTGTGCCTTACCAGGCACAAAATCATCTGACGGCTCACATAAAAGAGCTATTCCTTCATTTGAGTTCCCTAGCCAATGTGCACGAATATCATCATCTGAAAATATCATTTTACCCTGCGATGGATCCGCCACAAAATAACGTTTCCCATCGGATGAAACTTTATATAGTACAACAAAATGACTCTGCCTCCAAAATAAAACAACCGGCAACGGCATTCTTAACAATTCCTCCCCAGGCACCTTTACAACAGCCGAATCAAACCCGAGCTTCTCAAGCGTATCCCTCATCCCTTTTATAGACATTCCCTCACGACTAATATCAGCTAATGCTCTTATTTCATTAAGAGTCATATGCTTACCCCAATAACGTGCGATTATACGGATACACACAATACCGCAATCAGAATGTTCCAATTGCTGATATGCCACTATCTTTCTTTGCATTGAAACAGAAATAAACAACATTGCAAAAGCATTGTTATACAAGCAATGCTTTTGCATTAAAAACAAATCTTGTCAATAACAGAAAAATTGCAGCCTAAATAAATAGGCATCACACTTCATAAAGTCGGCCTGACATCGCCGCCAAATGATTCGCTACGCTCCTCTATCATATTTACTCTGCGCTTACCAAACAGGTAGGTAACCTTTACGGAAAACGTCATGGCCGTACCCTTATTAGACGACTTATAAGCATAATCCGAATTGCTATATGAGACGTCAAACCACTGGTTGGCAAGATTGCTTATGCTAGCCGTAATCGACATTGAATTAAATAAATACTTAGTAATACTCAGATCAACTATATCGCGCCAGCCATAACTCATTGTCATAGCTTTTGTCGGGCTCCATAACATGTTGCTTATTTCCACACTGGCATTCCATGGGGCTATTATAAATACAATATTTGTATTTTGCCGCGCCGACCATCCGCGATATCCCACGTCGGAACTATTAATAGCCGCATGCACATCATTATAATATGCATTGACAGTGGCCGAAAGCCTCATAAAATTGAAAAATGTGTCTCTATAGGCAGCCTCAAACGAAAAACCATTGCTCTTCCCAAAATTACCTATACTAGTCACAGTATTGCCATCAGGATCCATAAATATGTAGTTTGAAACAGTATTATTGCATCTTGAAAATCCCATATAAAAATTCAGTTTATTAAGTAATGCATATCTTAAAGAAATACTGTGGCAGGCCGAATTCTTTAGCAACGGATTGCCTGTCGTATAAGTCGTAGGCGAAGTCCACACCCTAAACGGATTCATACTATTCAAGTTCGGATAAGACACATAATAGCTATATTCCAAAGACAGGCTTTGTGAAGATTTGGGCAACCTGAACGAGAGGCTGGCATTAGGAGTTACAGTCCAGTCATTACGTGAGAATTCTTCAGATTGCGATCTCTGCACACCCCTGGCCCGGACATACTCTCCCCTTACACCTGCCGACATACTAAACACCTGGCTCCACGAACGTGAGTAGTCGGCATAAAGAAAAGTGCGGTAGTCTTTATATGTAAAATTGTCAAATATATCATCACGTGTTTCCTGTCTGTTCGTACGGGAATAAGTAAACCCTGCCCCGGTGCGCAATGATCCGCCGTCTGTAAAATAATAATTATAATCGGCTTTTGCCTCGGCAGACTCACTGTCATTGTCAAGTACGTTGCGCATTGACACATTGCCGTTTTCTAAATAGTCTGTCTCACACCGTTCTGTATTATTGGCATACCATGCATATATATCTATGTTAGAACCATTGTGGTCTGTTTCCAAATTATAAAACGCCATTGCCGACAAAAAAGGGCGCGTGAACGGTTCGCGCGAGGTATTTTCAAACCGAACGGTTTCACCAGTGCGCGAATCAAAAGACAATGCCGAGCATGGCTGACGATATCCTCTGGCCGATGTAGAAAATGCCATTCCCAGCTTGCTGGCAGAAGTAAAATCATAAGTAGCAGTCACACCCAACCCGATCTGGTTTCCTATCATCTCCTCATGCGAATCATTCCGGACCTCCGTTCCGGAAGCCTTGTAGTCATAAACTGTCTCACGGTGGTTATCCACATTAAGATAGTTATATGTAGCTGTCATAGCCGCATTAAATTTCCCATGGGCGTAAGACATATAAAGCGATGGCCCGGCAACCGTGCCCCTGGCATCGTTGCTACTCGAACGCCAGTTTGCAAACATCATACCCACAAGTCCCTGGTCCGGTTCATCCATTATAATATTCACTATTCCGCCTGAAAAAGACGAATGGACAGACGCCCCTGGATTAGTAATCACCTCTACCTTTTTAATACTGCCTGGAGGCACTGTGCGAAGCATGGCAAAAGCGGCTTTCTGCCCCATGCGTGGCGGCTTGCCGTTTATATATATCATTGATGATCCCTTTCCAAGAACGGCCACTCCGCCATCTTCGTCTACAGATACCAATGGGACAATCTTCAAAACATCATATCCGGCACGAACCTCGCCCGGCATTGCATCTGGCACATATATATATTTGTTAGCCTCGCGTCTGAACGAACCAGGAGCATATGCCGATACTGTGACGTCATCCAGATAAGAGGCAGCATCTTCAAGCATAATCGCTATTTCCCCTCCCTCATACTCCATAGCGGCAGATACATAGCCATGAGCTTCAGCATTGACGATATAACGTCCCTGGGGCACATCTATAGAAAACCTACCGTCGGCACCACTAACCTCGGCAACCACAAAACTGCTGTCAGCAGGAGCTAGCAATGTCACCACGCAACCCTTAAGCGGATTTTGCCGGCTATCTGTCACACGACCTACTATATCAGCGTGAATAGCGCCTGCTGTTGTGACCAACAGTATAGATAACGCTATTTTCAATAACGATAATTGCTTCATAATACCTATTTTTAATCCAACTAAGAATATACCCCAATATCATATGTCCCCATAAAACATTAAGGTATATTCTTTTAAATTAAACTAACAAAAATCATGCTTTAGAACATCCTTATGACGAGCAAGAAGCCGCTACGATATTTTGAGTAGCAGGTGGTTCTAAATAATTATGGCATCCTCCAGTATTCACGGCATTATCACAAACTCCATAATTACTACATTTTTCATTAGTTTGCCTAGCACATGAACCTGCAACATAATTATAACATCCGTCTTTTCCTTTATTGTCACCGCCAATTACATCCAAGTCAGATAACAGCAGCATAGATTCTTGTTTTTCATTCAATTTACTTTCCTCCCTTAATGAAGCCACATAACTGTGGATACGTTTCATCTGGTTCATATTAAAAAAGATTTATATTATTAATTTTCCGAGATCTTTCACCTCTCGGCTGGCGTATTCAAATATTATTTAACTTTATTTGCTAAATATCTAAATTCAAATCTATCTAATATAATTTGATCTTTCGCTTGTTCAGAATAATTATATATACATTCCTGTTTTTCTATGCATTCCATAGCTTTCTGACGGCATCCTCCGCCACAAAGCGGCGCTATCCTGCATTCACGACATATTGCTTTTGATAATTTCACATTTAATCTAATATCGCATATTTCTTGATCCCATTCTACTGAGCCATCAGAGGCAAGTTTACCCAAACATGGTGTATTAGCAAAATCGCGAGCTGTACATTTATATAGTTCGCCATTATAATTTACTAACATGTATTCTTTCTTATCTCCATAGCATGAAGCACGGACCAAATCAAAAGCATAATGACTCGTTGCAGTTATTCCAGAACTAATAGTCCTACGAAAATATTTAGCAATTTTATCAGTAACAGAATCGAGTCCTTCTGGAGTTATGTCTTGCCACACTCGTTGAAAATCAACCTGAATATATTTCTTTATTTCAATAGGGAAGTTATTTAAGTCATTAATAACAGAATCTAACGAATCAATATTTTCAGAAGTATAATTAAGCCGCACGATTACTCTACAAGCAGCTTTCGCTGCTCTCATAATATTATGCATAATCCGGCTATAACTACCAACTCCGGGCTTGGGAAATCGAATTTTATCATGGAACGATTCTGAACCATCAAGTGTTATCTGAAAACTAGAATTGTAATTACTCAAGAAAGCAACACATTCATCCGATAAAAGATAGCCATTTGTAGTAAAATGGACATTAAAACAGACTCCGTGCGTACAACATACGACTTCACATTCTTTGATTAACGGCATAACCACATCTCGAAAATATATCAGCGGTTCACCTCCGAAAAAAGAAAGAGTAAATTCTTCAGTATCTACATTTCTTTCCAAATAATTATTAAGATATTTAACAACCGCATCACATGTTTCTGGAGACATTTTCGTATTCTTCGCATGATGCTCATAACAGTACCAACAACTAAAATTGCAGTTGATCGTGGGATTGACTGTAAGTTGCAATAATTTATTACAATTATCAATATCCATAATACGTTCTTCAAGAATTGCAACTTCATCACAGACACGTTCTACAATTATTCCTGCAGAGATAAGATCTTCTCTCAACTTCCCTGATGCTTGAAGCAGTACAGGCTCCTTGACATTTGGCAGCACGTTTTTAGACACAACTACAAATGCATCATTTAATGCCGCATAGAGCAGCCATGTATCTTCAGACAGAGATATCGCACTGAAATATTTACTAACTTTCATAACGTAACAAATTTAAAAATCACAAGATCATACACATACCATAATCGCCAATCAACAGCAGGTCCATAATCTATAAATGTTTGTAGAATTTCGCCAAAGATAGCAATTTTTTTTCATATTTCAAAATAATTTTTAACTATCAATACAACGAACAAATACAAACATACATAAACATCAATATGCAAACAGCTGGTATAAAATAATTTAAACACAGACCAACAAGTTTAAAAAAACAAATCTCTACAAAAAAAATAAACATATGAACTGCCGAACCGCCATCTTTATAACCATTTTTAATCTGCCTATTCTGAAACAATCTTTGCATTACCAACACTTGCCCATCAATACAGCGGCAAAATACTTATATTGCACACTAAGCCGAAAAATGCGCAAAATTCAATGCCGTATCAAAAAAAATCCCTATCTTTGCAAAATAATTGCCCCATGACAAAGGCGGCATAAATACAGAGCAGCTATGGGCGCAACAGTCTGCCAGACAGATCCGCCCTCTGCCATTCGGTTCTGAATCATAGAAAAATTTAAAACCATACGACATGAGCTTTAACATTATTGTGCTCGCCAAGCAGGTGCCCGACACCCGCAATGTGGGCAAAGATGCGATGAAGGAGGACGGCACCATAAACCGATCCGCGCTTCCAGCCATCTTCAATCCTGAAGACCTCAATGCCCTGGAACAAGCCCTGCAGCTTAAAGACCGCTTTCCGGGGAGCAAAGTGACGCTGCTCACAATGGGACCTCCGCGTGCCGCCGAAATCATACGCGAGGGCCTGTACCGCGGTGCCGATAACGGCATTGTGCTCTCCGACCGAGCTTTTGCCGGCGCCGACACCCTGGCCACATCTTACGTCCTGGCCACAGCGGCAAAGAAAATCGGCAGTTTCGACATAATCATCGGCGGACGCCAGGCTATCGACGGCGACACCGCGCAGGTAGGCCCGCAGATAGCCGAGAAGCTCGGCCTGCCCCAGGTGACATATGCCGAGGAAATACTCGATATTAAAGATGGCAAAGCCTTTGTGTCCCGCCGTATCGAAAGCGGCGTGGAGACTGTGAGCTGCCCTATGCCGCTTGTGGTCACAGTAAACGGTTCGGCCGCACCATGCCGTCCGCGTAACGCCAAGGCTCTCATGAAATACAAACGTGCCGCATCTATCTCCGAGCTTGACGGCGACCAGGAAAAAATAGCATACATCGAGGCCCGTCCGTATCTTAAGGTGGACGAATGGAACGCCGCCTATGTCGAGGCCGACCTGGAACAGTGCGGCCTGGCCGGCAGCCCCACCAAGGTCAAGGCCATAGAAAACGTCGTATTCACCGCCAAAGACGCCCGCAACGTCCCCAACACCGACGCCGAGCTCGAAGGCCTTATCAAAGAACTTATCGCCAACCACACTATCGGCTAAGTCGATATATCCATTCATTTATCACTATGTCAGACAATAACAACC
>CAJTQU010000017.1 GCA_910578665.1 uncultured Muribaculaceae bacterium
CACATTTTACTAAAAAATGTTGAATCTGACGGTCAACACTTTTCCGGACTAGACACCCAATTTAGAGGAATGAGAAGAAACTGAGCTTTGAGCAATAGAGACTGCGCAGATAATCAATCCATTGGTAGATAAAATCATACGTTGGCGAATCGTATCTGTCATGAACTTGTGCAAAGGAGTGGATATATCCTTTCAAATCCAAGAATGTCTATCTAGGGATTGTTAAGTGGGAATACAATTTTCCAATAGAGGTATAAAACTATAAATTCAAAGAAAAGCTGTAATAAGCCCATGTAATTTAAGCAAAATGTCACGGCTTTTTTGTAATTTTGCAAAGAAGATTAATTGTAAGATATTGCATGAAACCAATGATAAAATACAGAGGCGGAAAATCAAAGGAAATACCTTATATAAGGAGGCATCTCCCTCGGTTTACAGGGCGCTATATAGAGCCTTTCTTTGGAGGTGGAGCATTATTTTTTTTTCTAGAACCTCGACAATCTATAGTCAATGATGTAAATTCAAAACTAATTGATTTCTATAGAGGTGTGCGCAATGATTACACGAATCTGCGAAAAGAACTTGATGAGATAGAGATGCTGTATGCTGGCAATCGAAAAGATTTTGAGTCATTAAAGGTTATACACCCCGATGAACGGGTTGAGGATAAAAACGAAGAATTGTATTATCGCCTTCGAGGTATGTTTAATGGAACGGTAGACAAGGAATATTCGGATGCCCTGTTATACTATTATATTAACAAGACTGCTTATTCTGGAATGATTCGTTATAACGCACGTGGAGAGTTTAATGTTCCTTTTGGGCGTTACAAACATTTTAATACAAAATCAGTGACACTTTCACATAGTAAACTATTGCAACAGGCCGAACTTTTTAATTTGGATTATAGTGATATTTTCAATATGTGCAGGGAAGATGATTTCGTGTTTCTCGATCCTCCATATGATTGTGTTTTTTCGGATTACGGGAATGAGGATTATAAAGATGGATTCAATGAAGGCAATCACAAAAAATTGGCTAAAGACTTTGTCAACCTGCCTTGTAAAGCACTTATGGTTATAGGGCGTACTCCCCTGACTGCAGAATTATACAAAGGGTATATAGTAGATGAGTATGAGAAAAATTATGCGGTTAATATCCGTAATAGGTTTAAGTCCTCCGCAAGGCATATTGTCGTTGCCAACTATAAAAAAACTTGTGATGATGTATTTAATTATACAGAACCCATAGTTTGCAATGAGCAATAAATAGTTAAATTAAGAGACAACCTTATGGCACGGATCGATAGTAAAGTGTTGTTTTTGACAACATCTCCTCGTACACCGGAGAAAATGATACCGGAAATAGAATTGCTTGTAGAACATTTTGCAGGAAGTTCTTGGAATAGTGATACCCAGAGAGCGTTTATGGATGTTTTGCGCGAGGAACAATTTTTTAATGGCAAAGGGGAGAAAGATCCTGCATTGAGTGCTCGAGATAGAATAAATCGTGCGCCAAAGTCTTTGGGATTTGTGAATTTGTCGCCATTCATTTCACTTACTCCGGCGGGAAAGGCTCTTTTGAGTTTTAAACGCAAAGATGAGGTTTTCTTGCGCCAGATGTTGAAATTTCAAGTACCGTCGCCTTACCACAAACCGACAACGAAAGCTGCATCTTTTTGTGTGAAGCCTTACTTAGAGCTACTTCGATTGGTGCGTGTGATGGGAACATTAAGATTTGACGAACTCCAGATATTTGGAATGCAGCTCACTGACTGGCATGATTTTGATAGAATAGTTCAGAAGATAGAATTATTCCGTATAGCAAAGACAGAATATCAAGGAAGTTATAGAACGTTCAAGTCTGAGTATCTTCGTAATGAGCTTACTTGTATTTTTCAAGATAGAATCGCAAGCGGAGATACAAAAACGCGTGAAAGTAATGATGCTTCATTGGAAAAGTTTCTTATAACCCAATCAAGCAATATGCGTGATTATGCAGATGCTTGTTTTCGGTATTTACGTGTAACCGGATTAGTAAATGTATCCCACGTAGGTAAGTCGTTGAGTATTGTGCCAGAACGTATTGAAGATGTCGATTACATTCTGCAAACGGTAGACCGAGAGCCTTGTTTCGTTGAGGATGAAGAAAGTTATGTTGCATATCTTGGAAGTGCAGATTCTCCGTTGCTTTTAACAGATGACAAACAACGGATTCTATCGAAGCTGCATACTGAATTTCCTGAGACGAATGTAAGGCAAGATTTAAATATGATTACGTTGAAAAATTTGCTGGCAGATCTTATAGAACAAAGAAAGTCTGACACCTTATGTAGGCAAGTAAAGGAAATTAAAGATTATAAATTGTATGATGACATACAAAACACATTTAGGCAAATAGAAGAAAAAGAACTTTATGATGCGCCATTGATGCTTGAATGGAATACATGGCGTGCTATGACTATGCTTGATGGTGGAGAAATAAAAGCAAATTTGAATTTTGATGATTTCGGAAATCCACTTTCCACAGCACAAGGCAATATTTCTGATATTGTTTGTGATTATGGTGATTATATGTTGTCTGTGGAAGTGACTATGGCAAGTGGACAGAGACAGTATGAAATGGAGAGCGAACCTGTAAGTCGTCATTTGGGTAAAATGAAAAAGGCATTTGGGAAACCTTGTTATTGCTTGTTTGTTGCACCCACAATCAATGAAGCATGTATTGCCCATTTCTATGCGCTTCACAACATGAATATTTCTTATTATGGAGGTAAATCAGTGATCATTCCTTTGTCTTTGAATATTTTTCAAAAGATGATTGAGGATAGTTATAAAGCAACTTATACACCTAATCCATCTCAGGTAAGAAGATTTTTTGAGTATTCAGTAAAACTTGCATCTGAATGTGAAAATGAAAAGATATGGTATGAGCATATTAAGGAGAAGGCCTTAAATTGGTTAGTATGATTTGATTATGGCATATGTGTTTTTGATTATCGGCCTGGCTCTTATATTGGCAGGAGCCAATTATCTGACAGACGGTGCGGCTGCCGTGGCCCGTCGCTTTAAAATCTCAGACCTTGTAATAGGTCTGACTATTGTGGCATTCGGCACATCTGCGCCAGAACTGGTCATAAGCCTTATGTCTGCTTTGAAAGGAAGTTCGGAAATAGCGTTAGGCAATGTGGTAGGCTCTAACATCTTTAATATACTGATGATAGTGGGGGTAACGGCGCTCGTCATGCCTGTGTCTATTGGTAAATCTACTATGTCAAAAGAGATTCCGCTGGTTATCTTGTCTTCGCTTGTATTATGGTTTTGTGCTTCTGACATCCTTATAGACGGGGCTTCGAAAAATGTAGTGAGCCGTATTGACGGTCTTATGCTGCTTGCCTTTTTTCTGATTTTTATGCGTTACACATTCTCGATAGCACGTAATGCTTCTAATATTCAGACGGAGGGGCCAAAGGTGAAAGATATGAAGCCATGGATAGCCTCGCTGGCTATAGTAGGCGGGCTTGGCGCGCTTGTGGCTGGCGGACGGCTGTTTGTGGACGGAGCATCAGAGATTGCTTTGTCGCTGGGTGTAAGCGAATCGGTGGTGGGACTGACGATTGTGGCTGCCGGTACATCTTTGCCTGAATTGGCTACTTCGGTAGTCGCGGCATTGAAAAAGAACCCCGATATAGCCATAGGCAATGTTGTGGGTTCGTCGTTGTTTAACGTATTTTTTATTACCGGGACGTCTGCGGTGGTCAGCCCTATGAAAGTTGGTAATATATCAATAGTAGATTTTGCCACTCTTGCCGGGGCGTCTGTTCTCCTGTGGTTTTTCGGTATGGCTTTCGGTACACGTAAAATTACACGTCCGGAAGGTGCCGTAATGGTTGTTTGCTTTATAGCCTATACCATATATCTCGTGGTCAATGCCTGAATCCGGCGGATAGTTGTTTGGCCACGTGGCTATTCTTTTTGTTGGCGGAGCGCGGCCATGCGTTCCGCCAGTTTTTGTTCTGACGGATTCGGGCAGGGGCGCCAGAAACTGTGTCCGTGCAGAGTGTCGGGCAGATATTGTTGTTTTACAAAATGTCCGTGGTAGTCATGGGCGTATTTATACTCTGTGCCGTATCCCAGATCTTTCATCAGGGATGTGGGAGCGTTGCGCAGATGCAGGGGCACAGGCAGGTTGCCGGAATTTCTGACTTCGGCCAGAGCCTTGTCTATGGCCAGATATGCCGAATTGCTCTTAGGGCTGGTGGCCAGGTATATTGTACATTCGGCAAGTATTATGCGTCCTTCGGGCCACCCTATTTTGGCCAGAGCATCGAAAGTCGCGTTAGCCAGGAGCAAAGCGTTAGGGTTTGCCAGACCGATATCTTCAGAAGCAAGTATTACCAACCGCCGGGCTATGAATTTAGGGTCTTCGCCTCCCGCGACCATGCGTGCCAGCCAGTATATGGCGGCGTCTGGGTCGGAACCTCGCACACTTTTGATGAAAGCTGATATTATGTCATAGTGCATTTCTCCGGACCGGTCGTATGCCGCAGGATTTTCTTGCAGACGGTCGGTAACGGTTTCATCAGTTATTACTATTGATTCATGTTCTGGCGTCGATTGTTCCAGCAGGTCGAGGATGTTTAGCAGTTTGCGCGCATCGCCCCCGGCGTATCTGAATAACGCCGTTGTCTCTTCTACTTTTATATCGCGTGAAGATAATACTTTGTCTTCCTTTATCGCGCGTTCGAGCAGTGTGTGCAAATCTTCTTTTTCCAAAGATTTAAGCACATAGACTTGTGATCGTGACAGTAGAGGTCGTATGACCTCGAATGACGGATTTTCTGTTGTAGCGCCTATTAGAGTGACGATGCCTTTTTCTACTGCTCCGAGCAGGCTGTCCTGCTGGCTTTTGTTGAAACGGTGGATTTCGTCAATAAACAGTATGGGACGCCCCTTGGTGAAAAGACTGCGGCTTTCGGCAGTACATCTTTCTAATACTTCGCGCACGTCCTTAACTCCGCTGGTCACGGCGCTCAGTGTGTGGAACGGCACATTGGTCTGCTCGGCAATAATTCGTGCCAGAGTGGTCTTCCCGACTCCCGGAGGCCCCCACAGTATAAAGGAATTGATACGGCCTGTCTCTATCATACGGCGTATCACGGCACCGGGGCCGACCAGATGCTTCTGCCCTATGTAGTTGTCAAGCGAGGTAGGCCTCATTCGTTCGGCCAGTGGGGGACGCATTGTTTCCATTTTGATTACCGGTCTCTTAGAATTCTTATTATATGGTCGACGGGGATTTCTGACAGCAAATCATAAACTTCATCAGCCAGGCGTGTAATGGCTTTTCGCCCGAGTGTGTCACTCATACCTATCACATAGGCGCCGGCTGCATTGCCGGCAGCAATTCCGGTGAGAGCGTCTTCTATTACTGCGCAGTGTCGCGGAGACACAGAGAGTAATCGGGCACCGGTGAGATATGGTTCAGGATCCGGCTTACCGTGTAGCACCATATCTCCGTCCACTATGGCGTTGAATTTGGGTAAAAGTTCTGGAATTTGTCGGTTCAGACTATCCATTTTTGCTTTGTCACTGCTGGTCACAAGGGCGCACGGTATGCCTTTGGCATTTAATGTGTCGAGCAGTTCGGCAGCTCCTGGCATATAATCAAACTTCATCTGCTTTTCCGCTTCGATACAGCGCCTTACAACTTCGTCACGCACCTCTGGCGCAGGGAAATATCGGTCAAGTATGTCATGCAGTGTAGTTCCCTTTATCACCCTTGGGAAATCCGTGATACCGGTAGGGTAGTCCTGCTCTATGTCATACCATATTTTGCTGTAGCGTCGTTCGGAGTCGAGAATGACACCGTCCAGATCGAACAGAAAAGCAATATCTGAAATTTTATTATTCATATTGAGGTTCTTATTGGGTTGTCTCTGCCGTGTTACGGCAAAAGGGTGTTGATGGACCGTGCGGCTTCGTAGAGATAACAACCGGGGCGTCTATATGTTGGCAAAAGACGCTCCGGCTGTTAACGGTTCAATATGGCTTTGTCTATTTTTTGCTTTGCTTTGCCCATGTGTCTTTAAGACCTATGGTCTTGTTGAACACAATGAGGCCGTCAGTGCTGTCGGGATCTACTGTGTAATAACCCAGGCGTTGGAATTGGAAATGGTCGCCTGGTTTAGCCTGTTCGGCCAGCCAGGGTTCTATTTTAACGCCTGTACGCACTTTTAGCGAATCAGGATTGAGCAGATCGCGGAAATCACCCTCTTTGGCAGACGGATTTTCTACGGCAAAAAGGCGGTCATAGTCACGCACTTCGGCGTCAATGGCAGTAGATACGTTGACCCAGTGCAATGTGCCTTTCACTTTACGGTCAGCTCCGGGCAGGCCGCTGCGCGTCTCGGGATCGTAAGTAGCGTGGATTTCTTCAATATTTCCCTCGCTGTCTTTCTTAACTCCGGTGCATTTGATAATGTATGCCCCCTTAAGACGTACTTCTTTGTCTGGCGAGAGACGGAAGAATTTTTTAGGAGGATTCTCCATAAAGTCTTCGCGCTCTATCCATAACTCACGGCCGAAAGGCATCTGGTGCGAGCCTGACTGCGGATCCTCAGGATTGTTGTCCATAGACATGAGCTCTACTTTGTCTTCCGGATAATTGGTTAGGACAAGTTTTACAGGATTCTGCACGACACTTACACGTGTGGCATGCTTGTTGAGATCCTCTCGCACAGAATGCTCAAGTAGCTCGATATGGTTTAAGGCTTCATATTTTGTGTATCCTATACGGTTTACAAAATCCTTGATAGACGCCGGAGTGTATCCGCGACGACGCAGTCCGCACAGTGTCGGCATGCGCGGATCATCCCATCCGTTAACCAGATTTTCTTGCACCAGCTGTAGCAGTTTGCGTTTGCTCATGACAGTATAAGTGAGGTTCAGACGGTTGAACTCAATCTGTCTCGGACAATATGTGTCATCTGCCAGCTCCTGTACAAAGTACTCGTACAGAGGTCTGTGGGGAACAAATTCCAATGTGCAGATAGAGTGTGTCACCCCTTCGAAGTAATCACTCTGTCCGTGGGCAAAATCATACATTGGATATACTTTCCACTTTTCGCCCGTACGCCAGTGCGGAGTAAAGATGATACGGTACATGATAGGGTCGCGGAAATGCATGTTGTCGCTTGCCATGTCTATTTTTGCTCTCAGTACCATGCTCCCTTCAGGAAATTCCCCATTATTCATGCGGTGGAATAAGTCCAGGTTTTCTTCCGGCGAACGGTCCCGGTACGGGCTGTTTTGTCCCGGTACGGTCGGCGTGCCTTTCTGGGCCGCTATCTGTTCGGATGTCTGTTCGTCGACATACGCCTTGCCCTCTTTGATCATCCGCTCGGCCAGTGCGTATAATTTCGGAAAATAGTCAGAGGCATAATACAGGCGGTCTTCCCAGTCATATCCCAGCCAGTGTATGTCCTCCATTATTGCGTTTACATATTCGGTATCTTCTTTCTGAGGATTGGTGTCATCGAAACGCAGATTGCATGTGCCGCCGAATTTTTCAGCCGCGCCGAAATCCATAATGATTGCTTTGGCATGTCCGATATGCAGATAGCCGTTTGGCTCAGGTGGGAAACGGGTATTTAGACGCCCTCCGTTTTTTCCGGCCGCCAGATCTTCTTTAATAAACTGTTCTACGAAATTAAGACCTCCGGCCATTTCGCTGCCTGGTTCAATATTGTCGTTCGTCTCAGTGGGTATCTTGTTTTCTTCCATGGGAAATACTGCGTTGAAATTTTAAGTTACAAAATTAACAAAAAAAACAGACCGGCGCAACTGTTGGCGCCGTAAACTTGTATGGGTAATATTCTAAAAATGTATCTTACACTTGATGGCAGATAATATTTTAAGAACAAAAAAGGCCGTATAAAATTTGGTAGAATAAAAAATACTTACTAACTTTGCAGCGTGAAAGAGAGACAGCGGTCTCACATATGTAATACATTCTTTTTACAATAAACGGGGCATTAGCTCATCTGGCTAGAGCGTTTGACTGGCAGTCAAGAGGTGACCGGTTCGATCCCGGTATGCTCCACATAAAAAGGGTCTCAACTTAACAAGTTGAGACCCTTTTTATATTAATGTCTGTTAGTACGTGGAGAAGCATCTTAATGCCATGCCACTTAATTATCTTGATTTAATAGGCCCAAAATTATCTATGAGTACATCCGGAAGGATGGCTTGTGGTAGTACCTCTAGTTTCATTTGCACAGGTAACATTACGCTCTTGAAGCTACAGCCCTGCCAACCGGAGAAATCCGCTGACCCGAAATTGATTAAAAAGTGGGGACAAAAATTCGTAGAATAAAAATTGGGGGACAAAATGGGGACAAAAATATAAAAGAAAAATCCCAAGTGATTGAAATTCAATCACTTGGGATTTTCAAGAGTGTCCGAGATGAGATTCGAACTCACACGCCCCAACGGGCACTACCCCCTCAAAGTAGCGTGTCTACCAATTCCACCACCCGGACATAACCGACTATTGTGAGACTTGTTGTTTTTAAGGTTTGCTTAAAACTGTCCAACTTAAGTCTGAGCGAAAAACGGGACTCGAACCCGCGACCCCGACCTTGGCAAGGTCGTGCTCTACCAACTGAGCTATTTTCGCATGTTGGCGAGGTTTAAACCGTAAGGTGTTTCCCTCTTTTGCGATGCAAAGTTAGGCACTTTTTCCCAACTGGCCAAATTTTTTGTGCAAAAAATTTATGTGTATTTTTATTGATAGATGTAAGTATCTGTTAAACAATGAATAATCAGACTTGTTAATATGGCGGTGTAAAAGACTGTTGTTACATTAATCCGAATGATTTTACTGCGTTGAGCACTCGGTAGACGCCGTAGATGCTGGATTTCGGAATTACTATTTCAGGATATTTTGGGTTTTTGCTTCGTGCTACGATCTGGTCTTCGCTGGCTCCGGGATATACATCTTTTACAAATGCTCCGTTTTCAGTATCTATTACCAGTGTATGTCCCCATGGTATGAATGCCAGTTCGTTTATACGCTTGATGAAGATTATGGTACCGTCGTGTAGCATAGGTTCCATACTATCGCCTGATATTGTCAGTGCGAGTTCTGCGCCACGGGTAGGGGAGTATACGGTTTCGCATTTGTCTTTCATCACGCCTTCGCTGAATGCCTGTATTGGCCCGGCAAATGCCGAGACCGGCAGGAGCGGGACATGGTCATTTTCCAATTGGGGTTCGGTACCGGTTGCTGTGTTAGCGGACAGCATCTGGCCTTCACCGGCCAGAAGCCATGTCATATTTAGTTCCGGAAAGCGTGCTCTTAGTTTGGATGCGACTTCGCGCGAGATGCCGTGTTTGCCGTTTTTGATATCGTAAAGGGTTTGCGGAGAGCTTAGTCCGGCTTCTTCGGCTATGCGTTTGAGGCTCATGCCGAGATGATTGCGCAGAGAACTGATCTGTTCTGTGCCTGATGGCCTGGGCTGGGTGCTATGCTGTGTAATAGAGGTTTGTTTCATTGGGGTGAATGTGTTATCTGTGTCTGCAAAGTTACGAAAAAATGTTTGTGTATACAAGTCTATTCCTTGATTTGTTGTTGTGTATACTTAAATATTCGGCTTTGTTACATGCTCCTGAAGCTGCGTTGTTTTTCAGCTATGCGTGATAATGCCTGGCGTGCTGTGTGGTGTCCGGCTTTGGCCGCTTTGCGGTACCACATTATTGCCACAGGTGTGTTGACTGGCACTCCGCGTCCTTTTTCATAGCATACACCCAGGTTATACATCGCTATAGGCACCCCTTGTTCGGCAGAGAGTCTGAACCAGCGAGCTGCATTCTTATAATCTTGTTTCACACCCTCGCCATCGTAATAGCAAATTCCTAGTTCGAGTTGTGCGTCAGCGTTCCCTTTTTCGGCTGCTTTGCGAAACCAGTATGCCGCTTTTGCCGGGTCTTGGTCCACGCCGAGACCTCTTATGCAGCATAGGCCTAGTTCGTATTGGGCAGGTATGTATCCTTCGGATGCCAGAGCTTTGTATAGTTCTGCGGCCTGCTTGTGGTAGTTTGTCTGCATATAATAATAAGCACGGGTCATACGCTCGAGCTGTGTCTCATAGTTGTCCGGATCTTGTGGTTCGCCGGCAGGCTTTGTGGCAGATGATGTAAATGATACCATTATTGAGAATATCAGAGCATAGATACATTGAGCTTTCATAATTACAAGGAGTATTTGTGTAATAAATAACAGGCCGCAGCCGGTATGCCGCTACGGCCTGTTATCTGGTGTTTAGGGTTTTGCTGTTGACGTTATATTTCGGATTCCGGTATTGCTTCTCGTACAGGCTTATTACCGCCCTCTTTGATAATACCCACACAGCATGCGCCGATAATCAGTGATATGCCGGCTATAATCATCATTATATATTGTGGGGCGAGCTGGCCGGGAGTACTGAACGCGGCCAGAATCCAGCCGCCTGTGATTGCTGCTATGATCTGGGGCAGGCATATAGAGTAGTTGAACAACCCGAGATATGCGCCTATATTGCCGCCTTTGAGTGAGTTGGTAAGTATGGTAAACGGCCATGCGAGCATTGCGGCCCAGGCACATCCGATCAAGGCAAACGGTATGAACAACAGGTATTGGTCTGTGATTATACTTGAGAGTATGAAGCCGGCACCGCCCAGGATGAGGCTGACCGCATAAGACAGTTTTCTGCTTCGGAAGCGTGGCAGTATGACTGCCCATAACACTGAGCCTAGTGCCTGTACGGCAAAGAGTATGCCTACCCAGTCTCCTGCGTTGTTGTATTGTTTTGAGGCGGTGTCAAGTGCTTTGACTGTGTCAAAATGTGCCTTTGACGCATCGTTGACCACGATGTCCTCTTTTTCGAGCACGTCAAGTCGGCCGGAGGTGTGGTCTCTCGCCACATTTGTGCCGGTGGTGAATTTAACCTGGCCATTAAGACCATTCAAATGGTCTGCCAGTACCGCGTCGGAGGACAGGATGGTTTCTGTGCCGTCTATCGACAGTCTGTCACCTGCTTTTGCAAACGGGACCGAGAAATCTGCTTTAGACATGCTTGTCTCTTTGTCGTAGATTATGTTTCCGTCTGACACTATTGTGTCATTCCCGTTTTTGACGATAAGTGAACATGTGGTGGTCTGTCCGTTGACTGTTACTCCTTTGACCGTGGCTTTACCCTCTTTTACTACTGTGACTGTGTCATTAATTAAGATATATTTACCTGTTATAGTGGTCTCTCCGTTGGTTATGGCGCTTATGCGGTCTGTCACGGGAGTGTCAAATGCTATTGTTGCCACCGTGCCTGTGGTGTATGTCCACATAAATAGGAATGCAAACCAGCAGAAGAACTGTACCAGGCCCACTGTCCAGAATGTTGAGGGGGCGTTGCGCAGGAGTTTTACCATATTGGTCTTTTCCTTAGGGCTGTTTTCTTCTGTAGAGCCGCCGTTATATTCCGCATACACCTTAGGAGGCCATTCCTTGATTTTGACCAGAGAATACAATACGCACAGCATAAGTATGGCCGCACCTATGTAGAAAGACCATATTACTGTCTGGGGGACCACTCCGTCTGGAGCGGTGGCCTGGATTCCGATCCATGCCAGCAGGAACGGGAAGACGAATCCCACTACCGAGCCTGCGTTACACAGAAAGCTTTGTATGGAATATGCCAGCCCTTTTTGTTTCTCGTTGACCATGTCTCCTACCAGCATTTTGAATGGTTGCATGGCCATATTTATAGAG
Source organism: uncultured Muribaculaceae bacterium (assembly GCA_910578665.1). GTDB lineage: Bacteria > Bacteroidota > Bacteroidia > Bacteroidales > Muribaculaceae > Lepagella. Next base: position 11,806 of record CAJTQU010000017.1, read on the forward strand.
GTGTCAAGCAGCATTAGTGCCACAAGTCCCATTATTATGGCGCTAGAGATGCCTAGTCCGAATGAGCCGGCATTGGGCAGAAGGCACATAACTATCACGGCTACCAGCGCTCCGGCGATGAGATAGGGGAGGCGGCGTCCGAAACGGGTCCATGTTTTGTCACTCAGAGTGCCTACCACCGGCTGTACCAGCAGGCCCATGAGTGGCGGTAGAATCCAGAAGTAGCTGAGGTCGTGGGGATCGGCGCCGATTGTGGCGAAGATACGGCTCACATTTGCGCTTTGGAGAGCGTATGCTATCTGTACTCCGAAGAAACCGAAGCTCAGATTCCATAGCTTCCAGAAGCTTAAATCCGGTTTAGTTTTCATGTCGTAATTTATTTAGTTAACAGAATTTGCAGTTGTTTTCACGTATTGTCAGGGACATTGAGAGTAAAGCCAGGCTATCTCACGTGCCCAGATTGTGTCATCAGGAGTTTCGAGTATCAGCGGCATATTGTCAAAACGGGTATCGGCCATCAGCCGTGAGAAAAACGGCTCTCCGAGGGTACCTAGGCCTATCGGTGCATGTCTGTCTATACGTGAGCTTAATTCTCTTTTATCATCATTCAGATGCATGGCTCTCAGATAGTCCATCCCGATTATATTATCAAATTCCTGCCATGTGCGTTCGTATCCCTCAGGTGTGCCCAGATCATAACCTGCGGAATAAGTATGGCATGTGTCTATACACACACCCACACGGCTTTTGTCCTCCACACGGTCTATGATATGGGCGATCTGCTCGAAGCGGTGTCCCAGATTCGATCCCTGCCCGGCGGTGTTCTCTATTACGGCAGTCACACCATGCGTGCTGTCAAGAGTTATGTTTATCGATTCCGCTATCAGGTCAAGACATTCTTTTCCCGGCATTATATTCAGATGGCTGCCTGGGTGAAAATTGAGCATTGTCAGTCCAAGCTGTTCGCAACGGCGGAACTCGTCCATAAACGCGTCACGGCTTTGCTGCAGTTTAGCCTGGTCGGGACAGCCCAGATTTATCAGGAAGCTGTCGTGTGGCAGAATGTGGTCTGGTGTGTATCCGCATTCTTCACAATAGCGTTTAAATGCGTCTATCTGTTTTGTTTTGAGTGGCGCGCTGCTCCAGCGCGAAGCGTTGCGTGTGAACAGTGCGAAAGCTTTCGCACCGATTTCGCGCGCGCGAAGAGGGGTGTTTTCCACACCTCCGCTGGCACTTACGTGTGCTCCGATATATTTCATGAAATCAAATACTTGCGTTTGTTGTCTTATGATAGTGCCTGATCCTGCTGTTTCAGGATAATGCGGCACAATCTTGAAATTAACACAAAGGTACACCAAAAATTTGGATAATACGCAAAAACTTTCTAACTTTATTCCCGAAATGGAAGTTTCGAAATCTAAAATCAAATTGTATGCCTCTTTGGCACAGAAGAAAAATCGTGACGCACTAGGACTTTTTGTGGCCGAGGGCACTAAATGTGTCGGTGAGACATTGGGCGCTTTCGCATTGGAAGCGCTTATAGCTCTGCCAGAATGGCTTGACGAACATGGCGGCATGCTGCGCGACCTGCCTAAGGAGGCTGTATATACTGCTTCACGTCTGCGCATGGAGCAGCTTTCATCACTTTCCGCGTTTTCCCCGGTGGCGGCGGTGTACCGTGTGCCTAAAACATGCCTTCCTACATCTGACGAACTGTCCGGACGTCTGACTTTGGTGCTTGACGGCGTGCGTGATCCCGGCAATATGGGTACGATCATGCGTATTGCCGACTGGTTTGGCATAACACATATTGTGGCATCACGTGACACTGTAGACATATTCAACCCCAAGACGGTGCAGGCTACAATGGGGGCTATAGCCCGGGTGAAAGTATGCTATACCGACCTGGTGCCGTTTTTAGAGGAGAACAAGCATCTCCGTCGGTATGGAACTCTGCTTGAGGGCAGGTCTATATATGATACAGAACTTGATACCTCCGGGCTGGTAATTATGGGCAACGAGGGATCCGGAATATCAGAATCAGTCAGACGACTGGTGGACAGTCCGCTGCTTATACCTCCTTATCCGGCCGGAGCCGAGACCGTCGAGTCGCTTAATGTAGCTATGGCCACGGCGATAACTGTAGCCGAATTCCGCAGAAGGCAAATAATCAGATGAATTCATGGCAAAGACAAAAAACGTATATTTCTGTTCATCGTGCGGCCACGAGTCGCCGCGATGGGTAGGGAAGTGTCCCGGATGCGGCGAATGGAACACGTTTGTAGAAGAGCGTGTGAGTGTGTCTCGAGGAGGGTCGCGCGGCGTCTCACGAGGTGCCCTGGTGGAGTCTGCCGCGCGACCCATAGCACTTAGCGATATACAGGCGATGGAAGAACCTCGACTTATTCTGCCCAGCAACGAGTTGAACCGCGTGCTCGGAGGTGGGCTTGTGGCCGGATCGTTGACTCTGATAGGCGGAGAACCTGGTATAGGCAAGTCTACGCTGATACTTCAGAACATATTAAGTATGCGCGGACGTACTATATTGTACGTTTCGGGCGAAGAGAGCGCGACACAACTGCGTCTGCGAGCCGACAGGATAGGCAAAGTGGCCGATAATACTTTTATATTGTGCGAGACAAGTCTTGACAGGATCTTCACGCATATTGAGAATGTCAGTCCGAATCTGGTTATAGTAGACTCGATACAGACTATAGCCTCGTCGGACATAGAGAGTGCGGCAGGAAGTGTGAGCCAGGTGCGCGAGTGTGCCGCAATGCTGCTCAGATATGCCAAGGAGAGCGGTGTGCCGGTCATATTGGTCGGACATATAAATAAAGAGGGTTCCATAGCCGGACCTAAAGTCTTGGAGCATATAGTCGACACTGTATTGCAATTTGAGGGAGACCGACAGTATATGTACCGTATTCTGCGCTCCATAAAAAATCGTTTTGGCTCTACGTCTGAAATCGGTATTTATGAGATGGTACAGAAAGGATTGCGCGAGGTGCTTAATCCATCGGAAATGCTTTTGTCGCAGAATCGCAGCGAGCAGATGAGCGGTATAGCCATAGGGGTCAGCGTGGAGGGCGTGCGGCCTTTTATGATAGAGGTGCAGGCTCTGGTCAGCACGGCCGCGTATGGCACTCCGCAGAGGACGGTTACCGGTTTTGACCAGAGGCGTATGAATATGCTTCTGGCTGTGCTGGAGAAGCGTGTCGGCTTCAAACTGGCAGCCAAGGATGTCTTTCTTAACATAGCCGGAGGCTTAAAGGTGGATGATCCGGCTCTTGACATGGCTGTTATAACAGCCATACTTTCGTCGAATTTTGATATGGTGGTGCCGGCTTCCTGCGCATTTGCCGGAGAAGTGGGCCTGTCAGGGGAGATCCGTACTGTGACACGCATTGAACAGCGAGTGGCAGAAGCCGAGAAACTGGGTTTTGACACAGTGTATATACCCTCTGGGAATCTCAAAGGAGTTAAAGATAAGTTTAAAATCAAAATAATTGAGGTGGGCAGGGTCGAGACTCTGTTCCGCAGTCTTTTTGCCCAATAATGAAACAAGCCAAATACACACATAGATATTTTCTTACTGCCGGAGAATGTGACGCCACAGGACACATGCCGCTTACACTTTTGATTGAGCGGCTGATTGAGGTTGCTACCGAGCATGCAAATGAGCTTGGTATCGGCTATGCCGACCTTAAGGAATGCGGCATAGGATGGGTTTTGTCGCGTCTGTCTGTAGAGATGGATGCGTATCCGGGCATCAATGATTCTTATAGCGTGACAACATGGATAGAGTCTTTAAATAAGCGCTTTTCTTCGCGCAATATGCTTATAGCTGATGCCGCCGGCGTACCGATAGGCTATGCGCGTACTTTGTGGGCTCCGATAAACTTGGCTACACGTGGCCTGGCTGATCTTACTCCGTTTGTTGCAGATATGCCTGTGTGTGATAATGCCTGTCCGATAGCACCGTATCCCAGAATGCCGCACACCGGCACAGATGCCGCAGTCAGCCATTATACATTTAAATATTGTGATCTAGACTTTAATCGCCATGTCAATACGGTGCGGTATGTGTCTTTGATTTTAAACCAATGGCCATTAGAGCATTACGATGCTAACATGGTGGGCCGCTTCGATATCGGGTTTGCACGGGAATGTCATTTTTCCGAGACAGTTGCATTACATCTTGAGGAGAAAGACGGTGCATCGCTCTGTGAATTGCTTCGGAACGGGGAACGAGTGCTGGCAGCACGTTTTTTATGGCGTAAAAATGATATGTCATGAACCTGATAGAGATCAATTCACTTGATTATCCCGGTATAGAGGTGTTTTCGCGACTGACAGAAGCCCAGTTGAGAAATCGTCTTGATTCGGAAAAAGCATTATTTATAGCTGAGAGCCCTAAGGTGATTGAGGTTGCGTTACGGCGCGGATATGTCCCAACGGCTGTATTGTGCGAGTCACGACATATAGATGGTGACGCTGCTAATCTTCTGGCTCTTTGTCCTGCCGACATGCCGGTATATACTGGTCCGCGTGAATTGCTGGCCGCTCTGACCGGCTATACGCTGACACGCGGAGTATTATGTGCCATGTATCGTCCGCCAGCGTTGGGAGCAGCGGATATATGCCGTGATGCCAGACGTGTCGCCGTCATACAGGGAGTGACGGATTCTACCAATATCGGTGCCCTATTCCGCTCTGCTGCCGCCCTAGGGATAGATGCCGTGTTACTTACAAAGGATTCGTGCGATCCGTTCAATCGGAGGGCTGTCAGAGTGAGCATGGGCAGTGTCTTTCTAGTACCGTGGGCCTGGGTTGATCCAGGACTGGAGGAACTAAAGAAGCTAGGGTTTAAAACGGCCGCTATGGCTCTGACAGATTGTAGCGTGCCTGTTGACGATCCGGCTCTTTGTTCGGAACCAAGGCTGGCTGTGATACTGGGTACGGAGGGAGACGGTCTGCCTTCTGAGGCAATAGCCGCTGCTGACTATACTGTGCGTATACCTATGAGCCACGGGGTAGACTCGCTTAATGTAGCCGCAGCTTCGGCAGTAGCATTCTGGCAGTTGAGACAGCGTTGACAGGTGACCGGAGTATTTAGGCACGTTGGTTCCCATATAAATAAACGCCCCCTGAAGTTCCAAAAGGATTCAGGGGGCGATGGTTGAAATTATGTGTTTAATTGAGATTATTCGTCATCAGTTTCTGTGTAAGCTTTCAGCAGGCGCTCCTGCACATCGGAGGGCACGAGCTCGTATTCGGCAAACTCCATGGAGAACGAGCTCCGTCCACCTGTTATAGAACTGAGAGATGTGGAATAACTGCTCATCTCCTTTAAAGGGACACGTGCTTTCAGCTTCTCGATACCGTTATCGCTTTCCATGCCCATTATTATGGCCCGGCGTCCCTGCAGGTCGCTCATAACATCGCCCATGGTGTCGGCCGGTGTGAGGACCTCGACATCGTATACTGGTTCGAGAATCTTCGGATTAGCATTCTTGAAAGCCTCGGAGAACGCATGGCGTCCTGCCAGCCGGAAAGAAATTTCGTTGCTGTCCACCGGGTGCATTTTGCCGTCGTATATCATGACACGTACATCACGGGCATACGAACCGGTGAGCGGACCCTGCTCCATGCGGTCCATAAGGCCTTTTACAATGGCCGGTATGAACCGGGCGTCAATGGCTCCTCCCACAATGCAGTTGTATACTACGAGCTTGCCGCCCCATTCCAGAGGTATCTCCTGCTTGTCGCGCACATTGAGCTTAAACTCCTGGTTGCCGAAACGATAAGAGTCTGGTTCGGGCATTCCTTCGGTGTATGGCTCGATGATTAAGTGGACTTCGCCGAACTGTCCGCTGCCTCCCGATTGCTTTTTATGCCTGTAATCCGCACGGGCGGCTTTTGTGATGGTCTCGCGATAGGGGATGCGCGGTTCCTCAAAGATAATCGGTAGTTTTTCGTTATTTTCTATACGCCATTTGAGTGTGCGCAGGTGGAATTCGCCCTGGCCTTTTACTATAAGCTGCTTAAGCTCTTTGCTTTGCTCTACCACCCATGTCGGGTCTTCCTCACGCATGCGTGTCAGTATGGCAGACAGTTTCTCTGCATCAGATTCTGTTTCCGGACGTATGGCGCGCTGGTACTTGGGAGCAGGATATTTTATGAAGTCGAACTGGTATTCGCAGCCTTTCTCATTCAGCGTATTGCCTGTGCGCACATCCTTAAGCTTTACGGCCGCGCCTATATCACCGGCTTCTAGAGCGTCGACAGGAGTGCGCAGCTGTCCGCACACTGTAAACATCTGGGCCATTCTTTCCTTTCCGCCGCGTGACACATTTTCCAGGTCTGCACCGGCTTTTAATGTTCCGCTCATGACCTTGAAATAACTTACCTCGCCTATGTGCGGCTCTACAGATGTCTTGAAAAAGAATATGCTGACGGGGCCGTCGGCATTGGGTTTCACCTCTTCGCCCGCAGTAGTGACGGGAGCCGGCATATCATCGACAAATGGACAGACGTTGCCAAGGAACTCCATCATGCGGCGCACACCCATGTCTTTGGCCGCGCTGACACAGAATACAGGCAGTATGGACCGTTCGATGAGGCCTTTGCGTATACCGTCGCGCATTTCGTCTTCAGTCAGGTGTCCCTGTTCGAAATATTTGTCCATCAGGGTTTCGTCGTTTTCGGCGGCGGCTTCCACGAGAGCGTTATGTAGTACATTTGCGCGCTCCATCTGATCTTCTGGGATTTCAGATATCACAGGTACGCCTCCGTCCGGCCCCCATTCGTATTTCTTCATAAGAAGCACGTCAATCATAGAGTGGAAATTCGGCCCGCTTTCCAGAGGATATTGCACAGCCACAATCTTATTGCCGAAATGCTCGCGCAGACTCTCCATGGCATTATCATAGTCAGCTTTCTCACCGTCCAGCTGGTTCAGAGCAAATAATACCGGTTTTTTGAGTTTGGCTGTTGTGCGGAAAATATTCTGTGTGCCTACTTCGACACCATGCTGGCTGTCAACCACTATAATACCGGTATCGGCTACTCCGAGAGCCGTATATGCGTTGCCCACGAAGTCTTCTGATCCGGGGCAGTCGATCACATTCAGTTTCTTACCAAGGAACTCGGCATAAAATACGGTGGAGAATACGGAATAGCCATACTCTTTCTCCACCGGGAAATAATCAGATACTGTGTTGCCGCCCTCTACGGTGCCGCGACGTTTTATCACTCCACACTCGTAGAGCATAGCTTCGGCGAGTGTGGTTTTTCCCGAGCCCTTGCTTCCGAGCAGGGCTATGTTTTTAATCTCGTTACTCTTGTATTGTTTCATACGAAATTGAGTTTATGGTATTACTACGGTTATTAACATAATTAAGATATATTAAGTTTACCTGCCTGGTGCTTAAAAACGGATTGTAGTTGAGGCGGTATTTTGCTTATATAATATATCAAGGTATCCATCGTGGTGGCGGCATAAAATAATTTGTAGAAACCACCTACATTTAAAAGATGTCGCAATTTAGCAATATTATTTCACAATACAAAAATATTTTTATATGTTTAACAACATGTTTTTTGTTAAAGTTTGGATTATTGCTACTTTCGGAACGCGCTCAGGCGTCTTGCACGACAACTTTTTTGGAAAAAAGTCGGTGAAATATTTGGTGGGATGGAAAAAACATTGTAATTTTGCATCGTCAAAAGGGACAAAGGGGTGTTAAGCCTTATGCTTTTGATAATAATTATTGGTTCGCTAGCTCAACTGAATAGAGCATCTGACTACGGATCAGAAGGTTACAGGTTTGAATCCTGTGCGAATCACTTTCCCAACCCTCCCGAATCCCGGTCGCTCACCTCCAATAATCCGGCCGGGATTCATTTTCGGAGACTTGGAAACAATCTATTGGTTCGCTAGCTCAACTGAATAGAGCATCTGACTACGGATCAGAAGGTTACAGGTTTGAATCCTGTGCGAATCACAAAAAAAGAATAACCTTGTCAATATTGACAAGGTTATTCTTTTTTATTTCTGGCTAAAATTTATTCGCCAGACGTCCTGCAGTAGGACTGTCTGGCGAATGGTTTGTAAGGTCAGCCGAATTTAGAGATTTTACGCAGCATGGGTTCGTTGATGATTTTGATGCGTCGTCCGTCTACCACTATGAGTTTTTCATTGACAAATCCGCTTAATGTGCGTATGGCGTTGGATGTGGTCATATTTGACAGATTAGCCAGATCTTCGCGGCTCATATATATCTTCAGGGTGGCTTCGTCGTCTTCCAGCCCGTAGTTGTCGAGCAGCAGGAGTAGGGCGTCGGCCAGTCGGCCTCGGATGTGTTTCTGGGTAAGGTTTACTATCTTGGTGTCTGATCCGCCTAGGTTTTTTGACAGCTCGTGTATAAAGAACATCGCTACTTCGATATTGTCATGTATCAATTTCTGCACTACGTGCAGGGGGATAGAGCCTATTACTGCGGCTTCAAAGGCGGCGGCGCTTGACACATATAATTCATTTGCAAAAAAGGCACGGTAACCGAAGTATTGTACCGGACGGTATAGGCGCAATATCTGTACGCGTTCGCCGATACCTTTTTTGTACATTTTCACCTTTCCTTTCAGGAGGCACCACAGATATTCAGGCTCTTCTGTTTCAGCGTAGATTATCTGGTTTTTTTTGAAGTTGTGTATAACGAAATTGTCAGTGATCAAACGCTTTTCGTCATTTCTCAGCACACTCCACAATTCACTAAGGTCATGATTTAACACATGCTCCAGAGTGGACTTCTTAAGCATATCTTTAATGAATTAAGACTTATTTATACCACGGAAATCGGCAGGCGGTAGTTGTAAAAACTAGATGCAGTCTGCCAACTATGTTACAAAACACAAATTTACAACAATATTTTTAAATACAAAAAATAATATGGTAATATTTTTTCAAAGCTGTTAAGACATTTGGGTTACAGGCACTGAAACAGCCTTATTCTTGAATATTTTAATCATATACTTTGCCAAGACAGGATATGCTATATGTGGCTGTTATGCTAGTCGGACTTTGGTTGGCATGTGGGCTTCTGGATTTGTCGCGATAAGAAAAAATGTCTAAATTTGCATTATAATTATGCACAAGTACACCCACATATTGCCGGCTGATGCCGGTCTGCTGACAGGACGCACTATAATGGCTGGTCCGTGCAGCGCGGAAAGCAGGGAGCAGGTTTTAACTACGGCTGAACAGATAGCCCGGCGCGGTATGGCAGATATATATCGTGCAGGGGTGTGGAAGCCGCGTACACATCCTGGTTGTTTTGAAGGGATCGGTGTGCCGGCGTTGGAATGGCTGGCGGAGGCCAGGATTGTGACCGGGCTGCCGGTGGCTACAGAAGTTGCTGTTCCTGGCCATGTGGCGGCTGCGGCAGAAGTCGGCATAGATGTTCTGTGGATCGGGGCGCGCACCTGTGCTAATCCGTTTGCCGTACAGGAACTTGCGGATGCTATAGCTTCATACTGTCCGCAGACGCCGGTGCTGGTCAAAAATCCTGTCAGCCCTGATCTTGAGTTGTGGATAGGGGCATTGCAGCGACTGCAAAGGGCAGGAGTGGCGCATCTTGGAGCCATACACCGTGGTTTCAGTGTTTATAAGTCTGCGCCTTACCGCAATGCTCCGATATGGCAGCTGCCGCTTGAGCTGCATCGTCGTTTTCCCTCACTTCCGCTGCTTCATGATCCCAGTCATACCGGAGGCAGCCGCGATCATATTGCAGTCTTGTCGCAGCAGGCTTTGGACATGGGGTTTACGGGGCTTATGATAGAATGCCATACCGATCCTTCGTCTGCGCTTAGTGACGGCGGACAGCAGCTTACTCCGGATTCTCTGTTTAATATGTTGTCGGCACTAAAAGTGCGTAGCGGAGATGTTCCGGACAGGATCTTGCAAGGTCTGCGCGGTCAGATTGATGATATTGACAACCAGTTGCTCGGCCTGCTGGCCAGACGTATGGAGTTGAGTGATTCGATAGGGGAGTGCAAGCGACGGGCTGATATGCCGGTGGTTCAGACAGAGCGGTATAGCCGTTTGCTCACATCACTGGTAGGCAGAGGAGTGGAGCTGGGACTTGATGAGGCTTTTCTTGCCGGTCTGCTCGAACGCATTCATGCAGAAAGCGTGCGCCGCCAGTTGGAAATAGTCAGCCATTAGTAAATTGTGAGAATATCAACAGTGGGGAGGCGTCGTAAAAATTGTTAACGGTGTCTCCCCACTGTATGCTTGGCACTCGGCTTATAGTCTGTCCGTGTGTAATTTAGAGATTTAATACAATGTCTTTTTCCGAGGCTATGCGGCGCATGTTTAGTATTGCGTAGCGCATGCGTCCCAAAGCGGTGTTGATGCTTACATCTGTGGCTTCGGCTATTTCTTTGAAACTCATATTGCGGTAATACCGCATTACGAGTACTTCGCGTTGGGCATCAGGGAGCTCGTCTATCAGGAACCGTACATCGTCATGTATCTGCTCGGAGATTATAAGGTCTTCGATAGTGGCTTCGCTCAGTTCCTTGCGGTTCAGTATATCCACTTCTTCAGCATCGCAGCTTTGAAGGTTTTCTGATTTTTCCTGGCGATAATAGTCGATGATCAGATTGTGTGCGATACGGGAAATCCATGCTGGAAATTTTCCAGAGTCTGTGTATCGCCCTTGTCTGATCGTGACGATAGCTTTCATAAACGTATCTTGGAAGATGTCATTGGCTATGTCTTCGTTTTTTATAATGCGTAAGATATAGCTGTAGACACGATCCTGATGGCGTTTCAGGATTATATCAAAAGCATCGTTGTTGCCCTGTGCGTAAGCTTTCACCAACTGTTCGTCAGTCATGCTTGACATATTTACCATTTCTATTTCCTTGCTGTTTTGTGAAGTAGAATTAGTGTCTATAGGCTTATGGAATTAAATAGTTAAAAAACTTTGTTTTTCAGGCTTATACATTAATTGTCCGGGCGGCTCAGACGAGGATGCATCCTTTCTGTGAGCGGAGCCTGTGTCCGGATAAGTGAGGAGGACTTGTTTTTACGGTTACAAAAGTAATGACAATTTTTGGAAGATACAAATTATTTTAGCAAATAATCCTGAAAAAAGATTATAAATCATATGCCGGTGTCTATTGTCTGCCTAGTCTTTGGTAGCAGTTGTATCGCCTGGTACGGAGTCAGGACGCTCGGTATGTATAGTCATGTTATTGCGTCGTTCGATATACAGGCGTGCTATTTCCCAAAGAGAGTCGTTTTCTGATTCGGTAAGGCGTATGTCCAGATCGGCAGGATATCTGCCGTATACATGTTTAAGCCGTTGTTCGAAGCGCTCGACAAGTTTTGATACGCTCTCATCTGTCTGGCGGGTGCTGTCGGTATGGGCAGTTGCCATGTGTTCCAGGGAGTCTGCGTAGGCGGCATAGACAGAGCGTAGCTCTTTGTATAAAGCATGTGCGTGCTCTCTTTCCGGATCGGCGGCCTCTTTTTTATCGCAGGATGTAAATGCCAGTATCGCGGTTAAGGCTGCGGCGTATAATATGCGGGTTGTCATAATTTCATTTTTTGTGCCAGAAACCGGCCGGTATAAGATTTTTCTTCTGCCGCCACATCTTCAGGCGTGCCTGCTGCAACTACGCATCCTCCGGCATCGCCACCTTCAGGCCCGATGTCTATTACATGGTCGGCACACTTGATTACATCGAGATTATGCTCTATTATTATTACCGTGTTTCCCTTGTCTACCAGGGCCCGGAGGGATTTCATAAGAGTGGATATGTCGTGGAAATGCAATCCGGTGGTTGGTTCGTCAAAGATAAACATTGTGTGGGCTGCTTTCTCCTGTGACAGGAAATATGCCAGTTTGACACGCTGGTTTTCGCCACCGGAAAGAGATGATGATGTCTGTCCCAGTTTGATATAGCCTAATCCCACGCTCTGCAGTGGTATCAGGCGCCGTACTACGCGGCTACCTGCCGTAGTGCCGTCTCCAAAGAATTCGATGGCTTGGTTTACAGTCATGTCTAACACATCGGAGATGTTTTTGCCTTTGTATTCTATCTCAAGGACCTCTTTGGTGAAGCGTTTGCCTCCGCATGCCTCGCAGGGAACCGTTATGTCTGCCATGAATTGCATGGGTATGGTGATAGTTCCCTCTCCCTTGCACTCTTCGCATCGTCCGCCCTCGGTGTTAAATGAGAAATAAGCCGGGGTGAACCCCATCTGTCGCGATGCCTGAGTGTCGGCATACAGGCGCCTGATCTCGTCATATGCTTTAAGGTATGTGGCCGGGTTACTGCGTGATGACGTACCGATCGGATTCTGGTCTATAAATTCTATATGCTTTACGGACTGAAGGTCGCCGCCGAGACCACGGTGTGTGCCCGGGGCGTCTCCGGGTTCGCCCAGATGTCGTAGCATGGCGCGGTACAGCACATCGCGCACCAGTGTGGATTTGCCGCTGCCGCTCACTCCTGTAACTACCGTGAGCACGCCCAGAGGAAAGCGGACATCTATATCTTTAAGATTATTCTGTCGTGCTCCTTTTACATCGATAGATTTTTTCCACGGCAAGCGGTGTTTGGGAATCTCTATATTGTCTTGTCCGCGCAGATAACGCAGTGTATAAGAATCGCCGGCCGGATAGTCCGGGTTTTCAGCCTCGCTTACAGGTCCGGCGTATACCAGACTGCCTCCGAGGCGTCCGGCATCCCTGCCAATATCGATTATGTAATCCGCCATGCGCATAATCTCTTCGTCATGCTCTACCACTACTACTGTGTTGCCAAGGGTCTGCAGTTTGCGCAACACGCCGATAAGCCTGTCGGTATCACGGGGATGCAGGCCGATAGAAGGCTCGTCGAGTATGTATAGCGATCCCACCAGGCTTGATCCGAGCGAAGTGGCCAGGTTGATGCGCTGGCTTTCGCCACCTGACAGGGTGTTGGACGGCCTGTCAAGCGTGAGATATCCCAGGCCCACATCGTCAAGAAAACCGAGCCGGTTGGTTATCTCGGTAAGCAGGCGAGAGGCAATTTTACCGTCAGTATCATCTAACTGTAATTCTGTGAAGAATTTAAGAAGCCCTTTTACTGACATGCGTGATAGTTCGGATATGGATTTTCCACCCACTTTCACATATTCCGTATCGGGGCGCAGCCTTGTTCCGTGGCATGCCGGGCATATCCTGCGGCCGCGGTATCGCGCCTTAAGCACGCGGTACTGTATTTTGTATTGGTTACGGTCCACCCAGTCAAAAAAACCGTCTATGCCGCACCATGCACCTCGTCCGTGCCACAGGAAATCCAGTTGTTCGGAGGTAAGGTCGGCATAAGGGGTGTGTATAGGGAAGTTGTAGCGTGGAGCCAGCTGTATCAGTTCTTGCTTGATTTCGCCCATCTTTTCACCTCTGAAACATTGTACGGCATCCTGGTATACGCTCAAGGTCTTATCCGGAATCACAAGGTCTTCGTCTATGCCAAGCACTTTTCCGAAACCTTCGCAAGTTGTACATGCTCCGTACGGATTGTTGAAATTAAACATAAGGTCGGATGGTTCGCGGAAGTCTATACCGTCGGCACTGAACCTGCCTGAATATTCATGCTCTTCCACACCGTTATCCGTCCATATCTTGACAATGCAGCAACCGTCTCCTTCGAACCATGCTGTTTCCAGCGAATCTGCCAGCCGGCTTATCTCGTCATGGTCGCGGCTGATACTTAGGCGGTCTATGAGCAGGTGGAAACCGGTGATTTTTTTAATATTTTTTTCTATTAATTCTGATATGTCGGTAAAGGAGCCGTCTTTTTCCAGACGCGAATAACCCTCTTTAAGCAGTATGTCCAGATGCATGGCCGCGGTACGTCCGTCAGGTATTCTTAAAGGCGCGAGTATCGCTATGCGCGTGCCTTCGGCCAGCTGTGCCAGTTCTCCGGTTATGGAATCGGCAGTGTGCCGGCGCACCCTTATGCCGGTTACGGGAGATATGGTGTGCCCTATGCGCGCGTATAGCATGCGCATATAGTCATAGATTTCGGTAGATGTGCCCACGGTGCTCCTGGGATTACGGGTATTTACCTTCTGCTCTATGGCAATGGCCGGCGGCAGCCCTTTTATGTAGTCACATTCCGGTTTCTGCATACGTCCCAGAAACTGGCGGGCATATGCAGACAGGCTTTCCACATAACGGCGCTGGCCTTCGGCGTACAGAGTGTCAAAAGCCAGTGAAGACTTGCCGCTGCCGCTCACTCCGGTGACAACGACCAATTTTCCACGGGGAATTTCTACATCTATGTTTTTCAGATTATTCACCCGTGCCCCCTTAACCACTATATTGTCTGGGGCGCTTGTGCTGCTCTGTGTGTTGGAATTCTTCATCATAACAGGATTAGTCTGCAAAATTAATGCCAATTTTCCGAATCTGTGTAATCCGAGGTGCTGCAACAGATAATTTTATGTATTATTCATATATTTTTAATGAACGCTTGCAAGGGTGTGAAAAAAATATTAACTTTGGAGAACCATTAGTGTGTCAGCCGTGTTATAGAGACATAGATTGAAAATTTTAATTAAAACAGATAAAGATTATGAAACCCATCCATGTAGTATTTGCAGTAATTGGCGGCGCCATTGCCGGAGCTGCCGTAGGTCTTCTTTTTGCCCCTGCCAAAGGTTCTGATACCCGTACTAAAATTGCCGACATCCTGCGCAGCAAGGGTATCGTGCTTAAAAAAGGCAAAATGGACGAACTTATAGAAGAGATCGAAGACCAGCTGGACGCAACTATCTAATCAATAAAAACACAGAATTGTTATGAGAAATTTAGGAGTACTTTACGCATTTCTGGGCGGTGCTATCGTAGGCTGCGGCGCAGCCATATTGTTTGCCCCCGCCAAGGGCTCTGACTTGCGCGAACGCGTATGCAAGATATTGCGCAGAAAAGGAGTCAAGCTGAATGACAGCGAGGTAGACCAGCTGGTGGCAGAACTTGCCGGCGCTATCGAGAAATAATAATGCACACTCTCCGCATATAGGAGATGTTCAGGCCAGCCGGGGCATAGCCCTGGCCGGCTTTTGGTGTCTTTATCCATATTTATTCCCGTGATATGAAAAGTGATTTCAGTGCGCAGCTGCAGGAACTGTATATTGTGGCTAAACGCTATCTGTCGTTCCAGATAGATGTGGCAAAATACTCTCTGGCAGAAAGGGTGGCACTGTTGCTCGGCGGTCTGGCTCTCGGCCTGATAGGATTGTTGTCCGGCGGTATTCTGGTGCTTTTTCTGGCTTTCAGCGCGGCATCGTTGTTCCGCACAATCATGAGTCCGGCTCTTGCCCATCTGACTGTGGCCGGGTGTATCGCCGTATTGTTCCTGCTGCTATATCTATTGCGCAAGCCGTTGATCCTTAATCCGATCTCGCGTCTTGTCTCAAAGATTATTTTCAAAAACGACAACAGAAATAATTAACCTGCAATAGCGTTATAGTTACACTATATGAGTACTACGACAGAACAAACCGAAGTGGTTGCCGCGCCTGACCCGGTAAAAAAATTTAAAGGTTACACGATAGACGAATTGCGTTACCGCATGGCGATGGCCACGCTACAGAAAGAATTTACAAAAGAGCAGTTTATGGCCGAGCTGCAGACAATGATTAACGAGTCGCCCCTGAACAGCAACAACTCGTCGGGCATTCTGGGTAAAATGCTCAGAGGACTGAGTTTTATAGATTATGCACTGATGGGATATTCTGCTTTCAAAAGTGTAAGGGGCATAATGGGATTCTTTAATAAAAAACGTTGCAAAAGATAATATTAATATGACAGATTATCGCCATCTTCGTATTGACCTGGAGCCATGTACCGAGACTGCCACTGACCTTTTGGCCGCTTTCTTAGCCGATGCCGGTTATGAATCTTTTGTACCTGATGACACAGGTCTCTCTGCGTACATAGCTGCGGATCTCTACGATCCTAATGCCGTTACAGAGATATTGGACGGCTTTCCTGTGCAGGCTGTTGTCGATGTGCATGACGAACTTGTGCCCGGACAAGACTGGAATGAGGAATGGGAGAAGAATTATTTTAAGCCGATAATAGTGGGTGGCGAATGTGTCATACATTCAACCTTTCATACCGATGTGCCGACTGCCCGGTATGATATAGTTATTGATCCTAAAATGGCGTTCGGTACGGGTCACCACGCCACTACGTCGCTCATGATAGAATATATACTGTCGCTTCCCTTACAGGGTGCTGATGTGGTGGATATGGGCACGGGCACGGGAATTCTGGCAATATTATGTTCTATGACCGGTGCGCGGCGAGCCGTGGGTATAGAGATTGATCCCGACGCTGCTGACAATGCCCGTGAGCATCTCATGCTTAATAACCGGAGCAATGTTGTCGTTCTTACTGGCGATGCCTCTTTGCTCCCGTCACAGGCGCCGGCAGACCTGTTTATGGCCAATATTAACCGAAATATAGTATTGGCGGATATCGAATTGTATGCCAAGGCCCTGAAATCCGGAGGGCATATGTTGCTGAGTGGTTTTTATGAGCAGGATGTGCCTATGATACAGGCTGCCGCCAAACCATTGGGACTTGTGGTGGCAGACAGCAGGACGCGTGATAACTGGTGTGCTCTGCATTTGCGCAAGGCTTGATTTTATTTATCACGCTTTTTTGAAATATGGGCTTTTTTAGCTAACTTCGCACCCGGTTTGGCGATTGCGGTGCGTTATGCCCTTTGCCAGACCTATAACTATCATATATTACATAAAACCAAGAATGGAAGTATCTGGAAAGATAATAGCGGTACTGCCGCTGCAGAGCGGTACAAGCAAGGCTGGCCGCGAATGGAAGAAACAGGAATATGTGCTGGAGACGCACGACAGTTTTCCTCGCAAAGTGAAATTTGACTTCTTCGGCGACCGCGTAGACCAGTTCCCGTTGGCTATAGGCGACGAGGTTACAGTTTCGTTCGATATCGAGAGTCGCGAATTCAACGGTCGCTGGTATACTGATATCCGTGGCTGGAAAGCAGAGAAAGGCGCGGCTCCTATGGGACAGGCCGATTTCGGCCAGCAGCCCCAGCCTGGTTTCGGCCAGTCAGACTTCGGCCAGCCGCAGCAGGGCGGCTTTGCCCCACAAGGCGGCTTCGGTGACCCTATGGGAGGGGCCAATGAGAAGGACGATCTGCCTTTCTGATGACATACTTAAAATTGTAACAACATACTGGAACTGCCCCGCGCCTTACATGACCCGGGCGCAGTTTCTTAATTTTTAATATATTATGCCACAACCAGACGAGAACAATTTGATTGATGCCGTGATAGCTGCCATACAGGACAGAAAAGGACGCGGCATAACGCTTATAGACATGTCGGGCCTTGATGTGTCATCTGCCACGCACTATGTGATATGTAGCGGCAACACGCCTACACAGGTGGCTGCGATAGCCGACTGTGTGCGTGGCCAGGTGCAGGAGAAAACGGGGCAGAAGCCGTTTAATTATGACGGTTATCGCAACTCTACTTGGATAGTAATAGATTATGGTTATCTTATGGTGCATGTTTTTGTGCCTGAAGCCAGAAACTTCTATGACATTGAACAATTATGGAGTGACGGTGTTATAACTACGGTGGATGATTTGGATTGAACCGGGTCGGCTCATGGGCCGTCACCGGTATTGAACGTATCCGCCATGTTGGGCCGGCACACCGGCATTTGTACTTAACCTAATACATCAAGCAAACTTTATGGCAATAGGCAAACAACCATTACGCCCTAAATCTCCAAATCAGAAAGGGCGGCGTCCGATGCTCAATATGTACTGGATGTATGCCCTGATTATTATATCGCTTATCGCACTGTATAATTTTCAGGACAACACCATAGTCAAAGAGATGGGCGAGGACGAATTTCTGACCCAGGTGCAGGAGGGTAATGTGGAAAAAGTGGTTATAAACCGCGAAAGCGCCACAATTACCGGCACACTCACAAAACAAGGTGCTAAGAAGCTGAAACTTACACCTCCCGACGGACATGACGTAGGGGCGGAAATCAAGACACAGGCGGCTTCTGCCGAGCGTTTTGACGACAAGATGAGCAAAATCAACAATACGCTCCGGGAGGAAGGAAAGCCTACGGTACCGTATGAATTTGAGAACGGTTCGGATTTCATGAAGATATTCTGGTATTTCGGCCCGATACTCATTTTTGTATTGTTTATGGTCTTTATGTCACGCCGTATGAATGGCGGAGGTAGCGGCCCGGGCGGTATTTTCAATGTCGGCAAGTCGCGGGCCAAGGTCTTTGATAAAACAAACGGCTCTAACGTTACCTTTAAAGATGTTGCCGGTCTTTCTGAAGCCAAGGTGGAAATCCAGGAGATTGTTGAATTTCTTAAGAATCCGCAGCGTTATACAGAACTGGGTGCCAAAATTCCGCGCGGCGCACTGCTTGTAGGCCCTCCGGGTACCGGTAAGACCCTTCTGGCAAAGGCTGTCGCAGGCGAGGCGAATGTGCCGTTTTTGTCTATGAGCGGTTCAGATTTTGTCGAAATGTTTGTGGGTGTGGGCGCCGCTCGTGTGCGCGACCTCTTTAAGCAGGCCAAAGAAAAAGCGCCCTGTATAGTCTTTATTGACGAGATTGACGCGGTGGGACGTGCCAGAGGCAAGAATCCCAGCATGGGTTCAAATGACGAACGAGAGAATACGCTTAACCAGATGCTTACGGAAATGGACGGCTTCGGCTCCAATAACGGCGTTATTCTTCTTGCGGCTACAAACCGTGCCGACATGCTCGACAAGGCCCTTATGCGTCCGGGGCGTTTCGACCGCCAGATATATGTTGATCTGCCTGAACTTACAGACCGTGTGGAGATCCTTAATGTTCACCTGAGGAATATTAAAGTCAATTCTTCGCTGAATGTGGAGCAGATAGCGCGGCAGACAGCCGGATTCTCAGGAGCCGATCTGGCTAATGTATGTAACGAGGCGGCCCTTATTGCCGCTCGTAATAATGCCATGAGTGTGGATATGGAAGATTTTCGCAAGGCTATCGACCGTATTGTCGGAGGTCTTGAGAAGAAATCGACTGTCTACACCAAGGAAGAGAAGATGGCTATTGCCACACATGAGGCTGGTCATGCCACTGTAAGCTGGCTGATACAGTACGGCAATCCGTTGGTAAAAGTTACTATCGTGCCGCGCGGACGTGCCGGGGGGTATGCCATGTATGCTCCCGAGGAGCGCCATTATACTCCGTTGCAGTCGTTGCTTGACACAATATGCACACTCGTGGCAGGTCGTGCTGCCGAGGAAGAATTTACCGGCATAGTTGGTACAGGTGCGAGTGACGACCTTGAGAAAGCCACGAAGCTGGCGTTATCTCTTGTTATGTATTACGGCGCAAGTCCGCGTCTGCGCAACTTGAATTACTATGATTCCACTGGCCAGACTTACGGTTTTAACAAACCGTATAGCGAGGCTACAGCGAAAGTGATTGATGAAGAGGTGGAGCGTATAATCAACGAGCAGTACGATCGTGCGCGCGAGATACTGCGTGAGCATGGTGCCCAGCATAATGAGATACGTGATATGCTGATCGAGCGAGAAGTAATATATCATGATGATGTGCTGGCTGTGCTCGGTCCGCGTCCATGGAAATCTCGCACAGACGAGACGCTGGCTACACACAGGGCCAGGCAGATAGAGGCCGGCACGGCTGCCGAAGGCAATCTGTTGCCCGACGCACAGCAGAAAGAAGAACAAGGGACTGCTTCTACGCAAGGTGATGACACCGAAGACCCTGGTACTCCGCCGCCTTTTACTAAAGAATGATAAATGTGTAGACAAAGCAAGCGTCCGAAAGGTGCACCTTTCGGACGCTTGCTTTGTCTTAGGGATAGTGGTTTTGTTTTATTCTGGTTATTTATAGATCTAGTATTCTGGAGGATGCATCTAGTGTGTCGAATAGAAGCATGCGACCGTATAGGGGGTGGCCAGCACCAGTGAGAATTTTTATCGCCTCTGCTGCCTGGGCAGAGCCTGTTATGCCTGGCAGGGGACCGAGCACGCCGCCTATGCTGCATGGTGTAAATCCGCCTGCGCCGGCTGCTTCCGGAAAAATATCGCGGTAACATGGATAGCCCGGAGCCCAGGACATTACTTGTCCCTGCCATTGGGCTACGCCGCCCAGTACGCAGGGGATACCGAGCTGCCGACATGTATCGCTGACTATGTATTTTGTGGCAGGATTGTCACTGCCCTCGATCACCAGGTCCTGACCCTCTATCAGAGACGCCGCATTATCCGTGGTTAATAGTGTTTCGACAGGGGTTATGCTGATGTCCGGATTTATTTCCGCCAGACGCATGGCCAGGGCCTCTACTTTTTTCATGCCGCATTGTCCTGTAGTGAACGATAGCTGCCGTTGCAGATTTGACACATCGATTGTGTCAAAATCCAGTATGGTGATATGGCCGGTGCCTGAGGCCGCCATATACATAGAGGCTATAGAGCCTAGAGCGCCGGCTCCCACTACGAGCACATGGGAATTAAGCAGCCGCAACTGCCCCTCTGCGCCTATCTCAGGCATCAGGGTATTGCGGCTGTACCTGCATTTTTGTTCGGGAGTCATCGGCGGTAGGCGTCTTTGATATGCTGTATTATCCGGGCTATATCGTTATCGCTCACCCATGGTCCTGCAGGCAGGCATAAGCCTTTTGCAAACAGGCTCTCGCTTACACCATTAGTATATGCCGGACAGTTGCTGAACACAGGTTGCAGGTGCATCGGTTTCCACAACGGACGGCTCTCTATGCCTGCATGGTCGAGTGCCTGGCGCAGTTCTTCGTAGTCAAACCCGGTAACCTCTTTGTCGATTACTATATTGCACAGCCAATAATTAGAGTCCCATTTGTCCGAGGGGTTAGAAAACAATTCTATTCCCTCCATATCTGCAAATGCTTCAGCATAGAGGGCGTGTACATGGCGGTGGTGTGCTATGTGCTCTTCAAGGATTGTCATCTGGCCTCGTCCGATACCTGCGCATATATTGCTCATGCGGTAGTTATAGCCCACTTTTTCGTGCTGGTAATAAGGGAATGGCTCTCTGGACTGTGTGGCATAGAACATAACCTCGTTTTTCTCTTTTTCGCCAGGAACAACCAGGGCGCCGCCCCCGGAGGTCGTGATCATTTTATTGCCATTGAAAGAGAGTGCGCCGTAGTGTCCGAAGGTGCCACAGCATTGTCCCCCGTAGCGTGAGCCGAGGGCTTCGGCAGCGTCTTCCAGCACTGGAATGCCGTATTTGTCGGCAATTGACATAAGTTCGTCCATCATGGCCGGCATACCGTACAGATGGACTATTATGATTGCTTTAGGATAACGGCCTGTCACACGTTTACGGTCGATTATGGCCTGTTCGAGCAGTTCGGGCGACATATTCCATGTATCCGGTTCGCTATCCACGAAAACGGGTGTCGCACCCTGGTACAGGATAGGATTTGCCGATGCCGAGAAGGTGAAAGACTGGCATATCACTTCGTCACCGCGGCCTACGCCGAGTTGCACCAGGCCGAGATGTATCGCGGCTGTTCCTGCCGATAGTGCCACCACATGTTTGTGCATCTGCGGAGCCGGTTCGGTTGAATGGTTCAGGTAAGTCTCCAGGTCGAGTTCAAATCCGTTCACATTAGGCCCTAGCGGCACTACCCAGTTGTCATCAAACGCTTCATTTATATATTTAATTTCGTTGCCGCTCATATGGGCGAGACATAGAAGAATACGTGATTGGCTCATAATTTGTCTATAGATTCGTTCAACAGCTTATAAATTTTTACGTGACCCGTACATGGTCTCATAATATTTTTGATATTCGCCCGAGGTTACATTTCCGACCCATTCCGGATTGTCCAGATACCAGCGCACGGTTTTTTCAAGTCCTTCTTCAAACTGTAGCGACGGTGTCCAGCCTAATTCACGGGACAGGAGCGTGCTGTCTATGGCATAGCGCAGATCATGGCCTTTGCGGTCGGTGACAAATGTAATCAGAGGCAGAGAATCACCTTCGGGGCGTCCGAGCAGTCTGTCGGTCACTTTCACTAGCAGGCGTACAAGATCGATGTTGCGCCACTCGTTAAATCCGCCTATGTTGTATGTGGCTCCGGCGCGCCCGTTGTGGAATACTAAATCGATGGCGCGCGCATGGTCCTCCACATATAGCCAGTCGCGCACGTTGAGGCCGGCTCCGTATACAGGCAGCGGACGATGGTGGAGGATGTTGTTTATGAATAACGGAATCAGTTTCTCGGGAAACTGGTTAGGACCGTAATTATTGGAGCAGTTTGTGATGATGCAGGGCATGCCGTAGGTATCATGGTATGCTCTGACAAAATGGTCGGACGATGCTTTTGATGCCGAGTAGGGTGAATGTGGCGAGTAGGGTGTTTCTTCAGTGAAAAATCCTCCGTCTGCCGGTAGTGCCCCGTACACCTCGTCGGTAGATATGTGGTAGAATGTTTTTCCGTTGTAGCCGTCAGGCAAGGCTTCCCAGCGTGTGCGTGCAGCCTGTAGAAGCGAGAGAGTTCCCATTACATTCGTGTGGGCAAATGTGAACGGATCTACTATCGAGCGGTCTACATGGCTTTCTGCTGCAAGGTGGATTATGCCGTCTATGGAATAATGGTCGATTATTTCGCAGATTCTGTTATAATCGCATATGTCGGCTCGTTCGAACCGGTAGCCGGAGGCGTTTTCAACATCGCGCAGGTTTTCCAGATTGCCTGCATACGTTAGTTTGTCCACATTGACTATCCTGTAGTCGGGGTGGTTGTTTATTAATGTGCGTATCACATGGGAGCCGATGAAACCGGCTCCTCCTGTAACCATTATATTTCGTTTAAAGGAAGTCATATAGATTGCCGTTGAATGATATTGAATCTTTGCAGGCTGACAGCCGCGGTCTGCAGCTGTCTTTGGCTGAAACCAAGGCTTCGGATTTCTCTATGCGCCAGTCTATATCCAGCGAGGAGTCGAATGCGTCAATGCCGCCCTCACTTTCCGGATGGTAATATGCGTCACATTTGTATTGGAATGTGGCGCTTTCGCTAAGCACCGAGAAGCCGTGTGCGAATCCTCGCGGTATGAAGAGCATCAGGTGGTTGTCATCAGACAGTTCTACTGCGACATGTTTGCCGAAAGTAGGGGAGGCGCTGCGTAAATCGACGGCTACATCAAGCACGCGGCCGCGCACACATCGCACTAATTTGCTTTGGCTGTATGGCATTCGCTGGAAATGCAGTCCGCGTATCACACCGCGGACCGAGCAACTCTCATTCTCCTGTACGAACCGTATCGGCCGCACGTGGGCATCAAATTCTGACTGACGGAAAGTCTCTGTAAAATATCCCCGGCTGTCACCTATGATATGGGGCTTGAGTATGACCACGCCCGGTATTTGTGTATTTATGTATTCCATAGTCAGATATTTTTCTCCTTGTCGAGTTCGTCTACTACTTTGAGCAGGTATTTGCCATATTGGTTCTGTAGCATAGGCTGTGCTAATTGCAGCATTTTGCCCTTTGATATCCAGCCGTTGCGGTAAGCGATGCCTTCGAGACAGGCTATCTTCAGTCCCTGGCGTTTTTCTATTACTTCTACAAAAATCGACGCATCAGCCAGAGAATCGTGTGTGCCGGTGTCAAGCCAGGCAAAACCTCTGCCCAGAGTCTTTACGCCGAGCCTGTCCGCGCCGAGATAGTATTGGTTTACCGATGTTATTTCCAGTTCGCCTCGTGACGAAGGACGTATGCCGGCAGCCACATCGATTACGTCATTAGGATAAAAGTATAGTCCCACTACTGCGTAATTGGATTTAGGCTGCGCAGGCTTTTCTTCGATAGAGAGGCATGTGCCGTCTGGTGCGAATTCGACCACGCCGTAGCGCTGTGGATCGTCCACACGGTATCCGAACACTGTTGCCCTGTTGTCGGTCTCCGCAGCGCGGATGGCATCATTGAGCATTTCTGTGAGGCCCTCGCCATGGAATATGTTGTCACCGAGCACAAGGCATACACTGTCATCACCAATAAATTCGCGGCCTATTATGAATGCCTGTGCCAATCCTTCCGGGCGTGGCTGCTCCGCATAAGAGAAACTTATTCCGAAGTCGCTGCCGTCACCCAGCAGGCGGCGGAACGATGGCAGGTCTTCCGGAGTTGATATAATAAGTATGTCGCGTATACCGGCATTCATTAGTACGGCAACCGGATAATATACCATCGGTTTGTCGTAGATGGGAAGCAGCTGCTTACTTACACCCTTTGTGATAGGGTAGAGGCGTGTTCCGCTTCCGCCGGCCAGTATTATACCTTTCATCAGATTTTTAGTGTTTAGCTACTTGGCGCAGCGTTAAGGTTCTTATTTGCCAAGACCGTAGTATTCAAATCCTGCCTGTCGCAGTTCGGCCCGGTCGTAAATGTTTCGTCCGTCGAATACGGGAGGGTTGCCGCTGTCGGTATTCATAGCCTTGCGTATGACCTGCCATGACGGCATTCGGAATTCTTTCCATTCTGTCACCAGCATCACGGCATCTGCGCCAAGGGCTGCATCATAAATATCGCGTGCATATTCCACAGAACCACCAAGCCGGCGACGGCATTCGTCCATAGCCACGGGGTCGTAGACCCTTACAGTAATGCCGGCATCGCGCATGCGCGATATAAGTTCCAGTGCGGGCGCTTCGCGCATATCGTCAGTTTCCGGTTTGAATGCCAGCCCCCAGAGAGCTACTCTGCGGCCTTTGAGGTCGTTGTTAAAGTGTCGGGACAGTTTTTCGAATAAGAGACCTTTTTGGGATTCGTTTACTTCTTCCACAGCCTGTAACACGCGCATTTTATAGCCGTGTTGCGCGGCAGTGCGTATTATGGCTTTCACATCTTTCGGGAAGCAGGAACCGCCGTAGCCGCAGCCGGGATATAAGAATTTTGTACCTATGCGCGCATCGCTACCGATGCCTTTTCTCACCATGTTGACATTAGCCCCTACCAGGTCACACAGGTTCGCTATGTCGTTCATAAACGAGATACGGGTGGCCAGCATGGCATTGGCTGCATACTTGATCATTTCTGCCGACGGAATGTCGGTGAACAGTAGTCTGTCTGAAGATACGAGAAACGGGCGGTAGAGCTTCTTCATCAGCTCTCTGGCTCGGTCGGAATCTACACCCACGACTACCCGGTCGGGGCTCATGAAATCTTTTATTGCCGCCCCCTCTTTTAGAAACTCCGGATTGGATGCCACGTCAAATTCTATGGCGGTTCCCCGTAATTCTAGACGTTCGTTTATTACTCGGCGTACTTTTTCAGCCGTACCTACAGGGACAGTGCTTTTTGTCACTATGAGTTTATAGCTGTTCATGCAGTCGCCTATGGTGCGGGCCACATCGAGTACGTATCTCAGATCGGCACTCCCGTCTTCATCTGGAGGTGTGCCTACCGCGCTGAAAATGATCTCTACATTGTCAACCACCTCTTCCAGGCGTGTTGTGAAATGCAGGCGTCCGGCTTTGTGGTTTTTTGAGACGAGTGTTTCAAGCCCGGGTTCGTAAATGGGGATGCGTCCGGCTTTTAACGCCTCTATTTTGGCTTTGTCAACATCGATGCAAGTCACATCGATACCCATGTCGGCGAAACAGGTGCCTGTTACCAGTCCTACGTATCCGGTGCCTACAATAGCTATCTTCATAGTAAAATATATCAGTCAGACCAGAGAGTGTCCGGAATTAATTATCGGCATCTTCTTTTCCGTAGTATCCGCTATAGCTGTGATAGCCGTATCGCTTGGTGTAATATGACCTGCGTGGATCTACACCGTTGAAGACTATAGACAAGTTCGGAAGCTTGTTCCGGTTATAGATGTCCTCAAGGTCTGCCAGCATTGACTTGTCAAACAAACCAGCACGGATCACAAATATTGAGAGGTCGGCCACACGGGCGAGAATGGACGTGTCTGCCACCAGGTCGTAAGGAGGACAGTCGAGTACGATATAGTCATACTCCTGGCGCAGTTTATTGATGAGAGTCGCATATTTGTCCGTAAGTAGCAATTCCACGGGGTTTGGCGGTATTGCGCCTACCGGCATGAAATCTACACCCTTGCCCATGCCATGCTGCATTATGAGATCGTTGACATTGTCGACCTTGCCGACCAGGTAGGATGAGATGCCTTGTGCTCCGGCACTGGCTTTCTTGGATATTGAAGCGCGGCGCAGGTCAACGTCGAGCAGTATGACACGCTTTCCTTTGAGGGCGAGCGACTGGGCGAGGTTCATTGAGATGAACGTCTTGCCCGATCCGGGGTTGAACGATGTGACCATGATAACCTGGCTGCCCTTGTTTGAGTCGGCCATGAAGTCAAGCGTGGTGCGCATCATGCGGAAAGCCTCGTTTATATAGTTGCGTGAACGGTCTTTCACTACCATTTCAAGATCTGCATCGTCACGCGAACGTTTCTTGCCGCTGAACACGCGGTTTTTGCGCATACCCTTTTTGAGCTGGCTGGGACTTAGTGGTATCTCGCCGAGGAAAGGTATTGAGAGGTTGTCCATGTCGCTGCGGCGAGTTACTTTGGTGTTGAGTTGTATTATAAGGAAACATATGAGCAGCGGTATGGCAAGGCCTATACCTATGCCGGTATAGATGGCTTTTGCGAGCATACCGGATATGGGGCCTGTGGGATGGGCGGCACGTATTACGCGTGTGTTGTTTACAGTGATCATGCGTGCCAACTCGTTCTCCTCACGTTTCTGAAGCAGATATAGATACAGGTTTTCTTTCACTTTCTGCTGTCGTTCGATAGACAATATCTGTTTTTCCTGCTCGGGGACCGAACTTACTTTACCTGAGAAGTCATTGCCTCGTCCTGTGGCACGGTTGACCTCGATCTGGTATGTGGAAATCAGATTGTTAAGCGAGGTCATGATGAGATTGCGGTTGTTGGCCAGATCGGCGTTCATCTGCGCTATCACGGGGTTGGATTCGGAACTGTTGACGAGTAACGCGTTGCGCTTCATCAGCATCTTGTTGTATTCCTGAATCTGCGACTCGATTGATCCGCTTGTTCCGGTATTGGCAGGTATGAGTGAATCATCGTTATCGTGGTTGCGTAGATAATCACGCAGGAATTGCGCGATACTCAACTGTGTATTAGTTTCAAACGCACGGGTGTCGTAGCTCATCGACTGTGAGTAATATGTGCTGGCTGCAGCTTCGAAATCGGCCACCTGGTGCGCGCTCTTCACTTGCGATATGTCGGAGTCAATGCCGCTAAGTTCTTTTTCTATTATGGCCAGGCGGTCCTTGATGAAGTTGGAAGTATTGACCGCGCTGCGGTTTTGTTCGTTTACCCAGAGATCGGAATATCCTTCTATAAGGGCTTTTATAACATCTGTGGCACGCTGTTGCGAGACATCAGAAAATGAGATCCTGACTATCGAGTTCTCATGGTTTGAACGTGTTGTAGTCACTTTGGATGACATTGCCCCCGCCATTGAGTCAATAGAGTTGTGGTCTACATATAATACTTCCGGAAAGTGGCTGAAATCGGCAGTAGGTGTTATAGCCAGATTTCCTATCGGGGTTTTAACCACGGCACCCAATGGAATGCTCAGTGCTTTCGATGGTTTGCTCACGCCGTTGAGGGTGAAATTTGATGCGATCAGTCGTCCTTCCGGTCCTTTGCGAAGCGTAAAAGAGGCAGTTGTATCAGGCGAAAGTTCCATGAAGTTGACAAATACGGGTGATTTACCGTATAGGTCTTCCATGTGGCTGAATCCTTCAGTGGTATATGTAGTATTCAGGTTTAATCTTTCTATCACGGTAGCCATAAGTGCCGGCGACCGGAGTATTTCCATTTCATTGGCGAAATTGACATTTGAAGAGCTTTGCCCTGTCAGTTCCTGTATGGCTGCCGCAGCGCTTGACTGTGAAGAGCCGCTGTTGTCAAACAGAAGCATTACATCCGCCTCGCTGCCATATATTTTGACTTGGCGGCTGTAATTGTACAGCGATGCTGCGGTGCATACCAGCACCGATAGTATAATCCAGTATTTCTTTCTCCACAGAAGTGAAAGAAAGTCTTTGGTGTTAAATCCTATATTTTCAAATCCCTCTTTCTTCTTGTTTTTTTCGGGAATATTAGCTCCTTCTGTCTCCATATCGCAAGTAGGGTTTATGTGTATGGTGTAATACGAAAATTTAGTATCGGCTTATTTAGTAAGGGCTATGACCAGTGTTACCATCGAGGTCGCGAACGTTACCAGGCTCATCCATGTGCTGAACTGTCGCAACGGGTTTGAATTAATATCGCTCTCACCAGCTTTTTTGTCATTAGGCAGCACATATATGACATCGTTTTGCTGCAGATAATAGGCAGGTGAGTCAAATAGGTCTTTGCTACTCATGTCTACGTTATACAGCTGGCGTTTACCGTCTTTCTCACGCACGACCACTATGGTGCGTTCTGCCGTCATGGCCAGGTCGCCGGCATCGGCTATGGCCTGCAGCAGAGTATATTTGTCATCTTTGAAATCATAATTACCTGGCTGTCTGACATCTCCGAGTATTGATATTTTGGCATTTTTAAAAGATACCTGCACAGAAAAGTCCTTCAGATAACCTTCTTTTATCATGCGTTGTTTGATCATAGATTCGACCTGGCTGCGGTTCAGGCCGGCCACATGCAATGTGCCTAGCATCGGGAATACTATATCACCTTGGCTGTCCACACGGTAACCTATGCTTTGTTCATTGTTACGCATGCTGCTGCTCATGCTTTGCATATCGGCAGTTACTGTGCCCGGTTGCAGGTTGAATATGGTTCCGAGTTCCGGATCTTTGGTTGTAACCACTATATTGAGTAGATCCTCGGGTTCGATGATTAGACCCTGGTTGCTGTTTGCATTTAAAGTAACGCCAGCCGGAAAGTCTTTTATGTACTGTACGTCTTTAGTTCCGGCACATCCTGCCAGCATTATCGCAGTTGTCGTGATGAGAGAGATTCTTTTAAAAAATTTCATCTTGGGAATACGCTTCTTGGATGGGGTAATAAGTGTTATATCAGGGAGATATGCAGTATCTCCCTGTCATAATGGCCATGCGGAGGCCACATACAGGTGGTGCATAACGGCCAAAATCCGCACAAAATTACTAAAAAAATAGTAGAAAATTACTAACTTCGCGTAAATATTTGTATAACGCCCCGTTATAGCCGGGGAATAAAAAGGTTTTTAGTACAATGGAAAAAATAGCATTTGCCTCAGATCACGCGGGCTACCAGCTTAAAAAGAAACTCGAAGAGTATGTGATTGCCAAAGGGTACGAAGTAGAAGATTTCGGTACGGGTTCGGAAGATTCGTGCGATTATCCGGATTATGCCCATCCTGTGGCACTCGCCGTGGAAAATGGCGAATGCGCTTTCGGCATAGCGATGTGCGGAACCGGTAACGGAATTCAGATGACCCTTAACAAGCACCAGGGTATACGTGCGGCATTATGCTGGGAACCGGCACTCGCTACATTGGCCAAGGAGCACAACAATGCTAATTTCCTGGTTCTTCCGGCTCGCTTTATTACCGAGGATATGGCGCTTAAGGTAGTCGATGCTTATCTTGAGGCTAAGTTTGAAGGCGGACGCCACCAGCGCCGTATAGATAAAATCGCTGTTAAATAAGTTGTTGGAAACACTTACCATATCACTGGATGATGTCCTGCTGTACGGACGCCACGGTGTTATGACGCAGGAGCGCGAGGTGGGCAACGAATTCAGGGTGTCTGTGGCAGTCACTATGCCTGCTCCGGCAGGCTGTGCTACTGACAAGCTGGAAGGCACATTGTCTTATGCCGATATTTATGATGTTGTATCGGAGCAGTTTTCCCGGCCTTCCGCTCTTATAGAGCATGTGGCCCACCGTATATCGAGGGCCTTGTTTGATAGGTGGCCGTTGATAGACAGGGTGGTGGTGAAGGTGACCAAGGTAACGCCTCCTATCCCCGGGTTTGCCGGAAGTGCGTCCGTGTGTCTTGATGTTCCGAGGCGTTGAAATCGCTTGCGGTTATTTTTGCCTTAACCGCAAGTTTATTCATGTAATATTAGAGAGGCATTGTCATAATTTGTTGGTTATGGCAATGCCTCTCTGGTCGCTTATAGAGGGTTATGTGTCTGCTCTGTGATTATCAGTTATGGCCGGTAAATGTTATTTTACCACTATCTTGCGAGCTTTGCCGTCTCTCACCTCGATATATATTCCGGCTCTGAGTGTAAGGCTTGATACACCGGCTACGTTGTGAGCCACAATGCAGCCGTCTATAGAGTAGACATCGCATAGTGCGGTGTTCGAGAGACCCTCACACATGTTTTGCTGTGTGCCTCCCGAGGTGTCTAGTCTGAAAGCAGGAGAGAGCACCTGTGTCTGGCTGGCACCTTTAGCGCCTTCGACCGTTATACGCAGGTCGTACCATTTGTCTTCACTTGTATTATTAACATTGTCAAGCGGAACGCTGTAATGTATCTCTTTCCAAGAGACTTAGATTATAGCATTTGTGCGGCAAAGAATTATGTGCCTTTTTAAGCTGTATGTATGGTGCTTTTATATTGCAGCGAAAAGTGTTTAGATTTAGCTATTATATGCACATATGTGCATATAATAGCTGGGGAAATGTCGTTGTTAGTATATGGTTTAATAAATTGTCAGATTTGTAGTGGATGTTATAGGTGTCTGATGTCAGTTGTTGTTAAAAAACATTTGTATGGTATTGTAGCCGAGATATTGCGCGTAGTGCAAAGGTATGTGTGCTGAACATTGTTGTTAACGTTTGTGTTGAAAAATAAAAAAACATGAATGTAAGAGATGCATATCTGCGATATAATACCGGTAAGCTCAGAAGAAACACGCGTAAAGGTGTCTATCTGGTCCTGCATGTCCTGATGCTTGCCTTGTCGGTGTTTCTCATAGTGAGTATATCAATAGACACTTTCCATGGAGATGATTTCTTCAATACGCCGCGTTTTGTACATGTGCAGACAATGGTCTGTGCCTTTTTCCTGTTCGATTTTTTTGCCGAGCTAGTGCTGGCTGAGCGAAAATGGCATTATCTGGCTACCCATTTTATGTTTTTTCTTGTTTCAATACCGTATTCATATATTATTTACCGTATGCACTGGCAGTTTCCTCCTAATGTGGTATATCTGTTGCAGTACATACCGCTTGTGCGTGGCGGCTACGCACTGGCATTCGTGGTGGGTTGGTTTACATATAACCGTGCCACGGGTATATTTGTGACTTATCTGGTCACGCTGATGGCCACAGTATATTTTGGTTCGCTTGTATTTTATATGTTTGAACGTGAAGTCAACCCCGGAATAACTTGTTACCAGGACGCACTGTGGTGGGCCTGTATGGATACCACTACAGTGGGCTCGTCAATAGATTCGATAACTCCTGTGGGGCGTGTGATAGCTGTTTTGCTTGCCGCACTGGGCATGATGATGTTTCCCATCTTCACTGTCTATGTCACCAGTATAATCACACGCCGCCGAAAGGAGCATCCGGTATTATTTAATGCCGCCAGGCAACCCGGCATGGCAGGGAGGACTGACGGCATTTGTGACAAGGAGTCCGAGAAAAAGGATTAGTCGTTGCTTGGTATTGCCAGGTGGAACAGGCTGTTCCTGCTTCAGTGCTTTTTGCGGCGCGGATTGGCCGGAAACCAGCCTTTGCGTACTCGTTCGCGTTGTTCAAAGATTTCTTTTATTGTCCAAAAGCTGGAGAATGCCACCACTCCGCTAAGCGTGGACCAAAAAGGGTCGGTGGCCCAGATGGCAACGCCGCACATTACAATGCCGAGCACAAGGAACCACCACCAGCATCTTACGCCGAAATAATATTCGCATTTGATCACGACCGGGTGGAAAAGGCCGATTACTAAGAAAGTGCACAATCCGAGAGTTAGCCCGAGCAGGTGCCATTGTTGTAGAAAAGCGCTTATCATTTTGTGTTTAATTTTATTATCCTGTTTCTGGAGTTGTGATGCCTTTAGGGCGTTTCATACAAATATAACAAAGGCTTACTTCAATTTATTGTATTCCTCGTTGCTAACAGGGGAGAGCCATTCGTTTGACGTGTTTTCACCAGGAATCTCAAACGCGAGATGTGCAAACCAGCTGTCAGCCGCGGCACCGTGCCAATGTTTCACGTTAGCAGGAATGTGTATTACTGTTCCTGGCAGAATCTGCCGTGCAGGCTTGCCTTCTTCCTGGTACCATCCGCGTCCGGCCACTCCCACCAGCATTTGTCCGCCTTTGGTGGCAGCATGGTGTATATGCCAGTTATTTCGGCATCCTGGCTCGAAAGAAACATTAGAGAAAGTGATTTGCGAGTTGGAGATGTGTGCTATATAGCTGTTGCCCGTGAAATATTCGGCGTATGTCGTGTTGGGTTCGCCTATCGGAAAGATCATTTCCTGTTGGAATCTCTCTTTGTCGGTGAAGGCATTGTCGTCGTTCCATACTTCTTTTGCCATTCTAAATGCGGCCCAAGCATTGGGCCAGCCTGCATATAACGCTAGTTGTGTCAGCAATGCTGAAATTTCAAGGCGTGTGATACCATGTTTCTTTCCCAGCTCCAAATGCGATTTGAGCGAGGCATCGGTGATTCCTTTGCCTACAAGTACCGATATGGTTATCAGGCTGCGGTCATGCAGACTGAATGTGGTGTCGTTCCAGATCATGTTGCCGAACAGAACATCGTCGTTCAATTGTGCGAAACCTGGCGCGAACTCGCCGAGGAGGTCGCGGCCGGCAGTCTGGTGTATTTTGTTTTGTGCCATGGATATGTTGTTATTACTAGTGAGAATTATAAATGTTAATGGGAGGATTAGTCTTTTCATGTTTGAATTTGCTGATAAAAATTAACGTTGCAAAAGTACTGAAAAGACCTTTAGGCTTCATTACCAAAATTGCGTTATAAAATACCAGTTTTGCGGAAAACAAAGCAATGCTTAATTTATTCTCGGTGGTTGCTAGGGCATGATACTGGCTCCCTATATATTTATCGGATGAACCATAACACATGTATAATAGCTACATTGGTTAACAAAAAAATCTCTGACAGTCAGATTTGACAGTCATAAATAAAAAACTTGTTCTTGGAAAGATTCAGAATTATGAATGACGGCGAATGAATCTGAATGAAATGGGCAGTGTGTCAGTGATTTAGAATAATGTTGAATGCTAATAAATCCATAGGAATTTATCTCAACGCACTTTTTGTTGTGCAAAAACGTGATACTTGCACAACGGTATTTTGAAATGCACAACCACATATGGAAAGAAAACTCTTTACCTCCGCACGATCAAGACGAGCGGTAAAATAAGACTTCGCTTTCGGCTCACGGAAGGATGCGAGGTCTAGCTCTTTCACAAGAGCAATATTGAGGCTGATTTGGCGGAATTGGAAAAGTTTGACATGGATGGCTTGCTGAGATCGCGTGTCAGTCTCTATAAATCAGCCCCAATATCGAGTTGATAAACAGCTTAATGTGTTGTCGGAAGAAAATGTTTTGAGATAGAGATAAATCAACCTATAAGTTGCATTTTCTGATTTTCTTCGTAATTTTGTACTTGGATAAATGTATATATATTATGAAGTTTGTACGGATAATCGTCGGATTCGACCATTTTTTCGTTTAATTATCCCAGAGCTAAGGTTTAAAATAGGTTATATGAAGAAGTTGATTTTAGTTTCATTGATTATCATTCAGTCGTGCGTAGCGTTCGCACAGAATTGTTGTATGAACGACAGCACTATAAGAGAAATTCAGTTCCCTCTTACTGAACAGGATACCAAAACCGTATTCTGCTATCTCAATAACGAATGGATTGCAGGGGCTTATCTTGATATGGTGCCAGCTGGCTCCATTCAAAAGATGGAAGTAAAAAACGATGAGTATGGCAACCGAGCGTTATTCCTGACAGTTTCGCCTGAAATCATTGCCGAAGTTAAAGCGGAAATGAAGAAACGTTTTATAAATCTTGACCCTCGCTGTGAGTTTCCCGGAGGTAATGGAAAATTAAAAGAATGGATTGATGCCAATATCAAAGTGCCCGAGGGATACAAAGGTTGTGAAAGAGTAATGGTTAACTTTACCGTTCATCCCGATGGCTCAATAAGCAACCCACAGATTAGGAAACCGAGTAAAAATGAGTCTGCAAATGAAGAAGCATTAAGACTTGTAAATGCGTTGCCCAAATTCCGCGTGAAATACTTTACTCCCCGAAAGAGTAACTTAAATTTATGTATTCCCATCACTTTCAGGGAACCTGGCGCGATATTTATAAGAGGGGGCGAAAGCTCTGTTATCAATCAGTTCCCCTTTATCTCATCAACGCCTTCGCCGGAAAGCAAAGACAACACGCATAAAAAGGCTTTGACCTCAAATGATAAAATTGATGAGTCGAAAGTATTCTACGAACCCGAACAGCAACCATACTATTTGAATG
The DNA here is from genome assembly GCA_910578665.1 of uncultured Muribaculaceae bacterium. GTDB lineage: Bacteria > Bacteroidota > Bacteroidia > Bacteroidales > Muribaculaceae > Lepagella. The sequence continues at coordinate 46,421 of CAJTQU010000017.1, forward strand.
GAGACACTGAAGGCTTATTGAATGATCTATATACCTCTATTTTAGAAACTACTCCTGTAACACAGGAGTGTGTCAAAGGCCGTGCCAATGTCAGGTTCATTATTTCAGAGGACGGTCAAATAGATACCAATTCAATAAAGGTGATTAGAAACAGGGCTGTACCTGAGGATTATCTGAAATCCGCCATTGAAGCAATCAAAAAATTAGGCAAATTTGAGCCAGGTAAAATGAATGGAACGCCTTTAAGGATGACATATTATGTTTCTATCATCTATCCTGTTCCTCCTAAGTATATAAAGACAACTGAGTAAATAAATTATTTCCAGAGGGCAAACTTACCTGGGTTTTCCATACTGTTGGGTTAATATTAAGACACAACTTTTTCATGGTCGAGCCTCTGCTCGGCTATTGTTGTCTGAAACTTCACCACAAATACTATAAGCACAGCTAGTTCCGATTGTTAAGTATCGAGTGAATGTCAGATAGTCAAAAAGCAAAATCACCTTGACATCATGAATGATGGCGCATGACGATTGTCTAGTCCGGAAAAGTGTTGACCGTCAGATTCAACATTTTTTAGTAAAATGTG